>PBKC01000014.1 GCA_002721365.1 Rhodospirillaceae bacterium | reverse complement strand
CGGGCGATGCCGACCGGCCGCGCATCCTCCAGGCGTTCAACGAGCCGACGACCGACTGGCTGTCGTTCTTCATGTTCACCTTCTTCACCGACCGCGACGGCCGCTTCCAGCTCGCGGCGCTGGCCGAATCGGGCTTCGATCCGCTGTCCCGCACCTGCCGCTTCATGCTGACCGAGGAAGCCCACCACATGTTCGTGGGCGAGTCCGGGGTGGGCCGCGTCGTCCAGCGCACCTGCGAGGTGATGCGGGAGACGGGTGACGAGGACCTCCGCCGCCAGGGCGTGATCGACCTCCCCACCCTGCAGAAATACCTGAACCTCCACTACAGCCTGTCGCTCGATCTGTTCGGCAGCGAGGTCTCGACCAACGCCGCCAACTACTACACGGGCGGCATCAAGGGCCGTTTCCAGGAGACCAAAATCGACGACGACCACAGGCTCTCCGACGCGCACTACGCGGTGCCGGAAGTGGGCGAGGGCGGCTATCGCACCGTCGAGGCCCCGGCCTTGAATGCGCTCAACGAGCGGCTGCGCGACGACTTCATCGCCGACTGTCAGCGGGGCGTCGACCGCTGGAACAAGATCATCGCCCGGCACGGCATCGACGCGGCGCTCACCCTGCCGCATCGCGGCTTCAACCGCGGCATCGGCGCCTTCTCCGGCATCCATGTGGCGCCGGACGGCCGCATCGTCGGTGAGGCGGAGTGGCAGCAGCGCCGCGGCGAATGGCTGCCCACGGACGACGACCGCGCCTATGTGCGGAGCCTGATGAAGCCCGTCACCGGCCCCGGCGAGATGGCCCACTGGATCGCCGCCCCGGCCCGCGGCGTCGATGGCAAGGCGATCGACTACGAATACGTGCGGCTGGCGTAACCTTCACGCGCTCTTGCCCACCTCGGCCGGCGCCCGATAATGGGACCGGGGAGAGGAGGGACGCCCATGCAGGACTTCACCGTCGCCGTCGACCGTTCGACGAGTCCGGCGACCATCACGTTCGCCGATCGCTTCAACGTCGCGGTGCCGTTCATCGACCGCCATTTGAACGAAGGGCGCGCCGACAGGACGGCGATCCTCACCACTGACGGCGAGACGGTGACCTACGGCGCGCTGGCGGAGAACGTCGCGCGCTGCGGCAACGCGCTGCTGGATGCCGGCATCCGGCCGGGCGAGCGGCTGCTGATGGTGGTGAAGGACTGCCCGGCCTTCTTCTACCTGTTCTGGGGGGCGATCAAGGCGGGCATCGTGCCGGTACCGCTCAACACGCTGCTCCGGGCGCCCGACTACGCCTTCATGATCGAGCGCGCCGCCTGTGCCGGGCTGGTCTACTCGCCCGAATATGCGGCGGAGGTCGAGCCGGCGCTGGCGGCGAGCGCGCACCGGCCGCGCCTCGTCCTTAGCGCCGACGCGCCGCTCATGGAGGCGATGGCGGCGGCCTCGCCCGATCTCAATCCCCATCCGGCCCATGCCGACGACGACTGCTTCTGGCTGTTCTCGTCGGGTTCGACGGGCCGGCCCAAGGCGGCCGTCCACCGCCACCGCGACATGGTGGTGACCAGCGAATTCTACGGTGTCGGCATTCTCGGGCTCGGGCCTGACGATGTCGTCTATTCGGTGGCAAAGCTGTTCTTCGCCTACGGCCTCGGCAACGCCATGACCTTCCCGCTCTGGGTGGGGGGAAGTGCGGTGCTGTTCCCCGGCCGCCCGACGCCCGAGACGACGTTCGAGACCGTCGCCCGGTTCAGGCCCTCGGTCTATTACGGAGTGCCGACGCTCTACGGCGCGCAGGTCCGGGTGCTCGATGAAGCGAAGCCGGACCTTTCCTCGCTGCGGCTCTGCGTGTCCGCCGGCGAGGCGCTGCCGGGGGACATCCTGAAGCGCTGGCAGGCGGCGACCGGCGTGCCGATCCTGGACGGGATCGGCTCGACCGAGGCGCTGCACATCTTCATCTCCAACCGCCTCGATTCCGTCACCCCGGGCAGCACCGGCCATATCGTGCCGGGCTACGACGCCAAGGTGGTGGGTGAGGACCGGCAGCCGGTGGCGGACGGCGATCCCGGCCGGCTGATGATCCGCGGCCCCTCCACCGCCCGCTGCTACTGGGAGGAACCGGAGAAGACGGCGGCCACCATGGTCGGCGACTGGCTCGACACCGGTGATACCTATATCCGCGAGGCCGACGGCACGTTCTATTACTGCGGGCGCAGCGACGACATGCTGAAGGTTGGCGGCATGTGGTGCTCGCCCTTCGAGATCGAGGCGCGGCTGGTCGAGCATCCGGCGGTGGTCGAGGCGGCGGTGGTCGGCCGTGCCGACGGGGCGGGGCTGGTGAAGCCGCACGCCTATGTGGTCCTGGCCGATCCGAACGCGGCGGGGGCCGAGATGAACGCAGCGCTGCTGGCCCATGTGAAGGCCGGGCTGGCCCCGTACAAATACCCGCGCTGGTTCACCTATACGGGCGATCTGCCGAAGACGGCGACGGGAAAGATCCAGCGCTACAAGCTCAGGGCGGGGTAGGGGCGAAGGCGGGGAACGCCAAGCGCGCGGTGCAGTCTGGGCCCTCCGGCTTGACCGGAGGGTCTACGGAACGGGCAGCGTCACCTTGCTTCGCCCGTAAGGGGCGTCTGCCTATCCCTGCGCCTGGGCCATCCTCAGGCTGCGGAGCTTCCGCGCCATGATCTCCGTCCGGACGCGCATGAACATCAGCGTCACGTAGAAGCAGGTGAAGGCGACCGCCATGATCAGGAGCGGCCACAGCATCGCGGAGTCGATCGACGGCCCGCCCATCTTGGCGACGCTCGCGGGCTGGTGCAGCGTGTTCCACCAGTCGACCGAGAACTTGATGATCGGGATGTTGACGAAGCCGACCAGCGCCAGGATCGCCGCCGCCTTGGCGCCCTTGGTCGGGTCGTCGAAGGCGTCGACCAGGGCGATGTAGCCGAGATAGAGGAACAGCAGGATCAGCATCGAGGTGAGGCGCGCGTCCCACACCCCCCAGGTGCCCCACATCGGCTCGCCCCACAGCGATCCCGTCACCAGGCAGACGAAGGTGAAGCCGGCCCCGATCGGCGCCGAGGACTTGGCGACGAGGTCGGCGAGCGGGTGCTTCCAGATCAGGGCCACCGCGCTCGCCACCGCCATCGTCGTGTAGACCATCAGCCCCATCCACGCCGCCGGGACGTGGACGTACATGATCCGCACGGTCTCGCCCTGCTGGTAGTCGGCCGGGGAGGCGAACAAGGCGAGGTAGAGGCCGATGATCAGCAGGATCACCGTCGCGCCACCGACCCATGGCAGGATCGCCCCGGAATAGCGCATGAACCGGGCGGGGTTGGCGAGACCGTGAAACGAGGCCATGGACGGCTCCTAGCCTTTCAATCCAGCGACAGGCGCAACGCCGCGGCGGCGGCCCAGGGCGCCAGGAACAGGGATGCGGTGGTGAAGCCGCCGAGGATCAGCAGATGCGGCCGGCCGCCGAGACCGGTCAGCGTCGCCTCGACCGCACCTACGCCGAAGATGAGGATCGGCGTCACCAAGGGCAAGACCAGAAGCGACAGCAGCACGCCCCCGCGCCGCACGCCGACGGTGAGCGCGGCGCCGATCGCGCCGATCAGGCTGAGCGCGGGCGTGCCGATCGCCATCGACAGCATCAGGATCGGCAGGCCCTCGACCGGCATGTTCATCAGGATCGCCAGCAGCGGCGCCACCAGGATCAGCGGCACCCCCGTCGTCAGCCAGTGGGCGAGCGCCTTGGCGAGGACGACGAAGGCGAGCGGCGCCGGCGCCAAAGCGAGTTGCTCCAGGCTGCCGTCCTCGTAGTCGGCCTGGAACATGCGCTCGAGCGACAGCATCGCCGACAGGAGCGCCGCCACCCACACCGTGCCGGCGGCGATCCGTGCCAGCACGGCGAGTTCGGGACCGACGCCCAGCGGGAACAGGACGATCGCCAGCACGAAGAACATGATGACGGTGAGGGTGTCGGCGGCCCGGCGGAGCGCCAGGCCGACGTCGCGGCTGACGATGACGGCGAAGGCGTTCATCGCTCAGACCGCATCGGCAAAGAGGTCGGTGCCGAAATCGGGCACGCTGCCTTCTCTGTGACGGCCGGGGCCGAAGGCCAGCATCTCCGCGCCGTCGAGACCGAGGTCGATATGGGTCGCCGCCATCACCGCGCCGCCGCCGGCACGATGCTCGGCGATCATCCCTTCCAGGGCGGCGACCGAATCCTTGTCCAGGCTCACCGTCGGCTCATCCAGCAGCCAGAGCTGGGCCGGTGCCGCCAGCAGCCGCGCGAGCCCCAGCCGCCGCTTCTGCCCGGCCGACAGGAAGCGCGCCGGCAGGTCGGCGAGATGGCTGAGCCCGAACCCGTCGAGCGCCTCTCCGACCTGGCCCCGCCCGCCGCGGAGCCGTGCCCAGAAGGTCAGGTTCTCGGCCACCGTCAGCATCGGTTTCACCGCATCGCGATGGCCGATGTAGTGGAGGGCGGCGTGGAAGGTCTCGGGGTCCTCCTCGACCGGCTCGCCGCGGAAGCTGAGCGTGCCATGGGTGGGCTTCAGCAACCCGGCGACGATGCGGAGGAAACTCGTCTTGCCGCTGCCGTTAGGGCCCGTGAGCAGCACCGCCCCGCCCGCCGGCACCGCGAAGGCGAGATCGCGGAACAGCAGCCGGTCGCCACGCAGGCAGGCGAGATTCTCACCGGAGATCAGGGAGTCTGCGGCCGACACCGAACCCGCACCGTCGTTTCAAGGTCGCCGGTCCTTAGCACAGGGGGCGGGAGGAGGCCAGTTCGGGGCGTGTTTTGTCGTCATCGCGAGCCGGAGGCGAAGCGATCCGGCGGGCTTGGGCCGTCTGGATCGCCACGGCGCGTCGCGCCTCGCGATGACGATACGTTCTTCCCCGATGATAATCTCTCCCCCTTCGTCGTTCTCCGGCTTGACCGGAGGACTTACGGACCGCGCCACTGCTTTCGACGCCGAGACGGGTGTGAGGCCGGTGGGCCCTCCGGTCGAGCCGGAGGGCGATGACATGGAGATGTTGGGCTTTACTCGTACGTCCGCGCGTCCTCGATGACCTTGCCGTCGTTGGGGAGCGTCCCCGGCTCGACCAGCATGACCTTGCCCTTGAGCTTGGTGATGCCCTGCAGGGTCTCGGCGATACGGTCGGCGAGGGCATCGTCGACGGGGCTTACCTCGCAGTGGAGGGTCATGACGTCGCCCTTGGCGTCGCCGGTGACGATCAGCCGGCCGCGCTTGATCTCGCGGTGGCGGCCGACGACCTGGGCGATCTGGCCGGGATGGACGAACATGCCCTTGACCTTGGTGGTCTGGTCGGCGCGGCCCATCCAGCCCTTGATGCGGGCGTTGGTGCGCCCGCAGGGGCTGATGCCGGGGAGGATCGCCGACAGATCGCCGGTGCCGAAGCGGATCAGCGGGTAGTCGGGATTGAAGGTGGTCACCACGACCTCGCCGACCTCGCCCTCGGGCACCGGGTCGCCGGTGCCGGGGCGGACGATCTCGATCAGCACGCCCTCGTCGACGATCAGGCCTTCGAGAGCTTCGGATTCATAGGCGATCAGCCCGAGATCGGCAGTGCCGTAGAGCTGGAGCACCTGGACGCCGAAATCGCCGAGCAGGCTGCGGAGGCTGGGCGGCAGCGCCTCGCCGCCCACGCAGGCGCGGCGAAGGCTGGAGGCGTCCATTCCCGTCTCCTTCGCCTTCTCCATCAGCACGCGGAGGAAGGACGGCGTGCCGACATAGCAGCTCGGCTTCAGGTCGGCGATCACCTGGAGCTGCTGCTCGGTCTGGCCGACGCCGGCCGGGATCACCGCGCAGCCCAGGGCGTGCGCGCCGCTCTCGCCCATCGAGCCCGCAGGCGTCAGGTGGTAGGAGAAGGTATTGTGGACGATGTCGCCGGCCCGAAACCCGGCCGCGTAGAACGCGCGGGCGAAGCGCCAGTAGTCCGGGCGGAGCGCTTCCGGGTCGTAGATCGGTCCCGGCGAGCTGAACAGCCGGCCGAGCCGGTTGGCGGGTGCCGTGGTCAGACCGCCGAACGGCATCTCGGTCTTCTGAAGTTCGATCAGTGCCGATTTCCGCGTCACCGGCAGGCGCGCCAGGGCGTCGCGGCTGGTGATGTCGGCCGGATTGGTGTCGCCCAGAATCCGCCCCCAACCCGGCGCGTTCTTCTTGGCGTTGGCGATCTGCTCGGGCAGGCGCGCGAGCTGCTCGGCCTCGCGGGCCGCCGGGTCGCGCGTCTCCAGCGCGTCGTAGTATCTGTCCTCGCCGCTCATCGCCCCCTCCCGGGCCGTGGTTCGGGCCTTCGCGGCCATATTGAGGACAACGGCCGGCAGGGGCAACGGGTGGGGAGGATGGAGGTGCCTTTCCCTCTTTGTCGTCATTCCCGCGCAGGCGGGAACCCAGAGGCAGTGCGCAGGACTCGCCGAAGACGGCCGGCTGCACGGCACTGCTTCTGGATGCCCGTCTCCACGGGCATGACGGGGTTTTGGGGCTGCGTCATCGCGAGGCCCGGAGGGGCGTGGCAATCCAGTGCCGCAGACTCGAGCGGCTCCCGTCCTCGCCCCTCCTGGATCGCCGCGCTCTTTATGGCCGCTTGCGATGACGGTGATCGAAGCGGTCGGACCCTCAGTCCTCGTCGAGCTCGCTGTCCCAGTAGAGATAGTCGCGCCAGCTTTCGTGCAGGTAGTTCGGCGGGAAACCGCGGCCGTTCTCCTGCAACAGGTGCGGGCTCGGCATTTCCGGCTCGAACAGCGGCGGCATGCCGCTTTCCTCGGGCGTCCGCTGGCCTTTCTTCAGGTTGCAGGGCGCGCAGGCGGTGACGACGTTCTCCCAGTTCGTCATGCCGCCGCGCGAACGGGGCACGACATGGTCGAAGGTCAGATTCTGCGTTGCGTGCCGGGTGCCGCAGTACTGGCACTGGAAGGAATCGCGCAGGAACACGTTGAAGCGGGTGAAGGCCGGGCGCCGCGCCGCCGGGACGAAGCGCTTCAGGCAGATGACGCTCGGCAGGCGCATCTCCCTGGTCGGCGAGTGAACGGCGCGTTCGTATTCGGCGAGGATGTTCACGCGGTCGAGAAAGACCGCCTTCACCGCCTCCTGCCACGACCACAGAGACAGCGGGAAGTAGCTGAGGGGACGGAAGTCCGCATTCAGAACCAAGGCCGGGCAGTTTTCGAGATTAGGAAGCATGCACCTGTTCTCCGCCCCCGCACCAGCGGTTAACCACATCATAAAGGGGGGGTGCGTTGCTTGTCAGCTAAATGCTGAGAAAGGTCCGAATTACAACGATTCGGTAATAATTGCTCCGGCGCCGTTCACGCGGCGGCGGCGAGCGGGTATCGTCGCGCCCTTCGCCCGACAGAGGAATGTTGTCCCGCCATGGCCGGCCCGCTCACCCATCTCCGCGTTCTCGACTTGAGCCGCGTGCTCGCCGGCCCCTGGGCCGGGCAGACTCTCGCCGATCTCGGTGCCGAGGTGGTGAAGGTCGAGCGGCCGGGTGAGGGCGACGACACCCGGAAATGGGGACCACCCCACCTTAAGGACGCCGAGGGGAATTCGACCGGCGAGGCTGCCTACTATCTCGCTGCCAATCGCGGCAAGCGGGCGATCACCATCGACCTCGCTCATCCGGAAGGCCAGGCGTTGGTTCGGGATCTGGCGGCGCGTTCCGACGTCCTGATCGAGAACTACAAGGTCGGCGGGCTCGCCAAATACGGCCTCGCCTATGACGATCTCAAGGCGGTCAATCCGGGGCTGGTCTACTGCTCGATCACCGGCTTCGGCCAGACCGGCCCTTACGCCGCGCGGCCCGGCTACGACTTCGTCATCCAGGCGATGGGCGGGCTGATGAGCATTACCGGCGAGAAGGACGGGCAGGCCGGTGCCGGGCCGCAGAAGGTCGGGCTGGCGATCGCCGACCTGTTCACCGGCATGTACGCGACCATCGCCATCCAGGCGGCGCTCGCCCATCGCGACCGGACGGGGGAGGGGCAGCACATCGACATGGCGCTTCTCGATTCCCAGGTGGCGATGCTGTCGATGCAGGCGATGAACTACCTGACCAGCGGCAAGGCGCCGCAGCGCATGGGGAACGCCCACCCCAACGTCGTCCCCTACGGCGTCTTCGAGGCCCAGGACGGGCCGATGGTGCTGGCGGTGGGGAATGACGGCCAGTTCCGCCGCTATTGCGAGGTCATCGACCGGGCCGACCTGCCGACGGACGACCGTTTCGCGACCAATTCGGCGCGGGTCGCCAACCGCGTCGCCCTGCACGGCGAGATCGAGCCGGTGATGAAGACCCGGCGCGGCGCCGACTGGTTCGAGGCGCTGCAACGGGTCGGCGTGCCCTGCGGTCCGGTCAACGGTATCGACCAGGTGTTCGAGGACCCGCAGGTGCGCCATCGCGGCATGCGTATCGACTTGCCCCACGCCATGGGCGGCGAAGCGCCCCAGGTGGCGAGTCCGATGCGGTTCTCGGCGACGCCGCTCGACTATCGCTGGGCGGCACCGCCGCTGGGGCATCACACCGACGGCGTGCTGGGCGAGTTGCTGGGAATGACCGAGGAGGAAATCGCGCGATTGCGGGCAGCGGGCGTCGTCTGAATCGAATACGTGCAGTCCGCGACGGATCGGGGTATAAGGGCGCCCGCTGCGCCCGGGGGCGGAGCGCAGCCGGCGGTGAAGATGCGTTGGCGCCGTTGTCTATTGCGGCGCGCCAATTGACACTGTCGGAGCCCCCGCCTATACCACCGGGCAATTCAAGACAGCCATTCATCGACGGAGTTTCGAAGTGAAGCGGACATTCCAGCCGAGCGTCCTCGTTCGCAAACGTCGCCACGGTTTCCGGGCGCGTATGGAAACGGTCGGCGGTCGCAAGGTCATCCAGCGGCGCCGGGCCAAGGGACGCAAGCGCCTCTCTGCCTGAGCATGGCGCTGACGCCCCCGCATCTGCAACGGCGCGCGGAGTTCCGGCGCGTCGCGGCGCGGGGGCGAAAGTGGGCCGCACCCGGCCTCGTACTGCAGGCCGCGCGCCAGAGCGACGCGCCGCATCCGATGCGGGTGGGTTTCACCGCAAGCCGTAAGGTTGGCGGGGCCGTGGTCCGCAACCGCGCCCGCAGGCGCCTGAAGGCGCTGGCCCATGAGATTCTTCCCGGCCATGCCAAGGAAGGGTACGACTACGTGCTGATCGCACGCGCGGCGACGCCGGAACGGCCGTTCCCGGCGTTGCGCGACGATCTCATCGCCGCCCTGTCCAAAGTGGGCGCCTTGCGGAGTGCCGATTCCCCGGCACGGCCCGTGGCATCATGAGTCCCGCGGCAGCCTGTCTCAGCGCTTTCGTCCGGGTCTACCGCTACATCGTCGCGCCGTGGCTGCTGCCGGCGTGCCGCTTCGAGCCAAGCTGCTCGGCCTACGCCTTGGAGGCTTTGCGAACGCATGGAGCCCTGCGCGGAACCTATCTCACCGGTCGTCGACTCCTTCGTTGCCACCCGTGGGGCGGCTGCGGTCACGACCCTGTCCCCGAGGTGGCGATCGGCAAGCGCCCGCGGCGCTGCGCCTGATTCGTTCCCTTCCCTCACTTTCGCTTTCCGGTCTGCGTGATGCACGAGCAACGCAATCTTATCCTGGCCATCGTCATCTCGATGGTGGTGCTGTTCGGTTTCCAATACTTCTTCGCACCGCCGCCACCCGAACCGGAGACGCAGACTCAAACCGCTGAGCAGGCTCCTGGCGCCGAGGCCCCGCCTGTGCCGGGCACGCCCGGGACCGCACCGACGCCCGACAGCGCCGCGGCCGCCGCACCGGAGACGCGTGAGGCCGCTCTGGCAGACGATCCACGGCTGCCGATCAACGAGGGTGTGGCGGATGCGCGGATGGAAGGCTCGATCGCCCTGACCGGCGGGCGTTTCGACGATATCGTGCTGACCGACTATCACGTCACCATCGATCCCGACAGCCCGAACATCGTCGTTCTGTCGCCCCCCGGCTCGCCCGCTCCCTATTACGCGAATTTCGGTTGGGTCGCGGGCTCGGGCGTCACCGCGCCGCTTCCCGGTGCCGATACCGTGTGGGAGGCCGACGGCACTGTGCTGACGCCGGAAACCCCGGTAACGCTCACTTGGGACAATGGCGAAGGGCTGATTTTCAAACGCAGGATCGAGATCGACCGGAACTACATGTTCACGGTCAGCCAGACGGTCGAGAACAACACCGGCGCGGCGGTCACGCTGCATCCCTACGGTCTGATCTCGCGTACCGGCACCCCCGAGACCCTGGGATTCTACATCCTGCATGAGGGGCCGATCGGCGTGATCGACGGCAGCCTCACCGAGCACGACTACGATGATGTCCGCGAGGAAACCTTCACCCAAGCCACCCGTGGCGGCTGGGTCGGCATCACCGACAAGTACTGGCTGGCGGCGCTGGTTCCCGACAGCAACAGCGAGGTCACGACCCGCTTCACTTACAGCCCGTCCGGACCCGGCAAGTATCAGGTCGACTATACCGGCGGGGCCACCACCGTGGCGCCGGGGGCGGCGGCAACGACGACCAACCGGCTGTTCTCCGGCGCCAAGGAGGTGACTCTGCTCGCCTCCTACCAGAAGGAGCTCGGTATCGAGAAGTTCGACCTCGCGGTCGATTTCGGCCATCTATGGTTCCTGACCAAGCCGATCTTCTATGTGCTGCACTACTTCCATGCGGTTCTGGGGAATTTCGGGCTGGCGATCCTGCTGCTGACCGTCATCTTCAAGGCGATCTTCTTCCCGCTCGCCAACAAGTCCTATGTGGCGATGAGCAAGCTGAAGAAGCTGCAGCCCAAGATGATGGCGCTGCGCGAGCAGTACGGCGACGACAAGCAGCGCATGAACCAGGAGGTGATGGCGCTCTACAAGAAGGAAGGCGCCAATCCGGTGGCGGGGTGCCTGCCCATCATCGTCCAGATTCCGGTGTTCTTCGCCCTCTACAAGGTGCTGTTCGTCACCATCGAGATGCGGCACGCGCCGTTCTTCGGCTGGATCCACGATCTGTCGTCGCCCGACCCGACGTCGTTCGCCAACCTGTTCGGCCTGCTGCCTTACACGCCGCCGGACTTCCTGATGATCGGCGTCTGGCCGCTCGCCATGGGCCTGACGATGTTCCTTCAGCAGAAGCTCAACCCGGCGCCCGCCGACCCGGTTCAGGCGCGGGTAATGATGATGCTGCCGCTGGTGTTCATCTTCCTGTTCGCGACCTTCCCGGCCGGGCTGGTCATCTACTGGACCTGGAACAACATCCTGTCCATCGCCCAGCAATGGGTGATCATGCGGCGCATGGGGGTGCAACCCTGATCGGATGGCCGACCCGGCCGACACATCCGCCGAGGGCGACGCCGAAGCCCAGGCCGCGCTGGAGGCGGGGCGCCTGCTGTTCGCCGCGCCCTGCCGGTTCGTGGCGGCGGCCGCCTCGCTCGAGTCCCTGCCGCCGACCTCGTTGCCCGAGATCGCCTTCGCCGGCCGGTCGAACGTCGGCAAGTCCAGCCTGATCAACGCAGTGACCGGGCAAACCAAGCTCGCCCGCACCTCGAACACCCCGGGCCGCACCCAGCAGCTCAACTTCTTCTCGCTCGACCAGCGTTTGCTGCTTGTCGACCTGCCCGGCTACGGGTATGCGAAGGCCGCGAAGACGAAGATCAGGGTATGGACCCGGCTGATCCGGGACTATCTCAGGGGCCGGCCGACCCTGCGGCGGGTGTGCATCCTGATCGATGCCCGGCATGGGGTGAAGGACAGCGACGAACAGATCATGGCGATGCTCGACGAAGCCGCGGTCTCGTTCCAGGTGGTGCTGACCAAGTGCGACAAGCTGTCGCGCGATGACTTCGCCGCGCGCCTCGACCAGACGAGATCGCAAGTGGCGCGGCACGTCGCCGCCCATCCCGAAGTGATGGCGACCAGCGCCCAGTCGGGGGCCGGCATCCCCGAACTCCGCGCCGCGCTCGCAACCCTCGCCGTTCCCCGCAGCGATTCACGGGAGACCACTCCATGACCACCCCGCCCGCTTCCGAACTTCTCGCAGAGCGGCTGCGCACCGCCGCCACCTTGTCGGAAGCGCTGCCCTATATGCGCCGTTTCGCCGGCAAGACCTTCGTCATCAAGTTCGGCGGCAGCGCCATGGGAACGCCTGACCTTTACGACCGCTTCGCCAGTGACGTCGTGCTGCTGAAACAGGTCGGCATCCACCCGGTGGTGGTGCATGGCGGCGGGCCGCAGATCGGTCGCATGCTCGAACGGCTGAAGATCAAGAGCGAGTTCGTGGACGGTCTGCGGGTGACCGACGCAGCGACGGTCGAGATCGTCGAGATGGTTCTGTCGGGGACCATCAACAAGCAGATCGTCACCGCCATCAACGAAGCCGGCGGCACCGCGGTCGGCCTCTCGGGCAAGGACGGCCGGCTGATCGAGGCCCGGCGCCTGCGGCGAACCCAGCGCGACAGCGACTCGAACATAGAGCGTATCCTCGACCTCGGCTTCGTCGGCGAGCCGGAGGTCGTCAATCCGCATATCCTGTCGGTGTTCGCGGCGTCCGACATCATCCCGGTGATCGCGCCGATCGGGGTCGGGCGTGACGGCCAGACCTACAACATCAACGCCGATACGGCCGCGGGCACCGTCGCCTCGGCGCTGGCGGCGAGCAAGCTTCTGATGCTGACCGACGTCGCTGGCGTGCTCGACGAGAACGGTAACCTGCTCGCCCATCTTTCGCCCGACGAGGCGCGGCGGCGTCTTGCCGATGGCTCGATCAAAGGGGGGATGGTGCCGAAGGTAGAAACCTGCCTCGCCGCGGTCGAGGCGCGGGCCGGCGCGGCGCACATTCTCGACGGCCGGCTGCCGCATGTCCTGTTGCTCGAAGTCTTCACCGAGCATGGCGTGGGGACGATGATCGAGCGGGGCTAGAGCCCGACCGCCTCAGGGCGATCCGTTCCGAGGCGATCTCGACCTGACTTGGTTCAGCTTTCCAGCAGCTCGGCCCGCCAGCGCATCTCTTTCTCGGTCAGCGGGTAGTACAGGCCGTCCTGCGCATAGAGGACCAGCGGCGGGTCGATATTGGCCCCGCGGAGCTGAAGCTCGGTTGCGGTGCGGGCGGAAAGACCGGCCTGCCAGCAGACCGTGACCACGGCCTTCGGGCTTTTCGAGATGAAGACGTTGCGGACGGTGCCGTAGGGCAGTCCACTCAACAGTGTCAGGCTGGAATAGATGAAGTTCCGCTCGCCCTTGCCAAGCCGGCTGAGGATCGTCTCGTCGGTCAGCATGTTGCTGGCGGCCAGACTCCGCACTTCCTGCGCGACTTCCGGGTCCTCGTCCCCTTCCTGAGACAGCCTGCGCTGGATCGCATCGGCGACCTTCTTCGCAAGCTCGGGGTCGAGTTGGTGGCGTTCCTGCAAAGTGTGGAGCAGGGAGACCGCCACGAACTGCGAAATACGGCTGATCGCCCGTGGCGACAGGTGCGGCCGCAGGACCAGCGGTTCGTGCCAGGAGGGGAATTCCGGTGCCCGGTCGATCAGGATGTCGAGCGTTTCCTCCCGGATCTGGGCGTCGGGATTGGCGAGCAGGGCGGCGATCGCCGCCTCGTCCTCGCTGCCCACGATGGCGCTGGAGACTGCTTCGCCGACCGACTGACGGCGCGAAATCGCGACCAGTGCGCCCTGAACCGGTCGGCTGTTGATGATCTCGAGCAGATCGACGTCGCTCAGCAGCGGCGAAAATTCGAGGATCGGCGCCGAGACCATCAGCTCGACATCGCGCGCCAGGTTGGTCACCACGTCACGGGGGACGTTCGGCAGGCGCTTGATTTCCTCCGCCAGCGCCTGCCGCACGCGCGGCAGGGTGTCGTGGGACAGGAGGTCGAGGGCACGCAGGGTGAGGTCGCCCAGGCGGTCCTGTTGGTTCGGGCCGAGTTCGGGCAGCAGGCGGCCGATCTTGCGGGCGACGTCCAGGCGGACGTCCTCATCCGAGTCTTCTGCGAGCAGCAGGTCGGCCTGTCGCGGCGTCGACGCATTGAGGGCGATTTCCCGGCGAACCGATGCGTCACTGTCGGCGGCTAGGTAATAGAGGATTTCCGGCGGAATATCGTCGCGCTTGGCGACCCGGCGGCGGATCGACGGGTCGGCATGCCGCGCGAGCGATTTCGCGTCGTCGTAACTCAGAACCGCGTTGTCCGGGTTCAGCGGCGGCACGTTGTCCTGTTGGCCGCCGCCGAACAGGCGGCCGATCACGCTGCTCATGCCGGTCCGTCCTCGGGCGCGGGGTCGATGCTGAACCCACCCTTCGTCTTGGCCCTGTACATGGCGGCATCGGCGGCTTCGAGCAGCAGGTCGAGGCTTCCTTCGGAACCCGCGGGATGCACCGCGACGCCGATCGCTACCCCCAGGGGCTTTTCCGCGGTTCCGAGAGAGGCCAGGGCGCGCCGACTGCTTTCGGCGATGATCTGCGCCTTGGCCATGGCGCCGCTCATGTCGGTTTCCTCCAGGATCAGAACGAACTCATCGCCGCCGATACGTGCCGCGAGATCGCTGTCCCGGAGCTTGGATTTGAGCAGGCGTGCCAGTGTCTGAAGTACGGTGTCGCCCCGCCGGTGGCCGAGTAGATCGTTGACCGCCTTGAAGTTGTTGAGGTCGAGGTATAGTGCCGACAGCGGATGCTGATAGCGGATGGCGTGACCGAGACGGCGCTCCGCCTCTTCCAGGAAGGCGCGACGATTGAAGAGACCGGTCAGCGGGTCGGTTCGCGACAGCGCTTGCAGGTTCTCATGCGCGGTCGTCTGTTCGATGGCGGTGCCGAGCTGAGCCGCGATGTCGGCGATCAGGCGGCGGTCGCTCGCGCTCCACGCCGTCCCGGGCGTGGGGGCGAGGCACAGTGAGCCGTTGGTCGCGTGCGCATACCGGGTCGGTGCGCAAACGACTCCGGGAAGGATCTCGGCATCGAAGGTGAGCTCGCCGTTGTCTAATGCAAGGGGGACCGATTCGAGCTCGGTCCGCAGCGACGAGGTCTCCTCGGGGTAAGCGCCGACAACGACGAAGCTGTCATCCGGGTTGCGGCGGAACACGACCGCCGCTGCCGCCTGCAGTGCGTTCGCCGCCGCCGCCGCCGCCGCATGCAGAACACGGGTCCGGTCGGTCTCGGCATGAATGGCGCTGACCACAGCCGACACGGAAGCCTCGTGGCGGCGTGCCTCGATCAGCGCCGTTTCCTGCTCCCGTTCACGCGTGACGTCGCGCCAGACGCCGCGATTGCCGAGATGGCTGCCCGTCCGCGATTTGAGCGGCAGGGAGCTGACGCTGAGAAAACGACGGTTGCCCGCGGAGTCGAAAGCGGCGACCTCCATTGCCTCGATGCGGTCGATGCTGGTGAAAGGCGATATTTCCGGCATCGCAGCTTGATCGAAAAGCGTACTCGCCGTCCGGCCGATCAAGGACGCGGCCGTGAACCCCAGCGTTCCAACCGGTGACACGAAGGTGAAAGCGCCGTCGGCGTCCGTTTCCCAGGCGAAGTCGCTGGAGCATTCGACCAGGTCCTTGTAGCGCTGCCGTGAATCGACGAGAGCGCCCTGGAAGTTCTGTCCGAGCGAGTCATTCCGGGCGAGGACCAGCGCCCAAGGTTCCTTGTCGTCGCTTTCCAGAGGCAGGACGACGATCTGGAACATCTGCGGTCCGGCGTCGCCATTGATTTCCGCCGCCGTATAGCGGGCCTGTTCCAGCGTCAGCACTTCCCGCACCACCGTCGCGACCATCGGCAGGCTGCCCTTGGCGAGGGCGGGGCCTATCGGGCCCGGCCGTCCGCCCGGCAGCACCGTCCCCTTGCGGTCGACGACGAAGGCATGACCGGGAAAGCTTTCGATGACCGAACGGGAGAAGATGATCGCCTGCGCCGGGACGGCGGGAAGCCGTTCGTCGGGTGACGCGGGATGGGGATGGTAGGGTTGTCCGCTCAAACCGCAGGGCGCATCTGATGCGGCTTTCCCTTACCGGCACGGCCCTTGGAAAGGGCGACCGGACCGCAGGAAAACCCTCGCTCGACACACGGCCTTGGATCGCGCTCATCGAAGGCGGGATCGAACATCGGACCGCTGCTCCCAGGGAAACGTCAACACACTGAAATCTCTTCGACATTACGCGGGCCGATGCGGTGGCGCAATGTGCGAAAGGCAGCGAGTTACCTAACAAATCCTTAAGGTCTTGCCAGAAAGACGGCCATTCACCACTGTCTCAGCCATGTTGCCTGAAACGACTTCTCCCTCTTCGGGACTTGCGAGTCTCCATGCGCGTGACGCTTGGGTTTTCGACCTGGACAACACGCTGTATCCCGCGCACTGCAACCTTTTTGCGCAGATCGACGTGCGCATGCGGGCCTATATCGCCCGGTTCCTCGAGATACCCGAAGATGACGCCTTCCGGCTTCAGAAGCGGTACTTCCGCGAACATGGCACCACCCTACGCGGAATGATGCTCAATCACGGCCTCGATCCGGTCCCGTTCCTCGACTATGTCCACGACATCGACGTCAGCGCCGTTCCCGATTGCCCGGCCCTGGTCGCCGCGCTGGACGCGCTGCCCGGTCGAAAGCTGATCTACACCAACGGATCGGTTCGCCATGCCGAGAACGTCCTCGCGAAGCTCGGCATCGCCGATCATTTCGACGAGATCTTCGACATCGTCGCCGCCGACTACATCCCGAAGCCGCAGCCCGAACCCTATCGCCAGCTCGTCTCCCGCCACCGGATCGAGCCGACGCGGTCGGTGATGATCGAAGATATCGCTGCCAATCTGAAGCCGGCCGCGGCGATGGGCATGACGACGGTCTGGGTGCAGACCCCGAGCGCGTGGAGCCGCCACGGCAGCGACGGCGATCATATCCATCATGTCGTCGACGATCTCGGGGACTGGCTCAGCGAGGTCGTGGCTGCCGCCCAAATCGAGGCGGAGGAACGTTGACACCGGTCCGCCCGCCGCTAGTTTAGCCGCGCACGGAGACGGGGGAGGACGAGATGGACTGGTCGGCGGCCGAAGCGACGATCGAACAGGCGTGGGACGAGCGGGCGACGATCACGCCGGCGACCGGCGGGGTGGTGCGCGAGGCGGTGGAAGCCGCGTTCGCCGCGCTCGACAGGGGTGAGCTCCGTGTCGCGGAAAAGGTCGAAGGCGGCTGGAAGGTCAATCAATGGGCCAAGAAGGCGGTCCTGCTGTCTTTCCGCCTGAACGACATGACCACCATCGATGGCGGCCCGGGCGGCGCGCCCTGGTACGACAAGGTGCCGTCCAAGTTCGCGGGCTGGACCGACGGCGACTTCACGAAGGCCGGTTTCCGCGCCGTCCCCAACTGCACCGTACGCCGCTCGGCGTTCATCGCGCCTGGGGTGGTGCTGATGCCGAGCTTCGTCAACATCGGCGCCTATGTCGATTCGGGCACCATGATCGACACCTGGGCAACGGTCGGTTCCTGCGCGCAGATCGGAAAGAACTGCCATATCTCCGGCGGGGCCGGTATCGGCGGCGTGCTGGAGCCGTTGCAGGCGGCGCCGGTGATCATCGAAGACAACTGCTTCATCGGCGCCCGCAGCGAGGTCGCCGAAGGGGTGGTCGTCGAGGAAGGTTCTGTGCTGTCGATGGGGGTCTATCTCGGCGCCTCGACCAAGATCATCGACCGCACGACCGGCGAGGTCTTCTACGGCCGTGTGCCGTCCTATTCGGTCGTCGTCGCCGGCAGCATGCCCGGCAAGCCGCTCCCTGGCGGTACGCCCGGTCCCAGCCTCTATTGCGCGGTGATCGTGAAGCGCGTCGACGAGAAGACGCGCTCCAAGACCTCGATCAACGAGCTGCTGAGAGACTGAGGCCGGTCAGGCGCCGTCTTCCGACCGGAAGGGGCGGGACAACAGCGTTTCGATTGTTTGCGCGAGATCCGCGCCTTGGTGGAGCACCGCCTCGACCGCGGCGCAGATCGGCATCTCGACGCCCAGGGTCGCCGCGCGGGCGGTGACCGACCGGGCCGTCGTCACGCCTTCCGCGACCGACCGCCGCTCGCCCAGGATGTCGGCGAGCGTGCGGCCGCGGCCCAGTGCTACGCCCAATGAGAAGTTCCTGGACTGCTCGCTGGTGCAGGTGAGGATCAGGTCGCCGATTCCGGAGAGGCCCGACAGCGTCTCCGGCCGTCCGCCGAGCGCGGCGCCCAGCCGGCTGATCTCGGCAATGCCGCGGGTAATCAGCGCCGCCCGGGCGTTGTCGCCGAGATCGCGGCCATAGGCGATGCCGCAGGCGATCGCCAGCACGTTCTTGACCGAACCGCCCACCTGGGTGCCGACGATGTCGGTCGAGGCATAGGGGCGGAAGGTTCTGCTGCCCAGCCGCTCGGTGAGCCGCGTCCCCAGCTCTGGGTCGGCGCATGCGATGGTGACGGCGGTCGGCAGGCCCCGCGCGACCTCGGCGGCGAAGGTCGGTCCGGACAGGATCGCAATCGGCCGGCCGGGGAGAACCGAACCGGCGACTTCGCTCATCAACGCGCCCGTCGTTTCCTCGAAGCCTTTGCAGCAGAGGACGAGCGGCGTATCCGGTCCGAGATGGGGGGCCAGCGATTCGCCGATCGGACGCAGATACTGGGCCGGAGGCACCACCAGCACCAGCGCGGCATCGGCGGCGACCGCGCCGATGCTGCCGGTCGCGCGGACCGTCTCGGGCAGCTGGACTCCGCTCAGAAACAGGCGGTTCTCGTGATCGTCGTTGATGGCCGCGACGACCTCGGGCTCGCGCGCCCATAGCGTGACGTCATGGCCGTTGCGGGCCGCCAGGGCGGCCAACGCCGTCCCCCAGGCGCCGCCGCCGACGACGCCGATGGTCGTCCTGTCGCTGGTCTCGCTCATGCCCGAAGATATGGCCCGGCCGACAGCCGGCTGGCAAGCGTGGGCGATCAGGCCTTAGCGCCGGCCGCCGCGTCCGCATCCAGCGGCCAGCGCGCGCGGGGGGCGACGGCGATGTCGTCCAACAGTCCGGCACGCAGGCGCTCGATACCGGCCCAGGCGACCATGGCGGCATTGTCGGTGCAGAGCCTGGGCGGTGGTGCGACCAGGGTGAGACCGCCGGTTTCGGCGACCGCTTCCAGGCGCTGCCGCAGGAAGGCGTTGGCGGCGACGCCGCCGGCAACGACGAGATGGCGGAGGTCCGGATGTTGCTGCCGCGCGTCGGCGGCCGCCCGAACGACCCGGTCGGCGACGACGTCGCCCGCCGCGGCCTGGAATGCGGCGCACAGATCGGCGACGTCCTGCCATGTGGGCTCTCCGAGGGCCTCGACCGTGGTCCGCACGGCAGTCTTCAGTCCCGAGAACGAGAAGTCGCAGCCGGGGCGCCCGAGCATGGGGCGCGGCAGGCTGAAGCGCCGTGGGTCGCCTTCGGCCGCCGCCTTCTCGACGGCCGGTCCGCCGGGATAGCCGAGTCCCAGCAGCTTCGCGGTCTTGTCGAAGGCTTCGCCCAGCGCGTCGTCGACGGTAGTGCCGAGCCGCCGGTAGCGCCCGACTCCGCTGACGACGAGAAGCTGACAATGGCCGCCGGAAACCAGGAGCAGCAGATAGGGGAACGGCACGTCGTCGGTCAGTCTGACCGTCAGGGCATGCGCTTCCAGGTGATTGACCGCGATCAACGGCTTCCGGTGGACGACGGCGATCGCCTTGGCGGTCATCAGCCCGACCATCACCCCGCCGATCAGGCCGGGGCCGGCCGTCGCCGCCACCGCATCGAGGTCGCCGAAGCCCAGACCGGCCTCCGAAAGCGCCTTGAGCACCAGACTGTCGATCTGGTCAACGTGGCGCCGGGCGGCAATCTCGGGTACCACCCCCCCATAGGGAGCGTGGTCGACGAGTTGCGACAGGACCAGATTGGACCGGACGCGGCGATCCTCGCCGACAACGGCCGCGGCGGTCTCGTCGCAACTGGTCTCAATACCGAGAACGGGCATGGATGCGGATGCCAAACATTGTTGCGGTGCGATATAAGGGCGCGATGGCGAACAGCAAGCAAGACCGAATTGCGGCATGGCCGTGACGACGACGCCCCAACTGCGTGTCGGCACGCGCGGCAGTCCCCTTGCCCGTGCGCAGACCGCCGAGGTCTGTGCGCGTCTGGCGGCGGCGCACCCGTCCCTTCGCGAGGACGGCGCGATCGAGCAGGTCATCATCAAGACCACCGGCGACATGGTTCGCGACCGCGTCCTCGCCGATATCGGCGGCAAGGGCCTTTTCACCAAGGAGATCGAGGAGGCGCTGGCCGACGGCCGTATCGACTGCGCCGTGCACTCGATGAAGGACATGCCGACCCGGCTGCCCGACGGTCTGGCGATCGTCTGCATGCTGCCGCGTGAAGACCCCCGTGACGCCTTCATCGACCGCGACGGCCGGTCGTTCGCCGATCTGCCTTCCGGGGCGGTGGTGGGGACGGCGTCGTTGCGGCGTGCCGCTCAGGTCCTTCACCGGCGACCGGACCTCGCGGTCGTCCCTCTGCGCGGGAACGTCCATACCCGTCTCCGCAAGCTGCAGGAGCATCAGTTCGACTGTACGCTGCTGGCCTTGGCGGGATTGCGGCGGCTGTCGCTCGACGCGGTGGCGACCCATGTCATGGATACCGCGGACATGCTGTCCGCCGTTGCGCAGGGGGCGATCGGGATCGAGGCACGGGTGGATGACGAGCGGGTCCGCAACTTGCTGAAGCCGCTCGATCATGGCCCCACCACGACGGCGGTTGCGGCGGAACGGGCGTTCCTCGACCGTCTCGACGGCTCATGCCGAACGCCGATTGCCGCTCTGGCGTTGCTGGATGGAAAGGGGGGCTTGTCTCTGCGGGGGTTGGTGGTATCGCTGGATGGCAAGATGCTGTTCGAGACGGCACGCGAGGGGCCGGAAACGGCCGCCGTCCGTCTTGGTGCTGATGCGGGCGAGGAGCTTCGCAGCCGCATGCCGGCCGGCTTCCTTGCCGAGGTGACCTGAGGACTGAGACCATGCGCGTGTTGATCACCCGCCCTCACGACCAGGCCCAGGAGATGGCGTCCGAGCTCCGGTCCCACGGGATCGAGGCGTTGACCGATCCGGTGCTCGACATTCATCTCCGCCCCGACCCGGAGGTCGATCTGGACGGGGTGCAGGCGATCCTGGTGACCAGCGCCAATGGCGCCCGCGCTCTGGCCCAGGCGGTGGACGTTCGGGATCTCCCGGTCTATGCGGTGGGCGACGCGACCGCGGAAACGCTCGAATCCTGCGGATTCACGAACGTGGTCGCGGCGGACGGAAACAGCAGCAGCCTCGCCGAACATGTCGCCCTCGACCTCGATTCGGCGGATGGAGCCCTTCTGCACGCATCGGGCAGCCGGATTGCCGGCGACCTCGTGGGCCAGCTTTCCGCGCTGGGTTTCACGGTACGGCGGTCGATCCTTTACGACGCCGAGGCGGCCGAGTCGCTGATGCCGGAAACGCTGGCGGCGCTTCGCGACGGATCGATCGACGCGGTTCTGTTTTTCTCTCCGCGATCCGCGCAGGTGTTTGTTAAATTGGCGATTGCCGCCGGGCTGGAGGACGTGCTCGCCAGGATCGACGCGATCTGCCTCAGTCCCGCGGTCGCCGAGGCGGCGGCCGAGGCGAACTGGCGTAAGATTCGTGTGAGCCCCGAGCTTCGTCGGTCCGCGCTGATCGACGTCCTGACGCAGGACCAATCTCACAGTGACAGTGAACCGCCGGCCGACTCCGTCTCCGATCGGCCCCGCGAAGGATGGAACGTGAACGACAGCGACAAGACCAAATCGACCGACGCCGCTGACGGCGAATCGGACATCCAGGCTGCGTCCGAAACGGAGCAGGGGGAGGCGACGAAGCGCGAGGACGACGAGACGGTCGAAGGCGCCGCGGGCACCGAGATCCGGGATCCCGGCAGCGACGACGCGGAGCGCCCCTGGGGCGCTTCCGCCGACACCGACTCGGCAACAGGCGCCGCTTCGGAAGACGAAGCGCCGGCTCCCGCCGTGGAGGAAACCCATACTCGTCGCGGCGGCGGCTTGGCGACGGTATTGGCGGCTCTCGCCCTCATCCTGGCCGTCGGTGCGTTCGCGGTTCTGTGGCGGGCAGGCATTCTCGTCAGCGGCGGCACTTCGGCAGGCGAGGAGGCGCAGGCGGAGCGGCTGCAGCGGATCGAAGAACGTCTTCAGGGTATGTCGTCGGTTCCACCGGCCGTGGAGAGCCGGCTGTTGACGCTCGAGTCGCGCCTTTCCGCGGCGGAGGGCGACAATGGCACCGAAGCGGCGACCGCGCGGCTGGATGATCTGGCGGCGCGGGTCGACCAGCTGGCGGGCCGCGTCGACGAGGCGGCATCTCAGCCCGGCACGGACTCGTCGGCGGTCGAGTCGCGGTTGAGCGCGATCGAGGATCGCCTCGCCAATGCCGGTCCGTCCGACGTCGGCGATCTGGCCGATCGGGTCGGTCGGCTCGAAAACAGCCTCGGCGGCACGGCGGATGTATCGAACAGGCTCGATTCGCTGTCGCAGCGCCTTGACGGCCTGTCGTCGACCGTCACCCGGCTGGCGGAGCGCGTGTCGTCGTTCGAGGCTCAGAACAGTGCGGCGCGCGAGGCGGCGGTGACGGCGCCGGCTTTGCTTCTCGCGGTGGGCGACCTGCGCTCGGCGGTGGATGCGGGCGAACCCTACGCCGATCCGCTGGCCGCGGTGACGGCACTCGCCAGCGGCAATGCCGGAAAGGGCCATGTCGATGCCCTGAGTGCCCATGCCGGGTCCGGCGTTCCGACCCTCGCCAGCCTCAAGGCGGATTTCGACGAACGTGCCGGTGCGATCGTCCGCGCCGCCGCCGCGCCGGAAGGGGCAGCCTGGTACGACCGCGCCCTCGCCGAGGTCATGAATGCCGTTACCGTCCGGCGTACGGGCGAGAACGTCAGCGGCGATACGGCACCCGCGCGGGTGGCCCGTGCCGAGGCGCGGCTCGCCGCTAACGACCTCGAAGGTGCGGTCGAGGAACTCTCGGGCCTCGAAGGTGCTGCGGCCGAGGTGGCGGCGCCCTGGATCGCGGACGCTCGGGCGAGGTTGGCGGTCGATCGGGCGCTGGCCGGGTTGACGGCGGAGGCATTGACCCGCGTCGCACCGGGCGGTGCGTCTACCGCCGGAACGTCCGCAGGTGAGGAGTAGCCGACGGTGCTGAAAGTCGCGCTCTATCTGGTCGCCGTTGGCGCCATCTGCATCGTCGCGGTCTGGCTTGCCGCGCATCCGGGCTCCGTCGTCATTCAGTGGGAAGGGGTGCGGATCGACACCTCGCTGCTGGTCATGGGGCTGGGCGTCGCGGCCCTGGCGATCGTTCTCGCGGTTCTGTTCCGGCTGTGGTCCTGGCTCAGAAGCCGTCCGCATCGGATGGCCGAACGGCGTAAGGAACAGCGTCGGCGGCACGGTTACCGCGCCTTGACCCACGGTCTGGTCGCGGCGGCGGCCGGCGACACCCGCGAGGCGAAGAACGCTGCCAAGGCGGCCGAGGGCCTGCTGGGCGAGCCGCCGCTCACCATGCTGCTGGCCGCTCAGGCGGCCCAGCTCGAAGGCGACGATGTCGAGGCCGAGCGCCAGTTCCGCCTGATGCTGGAAAATCCCGAAACCGAATTCCTGGGGCTCCGCGGCCTCATGGTGCAGGCGGAGAAGCGCGGCGACCATGCGCGGGCGCGGGAATTGGCGGAGCGCGCCTTCAAGCTGCGGCCTTCGACCCCGTGGGTGCAGCGCCATCTGCTCGGCGAGCAGGCGGCGTCCGGCGACTGGGCGGGGGCGATGAAGACGGTCGACGCGGCGGTGAAGACCGGCACGCTGACCCACGAGCAAGGGCGCCGCGATCGCGCCATCTTTCTCTACCAGCAGGCGCTGGAAGCGGAGGAGGCCGGCGACCGCCGCCATGCCCTTTCGCTGGCCAAGGATGCCCATGATCGCGAGCCGAATTTCATTCCCGCCACGGTTCTTGCTGCCCGGCTGATGTCGGAGGACGGCAAGACCCGACAGGCTGCTCGCCTCGTCGACCTGAGCTGGACAAACGGACCGCATCCCCGGCTCGCGGCCGTGTATGGCGATCTCGACGGCGCCGATTCGATGAAACGGCTGAAGCGGCTGGAACATCTGGCGACGCTCGCCCCGGATTCGGCCGAAGGCCATGTCGCCGCCGGCGAAGCCGCGATCGCCGCCGAGATGTGGGGCAAGGCGCGCGAGCATCTGGAAATGGCGCGGACATTGGCGCCGACGATCCGCGTCTATCGGCTGCTGTCGCGACTCGAGGAAGCCGAGAGCGGGGATTCCGAAGCGGCCCGGCGCTGGCTCTTGATGGCGTCCTCGGCCGCGCCGGATCCGGTCTGGCTGTGCGACCGTTGCGGCGCCGCCAGCGCGGTGTGGCATGTTCACTGCGGCAATTGCGGTGCCTTCGACAGCATGACTTGGCGCTCGCCTCCGGCGACGCCATTGGCTCTCGCCCATCCGGAGGAGGCGGAGGAACCCAACTCCGCCGAGACCGTGGTCGAAGCCGCCGATGGACCACCGACCATCGAGCATCAGCCGGCGAAGGCTTAAGGAGGCTGCCGGGCAGCGGGCCTAGCCTTGAAGTCCTGAGCAATCAGGCATGTCGTATGTCAAGGTTTGACATATGAGGGTCGCATGGCCAGCAATGTGCATCTGACGCCGGAGCTCGAAGCCTTCGCTCGCGCCTGCGTCGAGGACGGCAGATTCAACAATGTCAGCGAGGTGGTACGCGCCGGTTTCCGTGCGTTGCAGGAGGCCGAGGAACGGCGTGCACACTTCAACGCGATGCTCGATGCCGTGCGTGAAGAGACGGTGCGTGACGGTGCCGTCGATCTTGATAGCGTTCTCGCCGAGGCCGATTCGATCATCGACAAGACGGGGCGGTGACGTCGGCAGTTCTCTCGCCGCGGGCTAGACGATATCTCCTGGATGCGGTGCGTTGGATCTTAAGGGAGGACAACCCCACTGCCGCGCGGGCGCTCAGGGATAGCGTCGCCGCGGCCGCCCGGCGCCTCGGGGATCGGGGTTGCCAGACCCGCGCTCGCCGGTTCCCCTGTCCGCTTCCTCGTGTTGCGCGGTTTTCCCTACGTCGTCGTCTACGACGCCGCCACGCCCCCGCCGCTGATCCTCAGGGTCCTCCACGCGGCCCGGGACCTTCCCGACCTTCTCCACGAGCTGAGTTCACGAAATGGGGACAGTTTGTAGTTGATCCCATCTGTTTTTCGTGCGGGCGACCGCTCGCTTAAGCGGGGTCTCTTCCGGCACCTAGCCTGACATGCGGAAGGCAGTGGCAATCGCCAAAAATATATGCGGTCCCTGTTTAGGCTAGGCCTCATCCCGCGCCTCGCGGCGCGAGTGCCCATCCGGGCGCACGACACCCCAAAATGCCGAAGCGCGCTCTTGCTCGCCGCCTTGGGCGTCTCCATGTCAGCGCCACGATCAAGAGGTGTCGATAAATCCGATGAATCCGCAAAAGCTACTCGAACAGTTTCTGGGCCGGGACGTCATAGGCAGCCCGGGCGGTCAGCAGCCCGCGAATGCACGTGAGACCAGTGGCCAGGCGGTATCGCAAGGTCACAGTGGGGCCGGTATCGGCGAGTTGATCAGCGGCGCGCTGGGTCATCTCGGCGGACAGCAGTCGCGTGGAGCGGGCGGCTTCGGAGTGCCCGGCGGAGCGCTCGGTGGTCTTGCGGCCGGTGGCCTGCTGGGCGTGCTCTTGGGAAACAAGAAGGTCCGCAAGATGGCCGGCGGGGTTGTCGGCTATGGCGGCGCTGCCGTGCTTGGCGCGCTCGCTCTCCGGGCCTACCAGAACTGGCGGGCGGGCCAGCAGCCGGACCAGGCCCCGGTGGCGACGGCCGCGGACGCGCCGCAGGACGGTTCGCCCTTCGCCCCCGCGAACGGTGCCGACGGCAGGCCGTTCGCACTGGCCCTCATCCGCTCGATGATAGCGGCGGCCAACGCCGACGGTCACATCGGGCCTGAGGAGCAGAAGCAGATATTCGAGGCGGCCGGCCGCGGGGGGCTCGACGCCGAAGACAAGGCGTTCGTCTTCGACGCCCTGCAGAACCCGTCCTCTCCCGACCAGATCGCCGCGCTGGCCGGCAGCCAGGAACAGGCAGCCGAACTCTATCTCGCCGCGCGGATCGCCATCGATCCCGATCACCCGGACGAGCAGGCTTTTCTGCGGAACCTGGCGCAGTCGCTGAAGCTGCCCGCCGCCCTCGTCAGCCACCTCGATGCGCAGGTGGCGCAGAATCTGGAAACCTGACTCTGTCGCCTCGTTACAGCCGACCTTCCCTTCTCTCCCCGCGAGCGGTGGAAAGGGCGATCCTTCCGGTCCTCTTCACCCCCGGGGGCGGAGAGGGTCGGGGTGAGCGAGGGCCGCTCCAGGCTTTCGCCTACCCCAGCACGCCCCGGATCGCTTCGACGATGCGTTCCTGGGACGGGATGGTGTGGCGTTCCAGGGCGTCGTTGTAGGGCATCGGGTTGTCCGTGGCGCCGACGCGGGCGATGGGGGCGTCCAGCCAGTCGAAGGCCTTTTCCATGACGATCGAGGCGATCTCGGCGCCGATGCCGCCGCGACGCCACGCCTCGTGGGCGATGACGAGGCGGTTGGTCTTCTTGACCGAAGCGAGGATCGTTTCCTCGTCGAGCGGGTGGATGGTCCGCGGGTCGACGACCTCGACGCTGATCCCCTCGCGCTCCAACAGGCCGGCGGCGGCGAGCGCGCGCGGCACCATCGACGAGGTCGCGACGACGGTGACGTCCTTGCCTTCGCGCTTCACGTCGGCCTTGCCGAGCGGGATCGCGTAGAGTTCCTCCGGCACCGGGCCGGGCTGGCCGAGATAGAGCAGCTTCTGTTCGAGGAAGATCACCGGGTTGTCGTCGCGGATCGCCGCGACCAGCAGGCCCTTGGCGTCGTAGGGCGTCGACGGCGCGACGACGACGAGGCCGGGAACATGGGCGAACCAGGCCTCGAGGCTCTGGCTGTGCTGGGCGGCGAGGCGGATGCCGCCGCCCTGGGGTCCCCGGATCACCAGCGGCACCGTCGGCTTGCCGCCCAGCATGAAGCGGAACTTGGCGGCCTGGTTGACCAGCATGTCCATGGTCAGGGCGACGAAGTCGAAGATCTGGATCTCGACGACGGGGCGCATGCCGGCGATGGCCGCGCCGACCCCGCAACCGACGAAGGTCGCCTCCGAGATCGGCGTGTCGCGGACGCGTTCGCGCCCGTACTTGTCCATCAGACCCTTGCTCACCTGGAAGATGCCGCCGGTGGCGCCGACGTCCTCGCCCATCATGAAGACGCTGTCGTCGCGGCCCATCTCCTGATGCAGCGCCTCGTTCAGCGCCTCGACGAAGGAAATCTCGCGTTTCGTGCTCGCCGCCCCCGGTTCTTCCCATTTGGCGTGGGGGGCGTAGACCGCCTCGGGCAGGATTTCCGGCGTCGGCTCGGCGCTCTTCTGGCCGAAGTCGACGGCGGCGTCCAAGTCGGTTTCGATCTCCTCGCCGATCTCTTTCATCCGCTTTTTCGGCACCGCCTTGTCGCGGTCGATCGCCGCTTCCATGACGACGATGGGGTCGCGGGCGATCCAGGCCTCGTATTCGTCCTTGGGGCGCGGCTCGGGCAGGTTGGCGCGCATCGAATGCTGGCCCCAGCGATAGGTCATGCATTCGATCAGCGTTGGCCCTTCGCCGCGCCGGGCGCGCTCGACCGCCTCGCGGACGACCAGGAACACCTCGACCGCGTCGTTGCCGTCTATGGTGACGCCCGGCACCTCGTAACCGGCGGCGCGGGTGGCGATCTGGGCGACCGAGGTCGAGTTCCGGTAGGAGGTCGTCAGCGCGTACTGGTTGTTCTCGCAGACGAACAGCATCGGCAGCTTCCACACCGAGGCGAGGTTCATCGATTCGTGGAAGACGCCCTGGTTCGAGGCGCCGTCGCCGAAGAAGGCCACCGTCACCTGATCGCCGCTCCGGAGCTTCGAGGCCAGCGCCGCGCCGGTGGAGAGCGGCATGGCGGCGCCGACGATGCCGTTGGCGCCGAGGATGTTCAGGTCCATGTCGGCGATGTGCATCGACCCGCCGAGGCCGCGGCAATAGCCGGTCTCGCGCCCCATCAGCTCGGCCATCATGCGGTCGAGCTTGGCGCCCTTGGCGATGCAGTGGCCATGGCCGCGATGGTAGCTGGCGATGAAGTCGTCGGGGCGGAGATTGGCGCAGACGCCGGCGGCGATCGCCTCCTCGCCGATATAGCTGTGGGCGGTGCCCTTGACGATGCCCTGGTGGAACAGCTCGGTGGTGCGTTCCTCGAAGGCGCGGATGCGCCGCATCGTCGCGTAGAGCGTCTCGATCTGCGGCCGGTCGAGCTTCATGTTGGAGGCACGGCCCGCTGTCCGGGAGCCGCGCCGTGCGGTGGTCGCCTGCTTGGTCATGGTCGGTTCCTGCCTGTTGCGCCGTCCGGTTCGTGCCGGACGAGCTTGTCCGAGCAGCGTAGCAAAGCCCCCCTGGCCAGGCGACTTTCTCGGGTGCGCATCGATCCCGACGTCTTCGCGCGGTGCGGAAGGGCCGGCGGAAGCGGACATTGGAGGCCGACATTAATCGGGCGGGCGGGTTGACAGCGCCCGATGCAAGTTTAGGGTCATTAAGAAATGGCAGTACCGTAGTTCGTACCCCTGGGTTGACGCTCAGGGGTTTCGCATTTCTGCAATCAGGCTTCGGGCGGCGTCGGTCGCCGGAAGCGTAAAGCCGAGGAGCAGCCTATGAGCAGCGTGAAGAGCGGCGACACCGTGAAGGTCCACTACACCGGCCGTCTCGACGACGGGACCCAGTTCGACACCTCCAGCGGCCGTGAGCCGCTCGAGCTCACCGTCGGTTCGGGAAACATCATTCCGGGTTTCGAGAACTCGGTGATCGGCATGAGCCCCGGTGACACCAAGACGGTGACGGTCCCGTCCGGCGAAGCCTATGGCGATCACCGCCCGGACATGGTGCAGACCGTCAGCCGGGACCAGATCCCGCCCGAGGTCGAAGTCGCCCCCGGCGTTCAGCTCCGTGCATCCAATCAGAACGGCCAACCGTTCTTGCTCACCGTGGTGGACGTCAGCGATGACTCGGTGACGGTGGATGCGAACCATCCGCTGGCTGGCAAGGATCTCACGTTCGATATCGAACTCGTCGAGATCGTCTGACCTTCCCGTCGCCGTCCGGTCCGCACCGCGTCGCTTCGTCGATGCGGTGCAGCCGAAGACACGCTAACGTTCGCGGCGCCCCGACCGAATGGCCGGGGCGTTCCGCATGCGCCACGTCCACCGGCGGGGCAGCCCCGCCTCGTGCCACAGTCAGAAGTCAGGAATTCTCATGAAACGGCTCACCAGTTGCCTTATCGCCGCTTCGCTCGCCTTCGCTCCGGTCGTCGCCGTTCAGGCGGCGGACCAGCCGGCGCAGCAGGAGAAGGCTGCCGCGAACTTCTCCGACGCCGAGCTCAAGTCCTTCGTGACCGCCGCGATCGCCATCAACGACATTGGCGAGCGGCTGATGCCGAAGATGCAGGCGGCCGAGGACCAGAACGCCGCGGCGGCGGTTCGCGAGGAAGGGTTGGCGGCGATGCGCGACGCCATCCAGAACGCCGGCCTCACCGTCGACGAGTACAAGCAGATCGCCCAGGCCGCCGACTCGGACGAGGGCTTCCGTCAGCGGATCGCCGAGGTCGCCAGCACCATGCAGTGACCCTCTGCCGGTCACGCATGAAACGGGAAAGAGCCCCGGCGCCCGGAGTGGCGTCGGGGATTTTTCGTCTCACCAGAGGTTTATCAGCGGCACGAGGCCGAACCACAGGATGTAGGTGAGACCGTTCACCATCAGCCCGTCGATGCGGCCGCCGGGCGCCCCGCGCCGGTAATATTGGCCGAGCCGCCAGGTGAGCAGCGCGGCATGGGGAAGAACGATCCACGCGATGCCGGCGAAGGCCGCCGGCCATGTCAGGTTGAAGATCAGTCCCGCGAGGGCGGCGGCGAGGACCAGCGCCATCGACAGCCGCAGTGCGCCCTCCCGCCCCAGAGCCACGGCGAGGGTCGTCTTGCCCGCCGCGGCGTCGGCCTCGTAGTCCGGCAGACCCGAGAGAGTGATCGCCGGCAGCACTGAAAGGAACAGCGGCAGGGCGAGTCCCCAGGGGGCTCCCTCGCTCCAATGGCCGCCCTGAAGGACGAAGCCCAGCAGGATGACGGCGAAGCTGTGGGTGACGCCGACGTCGATCTCGCCGAGCGCGCGGTGGGAGAGCTTCAGCGGCGGCGCGGTGTAGCCGATGCCGATGACGGTGGTCGCCAGCAGCAGGGCTACGATGACGATCCCGGACCCCGGGGACGCGGCGAGCGCCAGCACCCCCGCGACCGCCGCCACGATCAGCGCCAGCCCGGCCCCGGCGCGAAGCTGGCCGAAGCTCAGCAGGCCGTCGACGATGACCCGCGAGCCGCCGTTGAACGGCCCGTAATTGCGATTGTTGCGGTCGCTGTCGAAGTCGTAGCGGTCGTTGGTGAAGACGGTGGCGGCCTCGATCAGGAACAGGCACAGGAAGCCCAGCCAGTAGGCGGCGGTATCGAACGGCCGCCCGCCCTCGGTCGCCGCGAAGGCGCCGATGGTGTAGGCGATCAGGGTCATCGGTTAGAACTGGAAGCGGATCGCCTTGAGCCAGGGCGAGACTTGACGCCCCAGCCGCTCGGCCCGGGTGAGCACGCCCCGTTCGAGGGCCCGACCGAGGGCCCGGGCGTCGGCGAGCCATGCGGACCGTTCGGTCGCCGTGGAATCCTTGATCGGCCCGTAGCTTGCCACCCTGACCGGCCCGATGCCGCAGAAGCCCAGCGTCGCCCGCGCCATCGCCCGGTGGCCCGGCGCGCCGTAGATCCAGCGATAGACCCAGCGCGGCGTGTCCATGGTGGTGACGATCTGGGCGGTGCGCCCCTCCAGCAGCTTGTCCCAGCCGCCTTCCTCGCGGTCGGCGAAGGCGAAGCCGGGGGTGAGCGTCCGGTCGAGGAAGCCCTTGAGCAACGCCGGCATCGTCCCCCACCAGGTCGGGTAGACGAAGACGATATGGTCGGCCCAGCGGATCAGGGCCTGGCCGCGGACGATGTCATCCTCGAAATGCTGGCGGGCCGGCGAGGGCATGGTGACGTTGGGGTCGAAGCGGCCGTCGGTGAGGTCGATGCGCTCGACCGCGACGCCGGCTTCGCGGGCCCCCGCCTCGAAGGCGTCGGCGAGCGCGTGGGAGAAGCTGTCCCGGCGCGGGTGGCCGGCGATGATCAGGACGTTCAAGGGTCGCGCTCCCGTCTCTCGTTACTCGGGTAGGTCAAGACGAGAACACGCGAGCCGGGGCTGACGGTCGCGTACCCAACGGTTATAACCGCCACCATGCCGCCAACGCCCAGGGACGTCCTCCGCACCGTGTTCGGCCTCGACGCCTTCCGCGGCCAGCAGGAGGCGATCATCGACCATGTCGTCCGGGGCGGCGACGGGCTCGTCCTGATGCCGACCGGCGGCGGCAAGTCGCTCTGCTACCAGCTTCCCGCCCTGCTGGAACCGAGGCTTACGGTCGTCGTCTCGCCGCTGATCGCGCTGATGCGCAACCAGGTGGCGCAGCTGCAGAGCCTGGACATCCCGGCCGGCGCCCTGCATTCCGGCAACAGCCCGGAGGAGAACCGCGACCTGCTGCGCGCCGCCGGCGAGGGCCGGCTGAAGCTGCTCTATGTGGCGCCTGAACGGCTCGTGCGGCCCGACCTGCAGGCCGCGCTGCGCCGCGCCGGCATCGGCCTTCTGGCGGTGGACGAGGCGCATTGCGTGTCGCAATGGGGCCATGACTTCCGGCCCGAATATATGCGCCTGGCGGAGATCCGCGCCGAACTCGACAACCCGCGCATGATCGCGCTGACCGCGACCGCCG
>PBKC01000013.1 GCA_002721365.1 Rhodospirillaceae bacterium | reverse complement strand
GTCGTAGCCCTTTAGAAGGACTACGGCGCCGCTGTCCCGCGCCGCTGCCCGGGCGCGGCTGAGCTTGTCGCCGTCGCCGGCATCGGGGAAAAGGCGCCGGAACTCCCCTTCGTGCGGCGTGAGAACCGTGCGCTCCGAGCATGCATTCAGAAGTTCCTGCGGCCGATCGGCGAAGGATGTAATCGCGTCTGCATCGAGCACGCAGGCCTTGCCGGCGCCAAGCGCAGCCAGGGCCCGAGCACGCGTCTCGGCGCCAACACCGCCCCCTGGACCCAGCAGGACAGCGTTCCGACGCGAATCGGATAGAAACGCGGCGAAATCATCGACGCTGTCGACGGCCGACATCATCACCGCCGTAAGCTGGCTGCCATAGACAGGCACGGCGTCTGACGGAACGGCGACCGTCACCAGGCCGGCCCCCGCCCGCAACGCCGCCACCGCCGCGAGCCGTGCAGCCCCGCTCGCGTCCGCCTTCCCGCCAACCACCACCGCATGTCCGCGGCTGTATTTATGTCCGTCCGCGCGCGGCCAGGGAAAAGCGGACAGCCACAAACCGGTTCCGTTGACCGCGCCCGTGGGAGCGATCGTGTCGAGCACAGACCTGGGAATGCCGATCGGCGCCACGCGCAGATCACCGCACAAGGCGCGGCCGGGCATCAGGCAGTGACCGGGTTTCGGGCGAAAAAAGGTGACGGTCAAGGCTGCCGGAGCGGCGATACCGAGGACGGCTCCCGTCTCCCCGTCGACGCCGCTGGGCATGTCGATCGCAACGCAGGGAAGCCCTCGATCGGCGACCTCCTGCAGAACGGCCGCCGGCGCACCATCGACGGGACGTGTCAGACCGGCCCCGAAGATCGCGTCGACCACCAGACGGACCCCGGCCAGACTCTTCGGTTCCAGTGGTTCGACCGGCCCCGTCCACTTGGCCGCCATTGCAGCCGCGTCGCCCTTCAACCCGTCCCGCTTACCCAGCAGCGCCAGCCGCACGGGCCAGCCTCGCTCCATCAGTCGCCGCGCGACAACGAAACCGTCGCCGCCGTTATTGCCGGGACCGCAGAGGACCGCCACGGACCGTGGAGCCCACCGCGCGCAAAGAGTGTCGACGACGGCCGCGCCGGCGCTTTCCATGAGGCGAAGGCCGGAAACACCGGCCGCCATCGCTGCCCGATCGGCGCGATACATTTCGGCGACCGAGAGAATAGCCGTTCCACGGCTGGAAAGGGCCTTGTCCATGGCGCAATGTTAGCTTTCTCGCGCGCTCCGGCAAATGCGACGCATGCCCTGCGCGATCTTGAGGTGCGGACCCGGATTGGGTAGTGTTTCCGGTAGTACCGAGACGTCGAGGCGCCGCGATGAATCCCAACAATCCCTGGTCGGTCAAGAACGTCGATCCCGAAGCGCGGGCGCTGGCCAAGAAAGCGGCGCGCGCCGCGGGCATGACGCTTGGTGCCTGGCTTACCCGCACCATCGGCCGAACCGCCAGCAGCGAATTGGGCGCCGGCCTTCCGGAAAGGTCCCTTCCCGGCATACGAGCCGTTTCTCAGGATGCGTCCGAATCACTGACTGCGATCGAAACCCGCCTCGAATCGCTCCGTCACCGCCTTGACGACACGATTGCCCCGATCGGCCGTGCGGTCGTCTCCATGGCTCACCGCCTGGAAGCGGTGGAAAAGGAGCAGGAACGCCAGAAGCAGATGAACGCCATGTTCTCCGATCTGACTCGCGACGAAGACGAAGACTGACGTCTCGGCGGGCACCCGCCCCGCCAGCTTCCCTCCGACACCCCCTTCTTTCTATCTACCTCGTTTGGTGCCAGCCTTCGTGGCCGGCTGTCCTGTTGCATTGCGGCAACAAGCGCATCCCATTGTGGCTGCGTCATAATTTTGAAACCGAATGAGCCGGTTTTCGGTAACACAGCGCCCTTAGACGAAGCCTCGGAGAGCGTTTCAAACGCTCGAACATGGAAGGCATCGCCTTAAGTTCCGCCGGTCCAAGGCGGGCGGCGGGCGGTGGGGGGCTGGATCATGTTTCCGACGTATCGCGAACCACTTGCGGAAGCGCGCTGCACGCAACGTGTGTCTTCGATCACACGCCGGTCTGTCGGTCGGACCACGGCCATCCAGCGAGTCCAATCCGCATAAATGAGGAATGAAGTAATGGGTTCTCTCAGGAACAAGCTGCTGGCAACCAGTGTGCTCGGCGCCGCGGCAATGGCCGCCATGCCGGCGCATGCACAAATGGACCCGGCGACCGCCGCCCGGATCGAGGCGCTCGAAAACAAGATCCAGGACCTCGAAATCAAGCTCGGCTCCCAGGTCAAGGAGGCCCAGGCGAAAGCGGATCAGGCGGTCAAGGCCGCAGGCAACGCCGAATATGACGGTACCGACTTCGAATTCGACTCACCGGACGGGAAGCATCACTTCGAAATCGGCGGCCGCATCATGGTCGATGCCGCTTGGTATAATGATGACGACAACCGGGCCGGCAATTTCGACTTCACCGACGGAACCGAGTTCCGCCGTGCCCGGATCTTCGTCGAGGGTAAGGTCTATAACGACTGGAAGTTCAAGGCTCAATACGATTTCGCCGATGCGAACTTCAAAGACGTCTGGCTGGCCTACACCGGCTTCGACTTCGGTCCGATCACTGTCGGACAGCACAAGAAGCCGTTCGGTCTCGAAGAACTGACAAGCTCCAAGTACATCACGTTCATGGAGCGGAACGACGTCAATGACGCGATTGGTGGCGGTGGCCGTCAAATCGGTATCAGCCTGTGGACCGGCGATGACGAAATGTGGGGCGCCGCGGCAGGTGTATTCCGCGGCTCGACGGCAGGTTTCGGTGCCACCGCCGGCGGTGGCGAAGGTTACAGCCTCACGGGCCGGGCATGGGTGGCACCGATCCACGAGAAGACCATGGTGGTCCACCTTGGCGGCTCGATCGATCACACCGCCTTCGACGACGTAGCGATCTCCGACCTCAGCACTGAGGCCGCCACGCATGTCGACGGCTTCGATCCGGTAGACACCGATGACTGGACGCTCGGCGCCCGCGGCCGGACCTCATACGGCCTGGAAGCGGCCGCCGTGTACGGACCGTTCTCGGTGCAGGGTGAGTATATCCGGACGACGATCAAGGACGGCTTTCACGACGATGCGCCTGCCGGTCTCAACCCGCAGGACTACACGTTTGACGGCTGGTACGCCTTTGCCAGCTTCTTCCTGACCGGAGAATCCCGAAACTACGACGTGGGCGACGGCTCTTTTGGTCGCGTCAAGCCGAAGAGCGTCGTGGGTGAAGGCGGATACGGCGCTTGGGAAGTCGCTCTTCGCTATTCCACCCTCGACCTCAGCGACAGCTTCGCGCAGGGGGGACAGCTCGACGATTGGACCATCGGCTTGAACTGGTACGCCACCAAGAACGTCCGGTTCATGGCGAACTATGTGATTGCCGATATCGAGGGGGCCACCGCTCAGACGGGCATCGTCAACCAGGACCTCAACATCCTGCAGTTTCGGGCCCAGATCGACTTCTAATCGCCCTGTTCGCAGCAGGTTCCTGTAGAGGCGTCCCGTGCAAGGCCGACGGGACGCCTCAAGAACAGTCTAGTTACGACCTACCCTAGAAAGCCCTCTGCAACACCGTTGCGGAGGGCTATTTTCAGCCACTCGCTATATATTATTAGATATAGCGTTGTCTCCCTTGCGCCGTTGAGATAGAGGGAATCCGCGGTATCGGCCGACACCACCACCGTGGACCGATCGATCCGACACATCATCGATCGCACCGAGTGAGGGACCATGCGACGCACGACCTTCCAAACGACCATGCTGAGCGGCGCGGCGGTGGCAGCGATCCTGCTGCCCCTGTCAGCCCAGGCGCAGACGCAGGATGAACTCCTCGCCGAAATCAACGCGATGAAGGCGCAGATCGCGGCGCTCGAGCAGAAACTGAATGCCCAGGCCAGCACGCCGGCACCGGCTGAGGAGGCACCCGCCATCAGTTATGGAGGAACGGGCCTCAAATTCACTTCGCCCGACGGACGCAACAGCATTCAGTTCGGCGGTCGGGTTCAGGCGGAGGCCGCCCTCTATGACGAGGACAAGAGTTATCTCGGCGACGGCACCGAGCTCCGCCGTACCCGGATCTTCACCCAGGGCAAGGTGTTCGACGACTGGGGCTTCAAGTTCGAGCTCGACGTCGCGACCGGCAACGCCTCGGTCAACGATGCCTATATCGCCTATCTCGGCCTGGACTCGGTCACGATCCGCGTAGGTCATGAGAAGCCGCCCTTCAGCCTCGATCAGTTCGGCAGCGCCAAATATATCACCTTCATCGAGCGCGCGACGCCGGTGGCTCTGGCGCTAGGGCGGCTGACCGGTATCGATGCCAGCTATGGCGGCAGCAACTTCTCGGCGATGACGGGGCTCTATGGCGAGAGCTTCAACGACGATGCGGGCAGTGAAGGCGACGAAGGCTGGCATGCCGTCGGACGGGTGACCTACGCGCCGATCGCCGAAAAAACGATGGCGGTCCATCTCGGCCTGTCGGCTGGCTATGAAGATCCGAGGGGCAGCACCGTCCGCTTCAGAGAGCGGCCGGAGTCCCACGTGACGGGGGCCCGCTTCGTCGACACCGGGAATCTTGCAGGCGTCGACAGCGTCACCAGGATCGCGGCCGAGCTCGCCGCAGTCTGGGGCCCGCTTTCGCTACAGGGCGAATATCTGACGGCTACGGTCAGCCGGTCGCCACGAAGCGCGCTCCCCGGCCTCGATGACGTCACGTTCGATGGCTGGTATGCCCAGGCGAGCTACTTCCTCACCGGTGAGTCGCGCAACTACGACGCCTCGTCCGGCACGTTCGGACGCATCTCGCCGAATCAGGCTTTCGGCGACGGCGGTTGGGGCGCGTGGGAAGTCGCCGGCCGCTACAGCACCATAGACCTGAGCGACGGGTCGGTCCGCGGCGGCAACGAAAGCAACTGGTCGCTTGGTCTCAATTGGTACGCGACCAAGAACGTTCGTTTCTCGTTCAACTACGTCAACGTCGACAACGACAGCGAGGCCACGGGCAACGCGGCCAATCTGAAAAGCGGCATTGCAACCGCCGGGAACGACGACCCGCAGATCTACCAGATCAGCGCGTATATCGACTTCTGACGGGTATCCCCATCACCCGCCGACCGCCCCTCCGCCGTTCCGGGTGATCGCGACGACCGAGGGGCGCGGCGGCATGCCTTCGGTGAAATCCGGCCAGCCCGTGGCGGGCGCCGCGAACGTCGACCCCTCGGTATCGCCCGGGTGCTGGACCGCGACGAACAAGGCGGTGTCATCCGGCGTGAAGCACGGTCCGCAGACCTCGGCACCAACCGGCGAGCGGAAGAAGAGCCGCGTCAGCGCACGGCCCTCCCCGACCGTGGCACACGCATACAGGCCGTCGGCGAAACCGGCGGTTTTCGGAGCACCGTCGGTCGCGAGCCAGAGATTGCCTTTTGTGTCGAAGGTGCAGTTGTCGGGGCAGGACAACCAGCCGTTCTCGGAAACGTCGGGGTGGTAGAGAGCGCCGATGCCACTGTTTCGAGGATCGCCGGCCAGAAGAAAGACGTCCCATCGCGCTTCGGCGCCGGCGTGATCGGCACCGTCATCGCGCATCGTCGGGATGATCTCGAGGACGTGGCCCCAACGGTTCTCCGCACGCGGATTGGCCGCATCGATCTGGTCGGACTTACGTTTGGTGTTGTTCGTCAGAACGACGTAGACGCTGCCGGTCACCGGATTGGTCTCGATGTCCTCGGGCCGATCCATCGGCGTTGCGCCGAGCAAATCGGCAGCGCGACGGGCCTCGATCAGGACATCGGCCTGGCTTCCGAAGCCGTTGCCCGGCGTCAGAGGTCCTTGCCCCCAGACCAGGGCCAGCCAGTGGACCAAGCCATCGGCCGCGAAGCGGGCGGCATAGAGGGTGCCGTCATCCAGCAGGTCGCGGTTCGCCTCGCGCTCGTTCGGATCGAACACGCCGTTGGTGACGAATTTGTAGACGTATTCGAAGCGCCCGTCGTCACCGCTGTAGACGACGACCCGGCCATCCGAATTGACGACGGTGGTCGCCCCTTCATGCTTGAAGCGGCCCAAGGCCGTCCGCTTGACGGGCGTGGATTCGGGATCATAGGGGTCGATCTCGACCACCCATCCGAAGCGGTTGGGTTCGTGCGGCTCCCGCGCCACGTCGAAACGCGTGTCGATGCGGTGCCAGCCATAAGCCGAACCGCCGCCCACCCCCATGCGGGCATGATTGGCACGTTCCGACTCGGCGGAGACATCGCCGGCAAAATAGAAATTGGTGTTCTCTTCGCAGGTGAGAACGGTGCCCCACGGCGTGACCCCGCCGGCGCAGTTGTTGATCATGCCGATGACAGTCATACCGTCCGGGTCCGCCGTCGTCTGCAGCCGTGGATGACCTGCGGCAGGCCCGGCGATCCGCATCGCCGTATCGAGCGCCGTGATCCGCCGGTTCAACGGTCCCCGAACCACCGCCCATCCGGCCGCCGGGTCACGTCGTATCTCGACCACCGACATTCCGTGGGCGGCCATCTCGACCTTCAGTTCCTCCGATGAGGCGGCCCCGGCAAAGTCATCCTCGCCATAACCGGGAAACATCAGATGGCCGTTGGTGTATTCGTGATTCACGCAGAGCAGGCCGTGATCGGCACTGGCCGATCCGCGCGGCAACGGCATGAAGGCGATGAAGTCGTTGTTGTAGCCGAACTGCGCGCTCTGGCTGGCGGCTGTCTGGGCCGACGGATCGAAGGCCGGCGCATCGGAAAGGACCGGATCGCCCCAGCGGATCAGCACCTGCTGTCGATAGCCCGGCGCCACATGGCTGTCGTCATCGAGGCCATGGGTGATCTCGGTGAAACCGGGATCGGGGACAGCCCCCTCCTCCGCTGCCCGCAGAGCGCGCGGCAACGGCAGGGTGGCGATTGCTGTCGCGGCGACCGCCCCTTTCAGCAGACTCCGCCGTGACAGACGGCGCTCGATCAGGGTGCCGATCGATGGCCCATCATGTCTCTGCACTTCTGCGCGATCGTCAGCAGACTCCCTCATTGCCTCCCTCCGCGTGGAACGGGTCTTCAGTTGGTTGCCGCTTGCGCCAGCCGGTACAGCGTGACGCTGCCGCTGACTTCATTGGCGGCAACCAGCAAGGCGGTTCCGTCAGGGCTCTCGTCGGCGGAGACGAACAGCAGTCCTTCCGGCGCCAGGTCGCCCGCCGTATCGGCTTTCGGATCGCCCGAGAAGTTCCGGTTCTCGACATAGTCGACGAAACGCGGACGCGTCACATCGCTGATGTCGTAGACGACGACGCCACCCATCCGCTCCAGTCCGACGAAAGCGTATGGAATCCCGTCCACAATGCCGACGGCGATTCCCTCGGGTTCCGGCCCCTTGTCGTCGCTCCGATCGTCGAATGAGCCGTTCTCGTCACTGTTGCTGTTGAAGTCATCGGGGAAGCGTTCGGCAAGCATCCGCTCGATTTCGTCACCACTGTCGTAGACCAGCGTACCGTCGGTCTTCCAGATCGAGAACGATCGGGTGCCATAGGCATACAGGGCGTCATAGTCCCCATCGCGGTCGTCGTCCCCCTCAGTGGTCGTCACCTTAAGGCGCCCTAGCGCCCTCTTATCCTGAAGCGCTTCCGCATCGGGAAACGCGGCCGGGTCGAGACGGAGATCGGCGACGCGGGCTTCCTCGCTGAAACCGTCATAGTCGCGCGAATCCCCCTCATTGGCGGTCAGCAGATAGATCCCGCCGTCGGTCGTATAGCTTGCGATCGTATCGGGCTGGTACATCCCGAACACCGGCCATTTCCGGAAATTGACGGCGCCGTCCTTGTCGCTGGCGTCAAACGCAACGCCCGAACGCCAGCCGAGTCCGTGAATAGCGGAGACCTCGCCAGCTAAGAGGTCGACCTCGGCGATCGCGTTGTTTTCCTGCAAAGTGACCCAGGCTCGGGTCGAGTCCGGCGAGACGGCGATGTATTCAGGCTCCACATCCTGGGCGAAGGTCGCTCTCGGCCCGAACAGCCGCATACCCGGCAGTTCCGCCTCGAAGTCGCCGAAGCCGGCTGTCGTCACATGGGCAGCGGCAATATTCGTACGGTCGTCCGCGAGTTCGATGATCGTCACCGACCCTTCCGGATCGATCTGGTAGTCATCGCTCGGTTCGCCCTCGTTCGCCGCGAGCACCCGGCGTCCATCGGGTGTGAAAGTGACCATATCCGGCAGGGCACCGCTTTCGACCGTCCCCAACGACCTGCCGTCGACGTCGAAGAAGGCGATCCGACCCGGTGCCGTCTTCGGATCGGCAACCACCGCGACAGCCAGCATCCCGTCATGGACCGAAACACTGGTCGGGCTGGCCCCGTAGTCCGTGAGAGGAATCGAGAAAGCGAGGCGCGGATTCCCCGGGTCGGCGATATCGAGAACGTCAACTTCGTTCGATGCACCGTTCACGACGAACAGTCGCTTGGAGACGGGGTCGAACGCGGGAATCTCCGCCGCTCCCCTGTCGAAGAGTCCGGTCCGATAACTGGCGAGAGCCTTCACCTCCAGGGCTCCACCGTCGGCACTGACGGCGCCGGCAGTCATCAGTGAAACAACGACGGCGAACGACGAAACCATGCGCTTCATGAACGACCTCACACCCGGTGCGCCGAAAGACCTGAAGGTCGTCATTTAATCCGTTCCCATGACGTTATCGTGGCAGCCGCCTGCCCAATGGAGGTATGGGAATCACGAGACCTTTGCGTTCAGCCTCATTGTTCTATGCGCCGGAACGATGTAGCGAATGGCCATAATAAGAAAACGGGGGACCGACGGGTGGCTAAGGAACTCATCGGCGGCTCGCTGATCGTTGCGATGATCGGCGGGGGCCTTGGTGTTGCGCGCGCAGACGACGGCACATTGCTCGATCGTCTGGAAAAGCAGGAACAGCAGATCCAGGCGCAGGACGCCCGTATTGCCGAGCTGGAGGCGATGGTTCGCGCCCTTGCGGGCGAGAAATCCCTGCCCCCGGCCGCTGACACCACCGAACCAGCGACGCCCGCAGCAGCACCGAGCCCTGCGTCCGAGCCGCCCGCACCGGCATCCAGCGAGCAAGCCGCAGCCCCTGCGAAAGCGGCGGCCGAAGACAGCTACGCCGGCTTTGATCCCTTCGCGACGCCCGCAGGAGGTGCCTCATACAATCCGGAGAGATCGTTCTTCGGCCCTCTCCGCCACCTGGAGAGCGAAGACGGCAACTACAGCCTGGGGTTCAGTGGGCTGATTCAGACCGATGTCGGCTTCTATGCTCAAGAGTCTCAGGGCGGCAACGCAACCACGCAGTCGCTGATCCCGGACTTCAACAGCGGCAGCAATATCCGTCGGGCGGTGCTGGGCGTGAGCGGCACCATTCTCGACGACTTCCTGTATGCGTTCTCCTATGACTTCCACGACACCGGCAGCGCCGGCGTTCGGTCGGCCGTGGTCGTGTACCGCGGCCTCGATCCGGTGTGGCTGATCGTCGGGCAGCAAAACAACGCGATCGGCCTGGAAGCGAGCACCCATGCTGAACAAAGGAGCTTCATCGAGGCCTCGCTCCAGTCAGCCTTCGCGTTCGGTCCGGGCACACCCAGCCTCGGCATCGCCGCCCTCAATCGCAGCCAGCACCACTATCTTCGTTTCGGCATCATCGGCGAGCAACTCGGCACCCAGGGCGATAGCGACGAAGGCTGGGGCATTCACGGGCGGGCTGCGTGGGCGCCGATTGCCGAACGCACCGAGGCCATCCACTTGGGCGTGTCGGGATACTGGCGCTATCCCACCACCACCCGCGGTGCCGGCAATATCGGCAACAGCACGTTGGTCGATTTCGGATCAGCCGCGGAAATCAAGGTCGACGAACGCCGCATCCTGGATACGGGAAATATCTCGGATATCGACCACTACTATTACGGTGGGTTGGAAGCAGCCGCGGTCTACGGGCCGTTTTCCGTTCAGGCGGAATATGGCCGGGCCGGTATCGCCCGCAGCAACGACCGCCTGACCGACCTCAATTTCGACGGCTACTACGTCTTCGGCAGCTATTTCCTCACCGGCGAATCCCGCAACTACTTTCCCCGTTTCGGCGCGTTCTGGCGGGTCAATCCGAAGGAGCCGTTGAGCCTGTCGAAAAACCAGTGGGGGGCATGGGAACTCGCGGCTCGCTTCAGCCATCTCAACCTGAACGACGGGGTAGGCAATCTTGCGACGGGCGGAATTCGTGGTGGAAAAGGAAGCAGTTACACGATTGGCATCAACTGGTACATGAACGCTTTCGTCCGCATGATGCTGAATTATGTCCATACCGAGACCGATAAGCTCAGCCCCACCGGTCTGCAGGAAGGCACTACTGTCAACGCCGTCGGCCTCCGCATGCAGGTCGAATGGTGATCCGGCTCATTTCCACCGGAATCGGCTGAAAATAACCACCTAATTCTCCCCTCCACCCCACGTTCGGGCGTAGTCTTCCAGGCGCAGCCTTGCGTCGGATCAGTGGCACGCGGTTTGCCATTGGCCCGCAAGGTCGACCGGATGCGACGGCATGAGCCGGCCGCATTGCGCCTGACTGACGAGGGGTCCTTTGTCTTCGACGAGTACCAAGATGCAGCGCTTCGGCTCTCTCCGAACGCTGAGCCTGCTGCACGGCATCGCATTTCTGGCCCTCGTGGCGTTGACCGGCATCGTCGGCTCGGCCGCGCTGATGCTTCGCCACGAAGCGTCGGAGGAGTCGCTGCGCCTGAATCAGTTGATGAATACCGTCCAGGAAACCCGTGGCGACCTGTACCGCCAGATGAAAGAGGTTTTCGACCACCAGTTCCTAGGCGATCCTGACGCGCGCGATCAGTACGCCGAGTTCGGCGACAAGATCGGCAACTCCTTTCTCGCCCTCGAAACCCTTGCGATCGACGACATCGAGCGCGAGGCGGTCGACAAACTGAGAACGGCCTATGAAACGGTGCGGGCGGACACCGATGGGATCATGGCCAGTCAGGAGCCGCTGACCAGCGTTCCGGAAGCATTCGAGATTTTCGACGAACGCCTGGAGGGCGACAGGCTGTCCGGCTACGAGGCGGTGTTCAGCGCCACCGAGGAGCTGCTCGCGGTTACGCAGACCACCATCAATGCCCGTGTCGAGACCCTGACCTGGATCTCGATGATCATCCTGTTCCTGCCGATCGTCCTCGCTGCCGCGCTGCTTCTGTTCGCCCGATCCTTCCTGAAACGGGCGTTTGTCGATCCGGTATCGGCGTTGATCCGGGCGACCGAGGAGTACCGGGCCGGCCGCCTCAATCACCGGGTTTCGGAAACCGGCGCCGCCGAGCTGGTAACGCTGGAGCGGTCGATCAACCAGATGGCGGTCGATCTCAAGGACAGCCGGGAAGCGCTCGTGCGCTCGGAGAAGCAGGCGGCGCTCGGGGCCCTGGTTCCCGTCATTGCCCACAATATCCGCAACCCCTTGGCCAGTATCCGCGCCACCGCGCAGGTAACCAATGACGGCGCGCTGTCCGAAGACGCGCGTGAAGGGTTGCTGGCGATCGTTTCCACCGTCGACCGGCTGGAGACCTGGCTGGCCTCGCTGCTCGCCTATCTCAACCCCACTTCGCCGTCCAAGGTCGTAACGCAGTTCACCGCCATCGCCGAGGGGGCGCTGTCGCTGCTGGACCATAAGCTTCGAGAAAAGGCCATCCTTGTCCACCGCGAGGGATGGTCGCGGCAGACGCCGATCCACGTCGATCGCCATCTTATGGAACAGGCGATTTACGGCCTGCTGGCCAACGCGGTCGATGCCAGCCCGCCGGAAGGCCAGATCAGTCTCCGATTCACGGCGTCGGACGACGAGATCGAGCTGACGATCATAGATGAAGGCCCCGGCCTCGGCTTTTCGCCTGACCCCCGGGGCCTGACCCCGGGCCCCACCACCAAGACGCGCGGCAGCGGCCTCGGCATCCCCTTCGCCTTCCGTATCTGCGAAATGCATGCGGGCCGGGTCACCTTCGGTCAGGCGGAAGGAGGCGGCGCCTGCGTCACCATCGTATTGCCAATGAAAAAGAAGGAAGTGAGGTCGGCGGCATGACCCCTGCACCCAACGCCCATGTTGATACTCCCCAGTCCCCGGTAATGCCGATCTCAGTGCTTGTCGTCGAGGACGAGGCCTTACTGGCCCGTGCCGTCACCCGTCGCTTGGAGCGTCTCGGCTATCAGTGCATAGCCTGCGGAACGCTCGCCGAGGCGCGGCGAACGCTCACCGATCAGAACCGCAACATCGACGTCATTCTGTTGGACGTTCGGCTGCCCGACGGAAACGGGCTCGATCTCCTGGCCGACCTCAGCAAGTCGGAAGCCGCCGTCAAACCGGCGACGATCATCTTCACCGCGTTCGGCGAGATCAACGACGCCGTAACGGCGATGAAGCTCGGCGCGGCGGACTTCCTGAAAAAGCCGATCGATCTCGACGAGCTCAACCTGGTGATTCAGCGTGTGATTGACAGCGCGGAGCTCTCCCGTCGTCTGGAGACATCGCGGGAGCGAGAGGCACGCTCGGTCGAAGGACCGGTGCTGATCGGCGAGAGCCCGGCGATGACAGCCGCCCGTGCCAAGATCGAGCAGGTCTCGGGCATCCTGCCGGAGAACGACGAACCGCGCCCGACCGTGCTGATCATGGGCGAAACCGGCACCGGCAAGGACGTGACGGCGCGCATGATCCACCGCCTCGGTCCCAAGGCCGATCGTCCGTTCGTTCACGTCGACTGCGCGGCGCTGCCGCGCGAGCTGCTGGAAGCCGAGCTTTTCGGCCATGTCCGCGGCGCCTATACGAGCGCGACCGGCTCGCGCATCGGTCTGATCGAGGCCGCCGAGGATGGAACGTTGTTCCTGGACGAGATCGCCGAACTGCCTTTCGAGCTGCAGGCGAAATTGCTCGCCCTGGTCGAACGCCGACGGATCCGTCGCATCGGCAGCCCGAGCGAAATCAACGTAGGGGCTGATTTCATCGCCGCCACCAATCGGCCGCTGCCCGAACTGGTCGCCAGCGGACAGTTCCGTAGCGACCTCTTCTATCGGCTCAACGTCCTATCCATCCAGCTACCGTCGTTGCGCGATTGCGAAGGCGACTCCGTGATTCTGGCACGGCATTTCGCGGCGCAGGTCGCCCGTCGCTTCGGACGGCCTGCGCCGACCTACACCCGTGACGCCGAGCGAGCCATTCGCACCTACCATTGGCCGGGGAACGTGCGCGAACTCAAGCATCTGGTGGAGCGTGCGGTTCTTCTCAGCGAAGGCGAGGCCATCAGCGCCATCCATCTGGGGCTGGAAGGCCCCGCGGCGCCCCATGCCGCCCCCGCCGATGGCGAAGACGATGCCCTCTCGGGCCTCACCATCGAACAGGCCGAGCGTAAAATGATTCTGGCGGCGCTCGACCGCAGCCGCGGAAACGTTTCCGAGGCCGCACGACAGCTCGGCCTTACGCGCATGGCCCTCCGCTATCGCATTGAAAAATATCGTTTCGGCAATGGCGTGCGGGGGAATGGCGGCTGATATGGACTCGCAGCCAGAAAATACAGGCTGAATTCATCCAAATGTTTTCCTCGAAGTGGCTGATATAAACCAACTTATTCTCAATATCGGCCGCTTAAGAAAATTTAAACCGGACTGTGTTATTTTAGCTAGCCCTCTATTTACTTGGCTTCCTTCTTCCGGCAGGTTGCGATGAATCAAGCACTGCCTGTTTGGGAGGGGAAACCGAATGACGAGTGGACGCAGGGCCATGGCGATCCTGGCTGCCGGGACGAGTTTGGCCACGGCATCGCAGGCGCTGGCGCAGAATGGGTCACAGCAACCGATCACCTTGCCCGAAATCGAGGTGATCGGCGTGTCGCCCTTGCTGGGAACCGGTGTCGAACGCGACAAGGTTCCAGCGAACGTACAGACGCTGGACAGTGAAGACTTCGACCGCAGCAACCCGATCAGCATCGGCGACATGCTCAGTCAGTCGCTCGGCAGCGTTAACGTCAACGATGCCCAGAACAACCCCTATCAGCCGAATCTGAACTATCGCGGCTCCACCGTCTCTCCCCTGCTCGGAAGTCCGCAGGGGCTCGCGATCTATCAGAACGGCGTCCGTCAGAACGAGGCGTTCGGCGAGGCCATCAACTGGGATCTGATCCCGAGCCAGGCCATCAGCCGGCTGAACCTCATGCCCGGTTCAAACCCTGTCTTCGGCCTGAACGCACTGGGCGGGTCGATCTCCGTCGAGATGAAGGACGGCTTCAACTATCAGGGCGCCGAGCTCGAACTGTCCGGCGGCTATTTCGGTCGCGTGCAGACATCCCTGCAGTTAGGTGCCCAGGCTGAGAACGTCGGCATCTACACGATGATGAACGTGTTCGACGAGGACGGCTGGCGCAACGATTCACCGAGCAAGGTGCATCAGCTCTATTCGGACTTCGCCTGGCGCGGCGACAGTACCGATCTCGGACTCGACATCACCATCGCCGACAACGATCTGACGGGTAACGGCACGTCGCCGGTCGAGTTGCTCGACGCCAACCGACGGGCCGTATTCACCTACCCCGATCAGACGCTGAACGAGTTCGCTCAGTTCAATCTGTCGGGCAGCCACTACCTGACCGACGATGTCACGCTGCAAGCCAACGCCTACTACCGGCGCCTGATCCGTAAGACGGTCAACGGCGACGGTTTCGACGCTGAGGCCTGCGGTGCCGACAATCCGGCAACGCCGTTCGATGATACGAACTTCCTGTGTTTCGACGACGACGGGCCGCTGCTCCGCGATCAGACCGGCAGCCCGATCGCGGCGGCCACGATCTTCAGCGCCGTCGGACCCGGTGCGTTCAATACCAGCAGCACCCAGTCGACCACCATCGGCGGTTCGGCGCAGAGCACCTTCGATCAGGACTTGTTGGGGCGCTCCAACCAGTTGGTCGTCGGCGGCAGCTACGATTTCAGCCAGACGCATTTTCATTCCGAGTCCGAACTCGGAAATCTGACGCTCGATCGCACGGTCACCGGAACCGGTCTGCTGGTCACGACAGACCCCGACCCGGCCACCGGCGTCAGCGAGGTCTCCAATGTGCGGCTGAAAACCAACACGCGTCTCTATGGTCTCTACTTCAGCGATACCTGGGAAGCGATGGAGGGGCTGAACGTCACGCTGTCGGGCCGCTACAACCGCGCCGAGATCGATCTTCGCGATGAGGGCGGCGGCGCCGAGCTCACCAGCGACAACGTCTTCCAGCGGTTCAATCCGGCAGTCGGAGCCACCTACGCGATCACGCCGGAACTGACTGGTTACGCGAGTTACGCCGAATCGAACCGCGCCCCGTCAGCGGCTGAGCTCGGCTGCGCCGACCCCGCTCGCCCCTGCCGTCTGCCCAACGCTTTCGTCGCCGATCCGCCACTCGATCAGGTGGTGTCCCGCACGTTCGAGGTCGGGACCCGCGGCCGGTTCACGATCTGGGACGAACCCCGGCCGATCCACTGGCAGGTGGGCCTGTTCCGCACCGATCTCCAGGACGACATCCTGTTCATCAACTCGGCCAATTTCGGTCGCGGTTTCTTCGACAATGTCGGCGACACCCGCCGCCAGGGGCTCGAAGCCAGCATGGCCGGGCAGACCGGACCGTGGAACTGGTTTGTCAACTACAGCTACATCGACGCGACGTTCCAGACGCCCTTCGCCGCCCCCAGTGCCAATCATCCCCAGGCGGTCAACGGCGCGATCCAGGTCCAGGCCGGCGATACCATCCCCGGTATCCCCAAGCATCAGCTCAAGGCCGGTATCGATTACGAGATCACCGACCGCTGGACTCTTGGCGGGACGCTCATCGTCAACTCCAGCCAGTACTTCCGTGGTGATGAAGCGAACCTGGGCGATAAGGTCGACGGCTATCAGGTCGTCAATCTTCATTCGACGTATCGGATCGCCGACTGGCTCGAATTCTTTGTCGAAGTCGACAATGTCTTCGACACTGAATACGAAACCTTCGGTCTGTTCGCGGAAGTCGACGAAGTCTTCATGTATGAAGCGCCCAACGCAAGCGATCCTCGTGCTTTCGCTCCTGGCCAGCCCTTCGGTGCGTGGGCAGGCCTGCGGCTGCAGTGGTAGGCGGGCAAAAGCTGAGAGGAATGAGGAAGAACATGTTCACCAACTTGCGCCTCGCGCTGAGCATTCTGGCGATCGTCTACGTCGTTGAGGCCAGTCTTGCCAAATGGCTTAATCTGGGACTCATCCGTTCTGCTCACGCTCAAGCCATCGACGCCACCGTCGGCGATGATGACGATGACGATGATGACGACGATGATGATGACGACGACGACGACGACGACGATGACGATGATGATGACGACGACGATGACGATGATGATGATGATGACGACGATGATGACGACGACGATGACGAGGCGGGCCTTGAGGTCGATAACGACGCGCCTGCTACCGAAGTCACGTCCGCAACCATCCTTCGCGTAGCCACCACCCAGACCACCAGTCAGATCAGCGGCCGCATCGGGTCGCTCGTCAGCGGCACTGTGGGCCGCACCCCGATCGTGACCTCCGGCCTGGATGGCGAGCCCGCCACCGGTTATTCGGCTGGCGGCGGAGAGGGCAAGATCGCCGTTTGGGCGAACGGCGCCTACTCGTCCGTCGAAGACGACTTCGTCACCACCGCTTTCGAAGGGGATATCTATACCGCCATCGTCGGCGCCGACTACGCCCTGTCGTCGTCCTTCACCGCCGGTGTCGCCTTGGGCTATGAGAGCGCCCAGATCGACACCACTTTCAACGGCGGACGGATAGACGCCAGCGGCTTCACGATTGCCCCTTACGCCGTCATCACCCTGGGCCGTTTCTTCAGCATCGACGGCACCTTCGGCTACTCGGTGCTGAACACCGATCTTACCCGCATCAGCGCCGGTCAGCGTTTCAGCGGCGACATGGACTCAAACCGCTGGTTCGCCGCGGGCAACCTCAACGCCCACACGACCCTGGATCGTTTCCGCCTGGGCGGCCGCCTCGGCTACATCCATGCGAGCGAAGACCAGGACGGCTTCACCGAAACTTCGACGATCGGCACCAACGTCGTCGCCGGCCGGACCATCGACTTCGGTCAGGTGCAGATCAGCGGCGAGGCCGCCTATCTGATGGAGTTCACCGAAATCTACGGCTTCGGCACCTACGAGATCGACACGCAGCGCGACGATGTCGTGGCCGGTGTAGGTCAGGCCCAGCCGTCGAACGACGATGACGGTTTCAGAATCGGTGGCGGTATGCGTCTCAGCCTAACCGACCGGACCAGCGTTTCGTTCCAGGGCGACACGGTGCTGCTGCGCGACGACCAGTCGGAAACGACGGTGAGCGGCACCGTACGCGTCCGGTTCTGACGATCGCACACTTCGACCAGGAGAGAAGACGATGATCAGATACAGCACGACCGTTGCAGCGATCGCTCTCGTTGTCGGTGTCGGTTCGGCGCAGGCGAGGGATGTCGACGAAATCGGCCGGAAGATGGTCCGCATGGAGACCTGCCTGGCTGCGGCTCTCGAAGTGCGGCCGGGCGAGGCCCGAAAGCTCGAGTTCAAGTCCGAGGAAGGCATCCCTGTCTACGAGTTCGACATCCTCAATGGGGATGGGGTGACGTGGAACGTCGAGTGCGACGCAACCACCGGACTCGTCAGCGAGATGGAACGCGAAGTGTCGGTCGACGACCCGATGTTCACCGCCAAGATGAAGATCGACGAAGCGACCGCCAAGCAGACGGTCCTCGACATCTATCCGGGCGCGAGCATCGAGGCCCATGAATACGTGATCGAGCAGGACGGCAGCGCCGCCTACGAATTCGACGTTTCCATGCCGAAGGGCCGGGAGATGAAGATCGAAGTCGACGCCACCACCGGCGAAGTCACCGAGTCCAATTTCGAGCTGTGGGAAATCGGTAGCGAATAAACGGCTTCTCCATGATACCTCCCGCTGCAGGGCGGCAGCGCCGGCCTGCAGCGGGTACCAGCAAACGATGGATTTGTAGGAGCAATCTCCGTATCAGGCTGGGCAATCCGCGAAGAGCGGAACTTGGTACCGATATTGCGAGTTATTGCTCATGTTCGACACGACATCCATCGGAACGGCGTTAGCGCTCCTCGAACGGGGTGGTCCGGTCATGGCCGCCCTTCTTTTTTTGTCAGTCGTCGCGGTCGCGATCGTTCTGGTCAAGCTCTACCAGTTCTCGGCCAGCGGAATGCGGCGCACCGATTTCATAGAGCCCGCTTTGGCGATGGCGCGCGACGGCGCCTATGACAAGGCCGAGCAGTTCCTCGTCCACACCCACAGCCCGGTCGCGCGGGTCATGGAGGCGACGGTGCGGACTCTCGCCGACCGCACGATGACGCCAGCCGATCGGGAAGCAGAGATCACCCGGGTCGGATCTGCCGAACTGCGTAATCTCGAAAGCTTTCTCCGCAGTCTCGACCTCATCGCCAACCTCAGCCCCCTCCTCGGCCTGCTCGGCACCGTCATGGGCATGATCAAGGCCTTCGCACGGCTCGAAGAAGCCGGCACAAAGGTCGACCCCGGCCTTCTCGCCGGCGGAATCTGGGAAGCGCTGCTTACGACGGCGGTCGGGCTGATCATCGCCATTCCCGCGCTTGCCGCGTTCCACCTCTTGCAGAGTGAGGTCGACAAGGTCCGCAGCACCATGACGGATCTAACGACCAGAATGATTACCCGCCACGGACGCGGAAACGGCACCGACCAGGCCGGATACGGTTCGACGTTCGCGGGACTGAGACGGTGATCAGCTTCGAAGCCGATCAACGCCCCCGCCAGGGGATCGGCATCGCCCCGTTGATCGACATCGTCTTCCTGCTGCTGATCTTCTTCATGCTCGCGACCTCCTTCGCCGAAGACGAATCGATCGAGCTCGGCCTGCCGGGTCCGGCCACGACGGCGCTTCCCGATCCGCCCCCCCCTTCGCCGGACGAGACATTGGTGGTCGCGGTGCGTCCGGACGGACGAATCACGCTCAACGGCCTACGTCTCGGCATCGATCAGCTCGACCGCGAACTCATGGGACGTCTTGCCGGCCGCCCCGGCCTCGGGGTGACGGTCAGCGCCGACACCGAAGTGCCCGTTCAGACCCTCATCAGCGTGATGGACCGTGTCCGCGGCGCGGGAGTTGTCGACATCAACCTGACCGTCGGTTCGGACGGCGCCGCCGCGCCATGATCAGTTTCGAGAAACGCCGCCCTTTCAACGGCCGGATCAACATGGCGCCCCTGATCGACGTCGTCTTCCTGCTGCTCGTGTTCTTCATGCTGTCGGGCACCTTGCGCAGCATCGAAGCGGTGGACGTCACCGTGCCCGAGTCGATCGCCGGGCGCATCGACGATAAACGGCCGATCACCGTCTATGTGGGGGCGGACGGCCAGTTGGCCGTCAATCAACGTCTCGTGGCGCCAGGCGCGCTCACGCAGGCCGTGGCGGCCCTGCTGCCGCCGGAAGGCCCGACTCCGCGGGTCGTCGTCAAGGCGGACGCTACGGCCAGCAGCGGCGACATGATGGCCGCGATGCGGGAAGTGAGCGCGGCCGGGATAGCGCGCATCGGAATCGCGACCCGTGCCCCCGCCCGACAGTGACACGCGTTACGCCGCTTCAATTTGCCGTCGCCTTGGCGCTGGCAACGCTGCTCAACGGTATCGCTGCCATCCTGCTCGCCACGGATTGGCGTCCTAGCGAACCGGCCGAAGAGCCCGTTTACGTCAACATCATCGCCCTCGGAGTCGGCGATTCCTCGGGCGCCGGCAAAATGCCCCAAGGGGTCGACCTTTCCGCACCGGGAACGGCGACGCCCGCCGACGGTCCGCCGACGTCGGATCAGGTATCCCCGGACGACTCCGCGCCAGTGGGGCCCGACCGGCCGGCGCTCTCGGACCAAGCCGACGCCGAACGCGTCGAAACCGTCCCCTCGAACATGGAACCCGACCGCCCGGCCACGGAAGCGGACCCGCCGCGCTCCCTCTCTCCCGAGCGCGTGCCGGGGGCCGTACCGCCGCCGACGCCCCGAACCGAAACGCTGCCTGAGCGTGACGCCGCAAGCGAAGAGCGCACTCCTGCAACGTCGCAGGTGGCGCCCAGCCGTCCGATCGAGTTGCCGGCCCTGCGCCAGGAATTGCCTTTGAGAGAGCCTCGCAACCTCCCCATGCGCTCACCGGAAGACCTGACGGCGCCTCTTCCCGACGCCAGGCGCCCGAAGGAGCCCGATGCGGTCGCGGTGCTATCGCCTTTCGCGCGACCAGCCCTGCCCGACCTAAGGCCCGAAGAAGAACGACAACCCGAGACGGAGATCACGGTCGCACCACCGCCGTCCGAACCGGACTCTCTTCCGCCGGAGTCCCGAACGCCAGCGCCGGAAGTCGTGCCGCCGATCGCCCGGATGATCACTCCCGAGACGCCCGCACCGCTGCCGGCACCAAGCCAGCCCGACATCGGAGTACCGATCGGCGAGCCGGCACTCACCGGCATTCCGTCTCCCTCTCCCGCGGAAGACGAAGCGACCTTGGCGATCCCGTCCCGTCCGCCGCAGCCCGAAGGCGGACCGCGCGAGCGGATGGCGGAACCGATCGAGGCCGGCGAAGCCTTCGTTACCATCCGGCCCGCGCCGCCGATCCAGCCGTCGCCGTTGGACATGGCCGATCAGGGCGCCGTCAGCCGGCCATCCGCCTCGGCGGCACCCATTGTTTCCGGAAGCGCCGCCCCCCGCGAAGCGACCCCGGATGCTTCGGCGCGAGTCCGGGCAGGCGCCTCCATCGCACCGTCCGCAGACGAACGACAGGCCGACACCGTCGTCGCCAACGAGGTGTCGGAGACCGAAGAGGCTCCGCCTCCGTTTCCGGAGATCACACCGCCTGTTACGACCGGGGCCGCCGGCACGGAAAATGCCCGATCATCCAGCCCGGCCGCTTCAGACTCATCGGAGGTCCCTTCGCCGGCACCGACCAATGCGCCCCCGCGAAGTCTCGCGGCACGGCCTTCCGGGCAATCCGGTCAAACCGCCCGTCAACCCGCCGGCGGGGGCGGCGGAACCGCGACAGGTCCGCGCGGACTGCCCGGCGGAGCAGGTCCGGTCGGCGGTCCTATCCCGGGGGGAGCGCTGACCGGCGCCCCCGGCGGCACTGTTGTCGCCGGATCGCCGCTCGATCGATATGCGACGAATCTTCATGCCCTGATCGACGCGCAAAAACGCTATCCCCGGGTGTCGCGGCAGCGGCGTGAGGAAGGTGCCGTGATCTTGCGCATCACGATCGCCCCCGACGGCAGCCTGATGGATGTGGTCGTCGAGAAGGCGGCCTCGGATCAATTGGCCGAAGCCTCCATCGCCGCCGTGCGGAACGCAGCGGGCCGTTTCCCGCCCTTCCCGCTCGAAATGCCCCAGGAACCCCTGCAGTTCATCGTCTCGGTCTCGTTCGTCTTGCGCTGAACGTGAATTGACGGAAACTGGCAAAAGAAGTTTACAGCAGCCATCCCACGGCCGGCGGCGTCGGCGCCGGCCTTCAGGAAAGCCACAGAAAGGTCGTCGATGAAACTCGCCATATCCCTTGCCGCCGCTCTTGCCGCAGCCACCCTGTTCGGGACCGCTCAAGCTGACGAGTCCGCGGACAAGGCGGCCGAGCCCGCCTACATGTCTTCGGAGTGGCTGTCCCATGACACCGTGCTCGAGTACCAGAAGGGCTTCCGGTACATGAAGGGCTTCGAATACGACAAGGCGTTCGAGCACTACATCGTCGCCGCCCGGCGCGGCTATCCCTTGGCGATGCGGGCCGTCGGAATCCTCTATGCCGACGGTAACGGCACGGAACGCGACGACATCGAGGCCTATAAGTGGCTGATGCTTTCGGGCGAAGGCATCGACAAGCACAATGCGCAGGTGATCGCCAAGGACATGACGCCCGATCAGCTCGCGGAAGCGGAACGCCGCGTTGCCGAGTGGACCTCGGTCGCCGAATAGGGGCGACCGCGTCCGGGCGACGTCAGGACGCGAGCCGGGTCGCGGCTCTCAACAGATCGACTGCATCGAACAGACGCGCGACGTAGTGGTCGCGGATCACGAACCGCGCGTCGCCGCGGCCCAGCATGTCCGCTTCGAGAACATTGAGCAGACGGTGCAGTCGACGCCTGTGAAGGCCCAATCGCCGCAGCAGCGGGTCGGTCAAGACACCTGAGAAGGCCGAGATCGCAGCCGCGGCGGCGACCAGCCCGCCGGTCACGCCGACCAGAAGCGCCGCCGAGCTCGCCGCCGGAAAGATGCCGTACCACAGGCTTCCGATCATACTGCCCAGCGGAAAAGCGGAGATCGCCGCGTGCTGGGTGATGACGCCCGCGACCAGCGGCCCCATCGAAATCATGCCCGGCGTCATCTGCTTGAAGACGATGCCGCCAGCGGCAAGGCTCATAAGGCTCGTCGCCATGTCGGCTGCCGCAAGTCGCGAGCCGGTATACCGCTCCAGGCGCTCGGTCAGTCGGCCTTCGAAAGCCGGATCGTCCCGTCGTTCCCCAAGCATATCGAGCGCCCGGCCGACGATCGACGCGACGGCCGGGTCGGCAAAGATCTCTTCGGCCAACCCGTCGTGGGTCGAAACACGCTCGCCGTCGACGATGGGAAGCTCCAGCAGCTCCGTATAGAGCAACCACTCGACCTCGCGGGCGACGTCCGTCCGCACGAAAAACCGGCGGCGGTCGAGCCAAGCCGCGAAACGGTGTGCACCAAGCGCCCGTGCGCCTTTGGCGATGGCCATCGCCGATACCTGGGGGCCGGCGGCAGCCAGATTGTACGGCGCCCGCAGAACATCGGCGCCGAGCGCACGCCGGTTGATGCGCCAAGCTCCACGGACCGTGAAATGCTTGTCGACGAACGCATCGACCTTCGCGTGGCGCCGTGTGATGTAGCGTCTGATCGCGTCGTCGACGATGCGTTCGGCTTCCCCTTCGTCGATGGCAGCGGGAAGCGACGTCCCGGTCTCGTTCAGGTCTTCATCTCCATGAGAAGGGTCTGCGCCCGATCCTGGTCGATCCGGTCGATCGCCGTGGCAGCCGGAAGCGCAATCGCTTTTTCCAGCAGTCCCCTCGCCCGTTCCCCGAATTCCTTCTCGTCCAAAAGCAGCAAACCGCGCGCGACCTCTCGATAGATGCCCGGCGATGTGCCGCCTTCGGCCAGCGCCCGTTCGTAGTCGGCCAATGCATCGGAACGGCTGGCCCCATACAGCACGCTCGCCATGATCCGGCCGGCCGAGGAAACGATCTCCGCGTTCCAAGACCCGCGGCTGACCAATGCGGCAGCATTGTCGGGATCAAGGGCAATCGCCTGATCCAATGCCTTCTTGATGCGTTCGGCAAAGCCTTCGTTCATCGCCGCCAAGACCCCGATCTGTCTGGCGTAACGACCCGAAGCATGGGCAAGCTCCACATAGGCCTCGGCCGAGTCGGGCGCAATGGCGACGGCCCGCTCGGCATGTCCGATCGCCTGCTTGAGGATCGTTTCCCGCTCGGCCTCCGGCGCCAGGAAGCGCCCGTAATAGGTCAGTGCTCGGGCGGCGATGACTTCGCCTTCGGCGGAGTCGAGGCCGGTTCCCTCCTCCGCCGCCGCCATGAACTCGCCTTGGTCGAGAAGATGCTTCGCCTGTGCAAGGCTCTGCGCGGAAGCGGAGCCCCCGATCAGGAACAGAGCCAGCATTCCCCCCGTCAGCCCTTTCATTCCGAAATTCACGATGCGGCCCAACACCTCACTCATGGTCGAGAATCGCCTCCGCTTCGATTTCGACCTTCAGCGTCGGCGCCACCAGCGCCGATATCTCGACCAGCGTCGATGCCGGCCGGTGCGGGCCGAAATAGGCCTGCCGCAGCGGATTGATGCGCTGGCGATCATTGATATCAGTCAAGAAGACGGTCACTTTGACAATGTCCTCTGGTTTTCCGCCGGCCGTCCGCAGCACGGTATCGAGATTGTCCATCGCCACACGGAACTGATCGACCGTGTCCTCGGGCACGCTTCCGTCCGACGCGATGCCGACCGTTCCCGAGATCCATAGGCGGTCGCCGCAGCGCACCGCATGGCAATAGTGACTGACAGGTTCGTGCTGCCCTTCGACAAGAAACCGTTCGATCTTCGCCATCATTTCCTCCCCTTACCCAACAGTATGACTAGCGGTGTTTACCCCTTTTCATCAGGTAAGTGTCGGGTGATCACTTTGCACCTCTGAATGGCCGATGTAGGGTGAATTTCATGAGCGCCACGACACTTTCGGCCCGGTTTCGAATTGCTGCCGCCACGGCGATAGCGGCCCTGTCCCTGGCCTCCTGCGCAACCCTGGCGCCGGACACTCCCGCCGGACCGTCGGCCGCCTGTTCCGACATGCTTCGGTCGGTCGATACGGCCATCGCCACGGCTGGTGTCTCCGACGCGGGCGCCGCACGAGTCGCCGGCTTTCCCGCCCACCGGGTGAACCGTTTTCTCGCGAGCTTCTCCGACCGTCTGACCACAGCCGATGGTTTCGACTTCTGGGCCGGCGAACTGCGTGCGCTCGACCGCGAAATACGTGGCGACGAGATCGCAAATCTGCCTTCCGACACCCGGCGGGAGCTCGCCGGCGCGCTAGGCATCGCTCCTGACGCTCTCGGCGATACCGCCGAGTCCTGTGCGGAATCCATTCATCGGACCGACCTCGCCGATCCGGCCCGCCGCACGGCTCTTCTGCACGCCGCGGTGGTTCCGGATCACTATAACGACTGGGAACGTTTCGCCGGCCTTTACGCAGTCAGCGCGATCCCGATCAGCATGGGCTATCAGCGCTGGCGGGCGGAAACCACAGAACAGTTCAGCCGCGGCGCGGACCTCCAGGCGCAAACCGTCGTCGACTACGTGCCACCGCAATCGACCATGTTGCAGCCGTCGGACGTTGCCGCAATCGTCCGAAACGCCCGCTCCAACCCACTCGGAATTCCGTATCCCGAACCACAGGATGCGGCGCGCCTGTTCGCGACCTTCGCCCCGGTCTGGCGGGTCGGAACCGAAAGCGACGACGATCGCATCGGCCGGCCCGAAATCGGACCGGACGGCATGGGACGGACGGCGACGGACGTACCGACGGTCTTCACCCGCCTCTCCCATACGTGGTGGGGCGGCAAACCCCTCCTCCAGCTCAATTACGGGATCTGGTTCCCGGCCAGGACGCTGACCGGCCGGTTCGACATCCTCGGCGGCCATATGGACGGCCTGTGGTGGCGTGTGACACTCGGTGAGGACGGCCGGCCGCTGGTCTACGACACCATCCACCAGTGCGGCTGCTACCACACCTTCTTCCCTGCAACGCCGCTCGGGATCGCCGACCGTTATCCTGCCAGCGACATCCGAGAACGCCCCTTCGCGCCGACTACGGCACCTTCGCTCGGGAACGGGGAGCGCATGGTCGTCTCGATGGCGCCGGTCACCCATTATGTCGTCGACATCGGCACCCAGCCGATCGGGAGCCCTGGCACTGCCTATGCTTTTGCCGACGACGACGGCCTTCGCTCGCTGCCGACTCCCGGTGGCGGCAGAAAGAGCCTGTTCGGACCCGACGGCATTGTCGCCGGCACCGAGCGGATGGAACGCTTCCTGCTTTGGCCGATGGGGATAGCCAGCCCGGGCGCCATGCGACAATGGGGCACCCACGCCACCGCCTTCGTCGGCCGCCGTCATTTCGACGACCCGTTCCTGCTCGATCAGGCGTTGACGAGGTGACCTGCCGCCATTTCCGCTCGCTGCTAGCCGCCGCGATTCTTTCTATCGCGACGCCGGTCTGGGCGAATGGAACGGCAACGTACACGGAAGCCCTCAGCGACTTCACCGCCGGTCGCTTTGAAACCTGCAGCGAAATCAGTGCCCTCTTGGGCACCGCACGTGGTTACGCCCTGGCGGCGCGCGCCACTCTGGTCCGTGCACTCTACCTGACGCCGCCCGGCGAACGGCTCCCTCTGTTCCGCTCCGCGGCCGACTATGCGAAAACGGCGCTCGATAAGGAGCCGGGCCATGTCGAAGCAAGCCTTCAGCTGGTCATCGCCCTTGGCAATCTCGCCCGCATCAGCAATCCGCTCAAAGCTCATGTTGCGGGTTATGCCGAAGAGGCCAAGGCCCTTCTCGACTCGGTCATCGCGCGTGACCCCGAAAATGCTTATGCCTACGCCATTCTCGGTGCGTGGCATGCGGAGATCGTTCACGAGGCCGGGCCGCTTCTGGCGTCGAACCTCTACGGTGCGACACAAGGGGATGCACTCGCCGCATTCGACCGCGCCCGGAAACTGGCGCCGCAAAGCATTCTCGTGATTACGGAATATGCTAAGGCATTGATCCGGCTCGACCAGGAGCATTTTGCCCTGCGCGCCGAGAAGCTCCTGGACCGGGCGTTAGCCATGGCGCCCCACAACGCCCTCGAAGCTCTGGTGCAAAAGGACGCATCCGAACAACGGACGGCTCTCTCTCAGCCATCACCGCAGCGAATCGGCGGGCGGGGCTGATCTTCAGGCCGCCAGCCGTCATCCTGCTTTCCGGCCGCCGCCGGGGGCCGTCGCTCTAACCCAGAAACCAGCGTGGGATCGCCAGGGTGACATCGGGCACGAAGGTCACCAACATCAGCACGCCGATCTCAACGAGCAGGAACGGCCAAAGCGCCTTCGATACGGCCTCGACCCCCAGCTTGCTGACAGCCGCTCCAACGAAAAGCGCATAGCCGAAAGGCGGAGTCGCCATGCCAATGGCGAAGTTGATCACCACCAGAGCGCCGAGCTGGGTCGGGTCCATGCCGATCTCGGCGCCGAGGCTGGTGAGGACACCGCCCAGAAGGATCATCGCGGCGATGTTGTCCATCACCGCCCCGATCAGGAGCAGCAGCAGGTTCACCATCAGCAGGATGACGACCGGGTTGTCCGACACGCGGAGCAACAGCGCCGCCGCCTGTTCGGGAAGCTGTTCTATCGCCACCAGCCAGCCGAAGGCCGAGGCCGCCGCGATGATGAACAGTACCATCGCCGAGGTTCGCATGGAGCGGATGACGATGCCCGGCAGGTCCGAGAGGCGCAGCTCGCGATAGAACAGAAGTCCGACCACCAGCCCATAGACCACGCCCACCGCCGCCGCCTCGGTCGGCGTAAAGATACCGCCATAGATTCCGCCGAGAATGAGGACCGGGGCGCCCAGGGCCCAACGGCCGTCATAGATCGCACTGGCGAGTTCGCGCGCGGTCGAGCGCCGGCTCTCGCGCTGCAGACCCGCCCGGCGGGCGGCGACATAGCAGACCCCCATCAGGCCGGCGGCGATAAGAATGCCGGGCAGGATTCCCGCCAGGAACAGGCGCGAGATCGATTCCTCCGCCAGCACCCCCCAGATGATCATCGGGATCGACGGGGGAATCATCTGGCCGATGGGGCCGGCCGCCGTAGCGAGGGCCGCCGAGAAGTCCCGGCGATAACCGCTTTTCTCCATCTCCGGGATCATCAGCCCGCCTATCGCCGCCGTCGTTGCCGGCGCGGAACCCGAGATCGCCGCGAAGAACGTCGCCGAAAGAACGGTCACCATGCCGAGGCCGCCGGTCAGATGCCTGACGAAGGCGCGCGCCACCCCCACCAGTCGCTTCGACAGGCCGCCCACCTGCATCAATTCACCGGCCAGAATGAAGCAGGGCACGGCAAGCAGGCTGAAGGTCTGGGTGCCGGCGATCATCCGCTGGGCGAGGACGACAAGATCGATGTCGGCGACCCACAAGGCCGCGACCGCCGTCACCCCGAGCGCGAACGCGATCGGCATGCCGAGGACGAGAAGAACGAGAAAGCCCAGCGAGAGGACCCAGCCGACTTCACCCATCGGACAGCTCCTCGACCGGCGGCACGGCGGTTCGGAACGCGCTGCCGTTCAGCAGCGACGCCAGCGCGTGAACGACAACCAGGCCGCCCGAGACCGGTGCGGCGAGATGAAGCGCCTCGATCGGGTAGCCGACGGCGGCCGACACCTGTCCCAATGTCTCGGTAACGTAGTCGCTTCCTGAGGTCAGTAGGACGAGGCCGAAACCGAGGACCAGCAGACCGAGGACGAGGTCGAGGGGCAGGCGCAGCCAGCCCGGCAGATAGTCGTGAAGCAGCGTCAGACGAACATGGAAGCCTTCGCGGACACCGAGGCTTCCGACCAGCAGCACGATCCATGTGAACAGGAACAGAGCGAGTTCCTCGCTCCAGGTCAGTGCCTGGCCGAGTCCGTAGCGGAAGACGATCTGGAGCACGAGGCTCGCCACCATGACCCCCGTCATCGTCACGGCGACGACGACGGTCAGCCGCGCGAGCAGACCGCTCAGGCCGTCGACGGCGGCAATCCCTGACCTCAAGGGCGACATCGGCAGACCTTGCCGAAACCGATCGCTACTGGGTGGCCTCCAGAACTGCGTCCATGGTTTCCGCCCCGATCCGGTCACGGAACTCGTCATAGACCGGCGTCACGGCCTGACGGAACGGCTTCGTGTTCTCGACGACGTTCACGGCCATGCCCCGGCTTTCCAGCTCGGACACCAGCGCTTGCTGTACCGCGGCCACACGCGACCGCTGCAGATCCACTGCCTTCGAAGCCGCGGTGCGGATCGCCGCCTCGTCGTCGTCCGACAGTTTCTTGAACGTTCTCTGGGCCATCAGCAGCGCGATCGCCGAATAGGTGTGGCGGGTCAGCGACAGATAGTGTGTGACCTCGTCGTATTTCGCGGCGGCGATCACCGGCACCGGGATTTCCAGTCCGTCGATCGTCCCCTGCTGGACCGCGGTGAACACCTCGCCCCACGCCATCGGCACGGCATTGCCACCGAGCGCCGAGAACATCGAGATGAATACCGGGTTCTGCATCACCCGGAACTTGACGCCCGCCACATCGGCCGGCTGCGAGACCGGCCGGACGTTGTTGATCATGTGGCGGAAGCCGCCTTCCATGAACCCCAGGCCGACGATCTTGTCCCCTTCCAGCCGCGCCAGCAGCCCCTGTCCGACCGGTCCATCCAGGACGTGGTGGGCCTGATCTTCGTCCGCATAGAGGAACGGCAGGTCGTTTACCATGAAGGCCGGCTCGACATTGGCGATCACCGCGTTGGTGATGATCGCCATGTCGAGCACCCCGAACTTCAAGCCCTCCAACATCTCCTTCTCGTCGCCGAGTTGGCGACTGGGAAAGAACCGGATATCGAACCGCCCGGGGGCCGCTTCTTCCAGCGCCTCGGCAAAGGCATGGGCGCCGATGGCATAGGGGTCGTTGGGGCTGTCCGAAGTCGTCCAGCCGATTTTCAGGGTCTCGGCGGCAACCGCCGGACGGACGAAGGCCGCCGTGGCCAGCACGAGCGTGGCGACGGCGGCGAGGCGAAGCGAGCGTTGCATGAGACGGCTCTGTCCATGAATCCGATCAATGGATCTCGTCGGCGGCGCCGATCGCCTGCTTCAGCTTCTCGACGGTGAAGTCCGAACCGCGGCACACGTCCAGGATCACGGCTTCCCGTCGGCCGAGCAGCGCGGCGGCTTCAGGCACCTTCCTCGCAACGGCGTGCGGTATGACGACCGCCCCATGCCGGTCGGCGTGGACCAGATCACCCGAGCAGACGTTCATTCCGCCGACCGACACGTCGCAGCCGAACTCCACCATGTGCACATGGGCGTGCGAAGGCCCGACCTTGCCAGCCAGCATGCGGAAGCCCTCGGCGATCGCATCGATGTCTCGGATGCTGCCGTTGGTGACGGTGCCGAGGCAGCCCAGGGCCCTGTGGATGTTGCTGTTGACCTCTCCCCAGAACGATCCGAAGCCAGGTCGGCCGTCATCCAGGTCCTGGACGATGGAGATCGTCGGTCCGGGCTTCGACGCGACATAGTCGAAATAATCGAAGCGCTGCTTCCTCAGGGATTCCTTGCTGGCCGACGACGGTTCCGCCGCCCGGATCGTGCAGGTGCGCGCATAGCCTACCATCGGCGGAAGCTCCGGGAACGGAGCGACCAGGCTGCTGGTCGTGAAGCCCATTGCCCGCCGTTCCGGCACGAGCAGCTCAAGAGCATTGCAGATGGTCGGCGTATCGAAAGCCGTGAGTGCCGCGAGTTCCTGCTCGTTCAATGGCTGGTCGCTCAATGGATCGTCCTCCTCCCGAATGTTTTCTCTACGCGCGGCCTCCACGCGATCGGCCGGGAGTATAGGGACGCCCGTATGGAGGCGCAAAGTGCGCTGTCAGCGGAAGAGCCACCGGAAAAGGAACCAGCTCACCGTCAAAACGTTGGCTTTTGTGATCGACGTTACATCGCCCGCCCCACACCCGCCCCATAGTGACGGTCATCGACGATGCCTTGGGTGGCAAACGCAGGAGGAGGATGAAAGATGTTGGAGCGCGCTAAGATTGTCGCCGCATTCGGCTTTACCGCTCTGGGAACCCTGGTCGGCATGGCCGCCACGGCGGCAGCGGGTCATCCCGAGCACATGGTAACAGTCAGCGTCTTCAGCGGTCTTCTGGCGAGCACCGTCGGATGGCTGGGCGCCCGGCCTCGCGCGAACGCTGTCGCCGAGGCCTGAAACGCGGAGTTTCGTCAGTTCTTTCCATGGGGGTCCCCCCGTGAGGTCCCCCGGAAAGCCCGTCTCGCCGAAGCCCTGAAAAGGCGAGAGGTGAACAGCGCGGCAACCTCGCTGTTCCAGCCCAACGGGCCTTCAAAACAAAAAGCCATTACCGATCACCGGCCGTGCGGACAATCTGCCCTCAGCCGGTCGAGGCTCCCTCTCTTCTTCCCTACCCGACACGCAGACACCCAAGCATCCCGTGCTTGGGCGTATCGTCCTGTCTTGAAGGGAAATGGGGCGAGTGATCGGATTCGAACCGACGACATCCAGATCCACAATCTGGCGCTCTAACCGACTGAGCTACACCCGCCGCAAGGGCCGCCACTTTTCTAACATTCCCGCGCTCCGGTCAAGCCCGAGGACAGGCGGGCGACCTGCTTAATTTGTGTGCAATTCGCCTAGAACGGCGGCAGTATGCAGGTGGCATTTTCGCCCGCGATACCGTCAGTCGGTGGAATGGCAACATCTCGCCGCCTTGGCACGCAGCGTGCTACTCACTGCCACACACGTGATTTGCAACCGTCGGAGCTGCCAGCCGATGAAAAAGATCGAAGCCATCATCAAGCCCTTCAAGCTCGATGAGGTCAAAGAAGCCCTGCATGAAGTGGGATTGCAGGGCATCACCGTCGTCGAAGCGAAGGGCTTCGGCCGCCAAAAGGGCCATACGGAACTCTACCGGGGCGCCGAGTACGTGGTCGACTTCCTCCCCAAGATCAAGATCGAGATCGTTCTTGAGGACACGCTGGTCGAGCGTGCCATCGAGGCGATCCAGAAGGCGGCGCATACGGGCCGGATCGGTGACGGAAAGATCTTCGTGACGCCGGTTGAGGAAGCCCTTCGCATCCGCACGGGTGAGCGCGGGGCGGACGCAATCTGAGCACGCGGACGTTGCCGGCCGATGGCGGGGTGGCCAGTACCTGGCTGCCCCGACCATTTCGTGACCGCTCGGCGAGCGCACATGCTCGTCCCTATTCACATTTCTATTTCGGACGTATGGATCCCGTCATCCTGGAGGGAGGTCTTCGATGAGTGACGCTTCAAAGATCATGGCGATGATCAAGGACAACGATGTCGCCTATGTCGATTTCCGTTTTACCGATCCCCGCGGCAAGTGGCAGCACATCGGCTATGCGCAGAGCGCCGTCGATGAGGATCTCCTGGCCGAAGGCCTGATGTTCGACGGCTCGTCGATCGCCGGCTGGAAGGAGATCAACGAGTCGGACATGACCCTGACGCCGGACCTCAGCACGGCGGTCATGGACCCGTTCTCGGCCCAGTCGTCGCTGATCATCACCTGCGACGTGACCGAGCCCGGCACCGGCCAGCCCTATGAGCGCTGCCCGCGCGGCATCGCCCGGCTCGCCGAGCAGTACCTCAGCTATACCGGTGTCGGCGACACGGCCTATTTCGGCCCGGAAGCCGAATTCTTCGTCTTCGACGACGTGCGCTATGACGCCCGCATGAATGCCGGCTTCTACCACATCGACGAGGAAGAAGGCCCCTACAACACCGGCCGCGAGTACGAGGAAGGTAACCTCGGCCACCGTTCGCCGGCCAAGGGCGGCTATTTCCCCGTGCCGCCGATGGACGCCCAAAGCGATCTCCGCGCCGAGATGGTCACGCAGATGATCGCCATGGGTCTCACCATGGAGAAGCACCACCACGAGGTGGCGCCGAGCCAGGGCGAAATCGGCATCTTCTTCCAGACCCTGGTGAAGATGGCCGACGAGATGCAGATCTATAAGTACTGCGTCCACAACGTCGCCCACTCCTACGGGAAGACGGCGACCTTCATGCCGAAGCCGGTCTATGGCGACAACGGTTCGGGCATGCACACCCACCAGTCGATCTGGAAGGACGGCAAGCCTCTCTTCGCCGGCAGCGGCTATGCCGACCTGTCGGAGACGGCGCTCTACTACATCGGCGGCATCATCAAGCATGCCCGCGCGATCAACGCCTTCACCAACCCGACCACCAACAGCTACAAGCGGCTGATCCCCGGCTTCGAGGCGCCGGTGCTGCTCGCCTACTCGGCGCGCAACCGCTCGGCCTCGTGCCGCATCCCGTTCTCGGCCAGCCCGAAGGGCAAGCGCGTCGAGGTCCGCTTCCCGGACCCGGCCTGCAACCCCTATCTCGGCTTCGCCGCGATGCTGATGGCCGGCCTCGACGGCATCGAGAACAAGATCCATCCGGGCGACCCGATGGACAAGAACCTCTACGACCTGCCGCCGGAGGAACTGAAGGACGTCCCGCAGGTCTGCGGCTCGCTCCGCGAAGCGCTGTCGTCGCTGGATGCCGACCGCTCGTTCCTGACCAAGGGGAACGTCTTCTCCGACGACATGATCGACGGCTACATCAACCTGCGCATGGACGAGGTCTACAAGATGGAGCACACGCCCCATCCGACCGAGTTCGTCATGTACTACAGCGTCTGATCCGTCGATCGGACCTCAAGAAAGCGGCCGCGGAGGCAAAAGCCTCCGCGGCCGTTGTCTTTCGAGGGTGGCCCCTTTTCCTCAAAAAAAGCTATTTCGTCGTCCTCCGGCTTGACCGGAGGACCTACCGGCGGCACTGCGGCGCAATGCAGTTGGACTGCTTTCGTCCGTTCATCGTCCGGAAGAGACGCGTCGGAGCCGTTGGGTCCTCCGGTCAAACCGGAGGACGACGAAAAGGTGGTCATACGTTTCGACGTCGCTACTCCGCCGGCACTTCGCGTTTCTTCCGGTCGGCGCCGATCGCCACATAGGTGAACGTAGCTTCGGTCACCTTGATCTTCTCGCCGGAGGTATAGCGGGCGGCGACGGCCTCCACCTTCACGGTGATCGAGGTGGTGCCGATCTTGATGATTTCGGAGTAACAGGAGACCACGTCGCCCACGAACACCGGGCGATGGAAGGTCATCGCGTCGCAGGCGACCGTCGCAACGCGGCCATGGGCGCGCTGGGCGGCCGTCACGCCGCCGGCGATGTCCATCTGGGCCATGATCCAGCCGCCGAAGATGTCGCCGGAGGGGTTGGTATCCTTCGGCATGGCGATGGTGCGCACCGCCGGATCGCGCGGGATGTCGTGGCCGTCGCTGCTCATAAATTCACCAAATGTTGTAGCTGACGCCGAAGCGGCCACTATATCCTTGCGAGGCCGCCGACGGCGCCACCATAATGCGCGCCATGTCCGACCTGTTTCAAGCGACCGCACGCACTGCGGACGAGTATTCCGCCAAGGATATCGAGGTTCTCGAAGGGCTGGAGCCCGTCCGCCGGCGGCCCGGCATGTATATCGGCGGCACCGGCGACGCCGCGCTCCACCATCTGGCGGCGGAAATCCTCGACAACGCCATGGACGAGGCCGTCGCCGGCCATGCCAGCTTCATCGACGTCGAGCTCGCGGCCGACGGCACGCTGACGATCCGGGACAACGGCCGCGGCATCCCCATCGATCCGCACCCCAAGTTCCCGTCGAAATCGGCGCTCGAGGTCATCCTCACCACCCTGCATTCGGGCGGCAAGTTCGGCGGCAAGGTCTATGCGACATCCGGCGGGCTGCACGGGGTCGGCCTTTCGGTGGTGAACGCTCTCTCAGAAATGCTGTGGGTGGAGGTCGCACGCGACCGACGGCTGTGGCGGCAGGTCTTCCGTCGTGGGCATCCTGACGGAGCTCTGACCGAAGTCGGTGCCGTCCATAACCGCCGCGGCACCAGCATCGGCTTCCGTCCCGACCCGGAAATCTTCACCGAATCGGCCCGTTTCCGTCCGGCAACGCTCTACCGCATGGCCCGGTCGAAGGCCTATCTGTTCCGGGGCGTCGAGATCCGCTGGTCCTGTGACGCCGCGCTCCTCGGCAGCGATTCGAAGATCCCCGCGCGCGAGACCCTGCACTTTCCCGGCGGTCTCGCCGACTACCTGCGGGCGACCCTCGACGGCGCCGAGGCGCTGGGCCCCTTCGCCGGGGAAGCCGACCTGACCGAAGGGACGGCCGGACGCGTCGAATGGGCGGTCGCCTGGCCGGAATCGGGCGAGCCGTTCATCCGGTCCTACTGCAACACGGTGCCGACACCGGAAGGCGGCACGCATGAAACCGGCTTTCGCGGCGCCCTCACCCGCGCGCTCAAGGCATATGGCGATCTGGTCGGCAACAGACGGGCCAGCACGATCACCGCGGAGGATGTCGTCGGCGGCGCGGTCGGGCTTCTCTCGCTGTTCCTTCCCGACCCTCAGTTCCAGGGCCAGACGAAGGAGAAGCTCACCTCCGCCGAGGCGACGCGTCTGGTCGAGGCCGCGGTCAAGGACCGCTTCGACCATTGGCTCGCCCAGGCGCCCGACACCGCCAACGCGCTGCTCGACCGTGCGATCGAGCGGGCGGACGAGCGTATTCGTCGGCGCCAGGACCGCGAGGTCGCAAGAAAGACGGCGACCCGCAAGCTGCGCCTTCCCGGCAAGCTTGCCGACTGCTCGCGCTCGGGCCCTGACGGAACCGAACTGTTCATCGTCGAGGGCGATTCCGCCGGCGGTTCGGCTAAGCAGGCCCGGAGCCGCGAGACCCAGGCGGTCCTTCCGCTTCGCGGCAAGATCCTCAACGTCGCCAGTGCCAGCGCCGACAAGCTGCGCGCCAACCGCGAGCTGAGCGACCTGATCCAGGCGCTCGGCTGCGGGCATGGTTCCAAGTACGACGAGTCCGCTCTCCGCTACGAGCGCGTCATCATCATGACCGACGCCGACGTCGACGGCGCCCACATCGCGTCACTGCTGATGACGTTCTTCTTCCGCGAAATGCCGGCCCTCATCCGCGGTGGCCATCTTTTTCTCGCCCAACCGCCGCTCTATCGCCTCACCCGTGGTTCGGAGACGATCTACGCCCGAGACGACGCTCATCGCGATGCGTTGCTCGCCGAGCACTTCAAGGGTAACGGCAAGGTCGAGATCGGCCGCTTCAAAGGTCTGGGCGAAATGCCGGCCGCGCAGCTCAAATCGACGACCATGGCACCGGCCCATCGGACCCTGCTCCGCGTCGAGATCCCGGGCGAGGAAAGGGAGGAGACCGAGCGCAGGGTCGAAGTTCTCCTCGGCCGCAATCCCGAACTTCGGCTGGCGTTCATCCAGGAACGTGCGCCCTTCGTCCACGACATCGATCTTTAGGGCGTCGCACGGTCCCGAGCTTGGGCTGAGTTCTCTGAGCTGACCGAAAGGCCGGGCTGGCAGATCTGCCACCTCGTCATCCGCACGATGACTGCCCATATCCCTCGGACAGTCACAAACGGACGATTGAACGATGAAGGCATCAGTCCATTCCGGCCGACGCTGGGGCCTGGGCGTCCTCGCGGCTACAGCTTTCCTGATCTCGGCCTGCTCGACGCCGACGATCTACCACTCGACACGCTATGCTGATTTTCCGACCCATTTCGCGGTCTATGATTCCGACACCCCCTATGTGGCGACGCGGGTTATCGGCAATCCGTTCGGCGTCCCCAGGGAGACGCTCAACTCGGAAGTCACTGCGGCAATGGCCGAGGCCAATCCGGGATTTGGTCTGCGCTACACAACAGACCCGGCCGTCCACACCCGCGAGGGTGTCGGCATGGCGATCCTTTTCGGTGGCGCGCCGACGATCGGCGGTGGCTCGCTCTGCTCGGTCGCACCGGAGAAGTTCGCCATCGATCGCGACTCCCGTCCGATCGCCGTCCGCATGGCGCTATGTCACGGCAACCGGCCGCTTTCGACCCTGAGCGCGAGCCTGGGGCCGATTACCGATCCGACCGACCCGGCGTTCGGCGAATTCGTCGAGATGATGACCGAGCGGCTGTTTGAGAATGCCCCGCTTCCAGGCGACCCGTCGCAGAAGGGATAGACGGACTCGGTTTCCCTTCACGACACCTTATCAGCGCTCGGTAAGCCAGACGCGCATCGCCGCGGTCGTCGCCTCCGGCCGTTCCATGGTCGTCATATGGCCGCAGTCGCCGAGGATCACGAGGTCGGCGCCGGGAATCCCTTCGGCGATCTCGACGTTGACCTCGACAGGAGTCAGCCGGTCCTGTCGACCGCACAGCACCAGAGTCGGGCAAGCGATGCCGGCGAGATCGCCACGGCCGTCGGGACGCGCGGCGATTGCCGTCTGCTGGCGAAGAAACGCTTCGGGCCCCACATTCTCGGCCATTGCCATGATGGCTTGCGTCAAGGGCTCGTCCTCCAGCCGGTCGGGATGGATGAGAAGTGGCATGAGCTGGGGGGTAACGCCACGGAACCGGCCCCGTCCCGCCAAGTCCATGAGGTCGCGGCGGCGCTTCGTCTGCTCCGGCGTGTCGGCCCGGGCCGAGGTATCGAGAAGCGCCAGCCGGGTCACCCGCTCAGGCGCCTGACGGATGATTTCCTGCGCGACGTACCCGCCCATCGAAAGCCCGGCGAGCGCGAAACGCTCCGGCGCCGTGGCAAGAAGGCGAGACGCCATTCCCGGAAGAGAATCGTCGATCGTGAAGTCGCCGACAGTGATGTCGGCGATATCCGCCAGATTTTCGATTTGGTGCCGCCACAGGGCAGCATCGCACAGCAAGCCCGGACACAGGACCAGCGGGATCTTGGCAGTCATGGGACTCCGTCTACTTGATCAGCGCGGTGACGCGCTTGAAAAGATCGCCGCCCGCCTGGCCCAACGCTTCGAACAGAACCATCTCCAGCGACACGACGCCGACAGTGTTGTCGCGCAGCCGATCGAAAGCCAGCGCCACGTTGGACGATGCCCGCGACGTCACCGCATCGGCCACGACGAAGGGATGAAGACCGCGCTGGACGAGATGCAGCGCCGTCTGCAGGACACAGATGTGGGCTTCGATCCCGCAGATCAGGATCTGGTCCCGCCCCAACGTCGTCAGATGACGGCTGATCGCGGGATCACCCATGCAGGAGAAATGGGTCTTGGGAAACCGCCGCTCCGGCCCCAGTTCCGCCAGCGGCGAAACCGTAGGGCCCAGCTTTTCCGGCGATTGTTCGGTCACCACCATCGGCAGGCCGAGCATGGTCGCGGCCTGCATCAGCTTCGCGCAATGAGCGATCATCCGGTCTGCGTCGTGCATCGCCGGAACGAACTTTTCCTGAACGTCCACGACCAACAGAGCGGCACGAGTCGAATCGATCAGCACAACACTCCTCTTAAAGATAGGTAGTCGATTGTGGCGGATATATTGCAGCGGGCATCGATTGTCATTGCCGAAGCCGGGCATAGATTGACATCGAAAAGCTGCTGTTTATATTCCGCACGAGTCAACGACTATAAGTTATAAGGTAAACAGGCACTGCCCCAGAATATGAAGTTCTCCGAGCTCGGACTCAGCGAAAAGGTACTCCGGGCCGTTTCCGACGCCGGATACACAGATCCGACCCCCATCCAGACCCAGGCCATTCCAGTCATTCTTCAGGGACGCGACGTTCTGGGCGTAGCTCAGACCGGGACGGGGAAAACGGCCTCTTTCACCCTGCCGATGATCGACATCCTGGCGGCGGGACGCGCCAAGGCCCGGATGCCGCGGTCGTTGATCCTGACCCCGACCCGCGAGCTCGCGGCACAGATATCGAACAGCTTCGAGACGTACGGGAAGTACAACAGTCTGTCGATGGCGCTGCTGATCGGCGGCGTTTCCATGAGCGAGCAGGAAAAGCGGCTCGATCGCGGCGTCGACGTGCTGATCGCCACGCCAGGCCGGCTGATCGATCTGTTCGAGCGCGGCAAGATCCTGCTGACCGGCGTTCAGCTCCTGGTCATCGATGAGGCCGACCGGATGCTCGATATGGGGTTCATTCCGGACGTCGAGCGCATCGGTAAGATGCTGCCTTCGAACCGGCAGACCTTGATGTTCTCTGCGACGATGGCGAAGGAAATCCGTCGCCTCGCGAACGAATTCCTCCGCATGCCGGAGGAGATCAGCGTCGCCCCGCCCGCCTCGCCCGCCGAAACGGTCAAGCAGGCGATGGCGGTGATCGACGCGCGCAAGAAGCGGGAAACACTTCGGGCCCTGCTCGCCAATACCGACGTCGAGAACGCCATCATCTTCTGCAATCGGAAACGCGACGTCGACGTGCTCGACAAGTCGCTCCGCCGGCACGGATTCAGTGCTGCCGGATTGCACGGCGATATGGCGCAGTCCAGCCGAACCGAGACGCTGTCCGCGTTCAAGGCCGGCGAGATCAAGCTGCTGGTGGCAACCGACGTCGCCGGCCGCGGTCTAGACATCGCGGGTCTGTCCCACGTCTTCAACTTCGACGTCCCGACTCACGCCGAAGACTACGTGCACCGCATCGGCCGGACCGGCCGCGCGGGACGCGCCGGTCAGGCGTATATGCTGGCCACGCCTTCGGACGGCCGGTATCTCGATGCGATCAGGAAGCTGATCGGCAAGGACATACCGAAGATCGACATTCCGGGTGTCGAGATCACCGGCGAAGAAGAAGAGGAAGAAGCGCCCGCGCCGCGCTCCCGCAGCCGGCGCACCGACGCTTCGAAGTCCAAGAACGGGACCGAACGCAAAGCCAAGAGTGGCGGCAAGAACGACGTCGAAGCCGCCGAGCCCCCGAAGGCGCAATCGGCGCAGAAGCCGGCCCCGGAAACCAATCGCGAGAATCGTCGCAGCGGCAAAGACCAGCCTGTGGTCGCGTTCGGCGAGCATGTTCCGGCCTTCTTCAAGACCGCCGTCCCTGTCAGCCGGTAGGCCGATCCATGCAGACGATCTTCGTCATGGTGAAGTGCGAATTGGGGCGGGCCTATGCCGTCGCCGATATGCTGGTCCAGGACATCGATCAGGTGTCGGAAGTGCACTCGACCTCCGGTCAGTACGATCTTCTGCTGAAGTGCTTCCTGCCCGACGATGACGACATCGGTCACTTCGTGACCGAACGCATCCAGACCATCCCGGGTATCAAGGACACCTTCACCCTGATCGCCTTCAAGGCCTTCACCTGAAGGCAGCGTCTTTCGTCGGCGGGCAGACGATTATCTGGCGGTCCCGCCTTTCGCGATAGCGATCCAATCTATATAGCCTGTAGCGGCTTGGAGCCCGGACGTCGACGAGCGGTGAGGGAAAGCGCTCCCCCAACCGCATCGGCGGGCTCATCAGCCGGCGATGCATAGGGAGGGCATACGGGACCATGAGCGAATCCTTCGATCTCGTCATCACGGGTGGAACCGTTGTCAGCACCGACGGCGAGACGAAAACGGACGTCGGCGTTCGGGACGGCCGGATCGCCGCGGTCGGCGACCTCCGTGCCTCCAAGGGCGCCGAACATCTGGACGCAACGGGTCTTCACGTCCTTCCCGGCGTGATCGACACCCAGGTCCATTTCCGCGAACCCGGAAACGAGCATAAGGAAGACCTCGCTACCGGCACTGCGGCCGCAGCGCTTGGCGGGGTCACCGGCATTTTCGAAATGCCGAACACCGCGCCGCCCACGACGACGCGGGAAGCCTTCGCCGACAAGATGGCGCGCGCGGCCGGACGTGCTCGTGTGGACTATGCCTTCTTCATCGGCGCCGCACCCGGCAACATCGACGACCTTGCGACTCTCGAGCAGCTTCCCGGATGCAGCGGCATCAAGCTGTTCATGGGAAGCTCCACCGGCAACCTGCTGATGGCGGATGACGACAATATCGGCCGCGCGCTCGCCAACGGGCATCGGCGCATGGCGGTCCACGCCGAGGACGAACCCCGCCTCAAGGAACGGGAGGCCCTGCTTTCCGCAGATTCGCCCGCGGAAATGCATCCCGTCTGGCGCGATGCCGAATCCGCACGCCTGGCAACGGAAAGACTGCTGCGCCTCGCCCGCCGGTACAACCGCCTCGTCCATGTTCTTCATGTCAGTACCGGCGATGAAATGGTCATGCTGCGGAAGGCCCGCGACATCGCGACGGTCGAAACGACCCCCCAGCATCTCACCCTTTTCGCCCCCGACTGCTATCGGCGGTTGGGCAACTATGCGCGGATGAACCCGCCGATCCGCGACGAAAGCCATCGCACGGCTCTGTGGGAAGCCATTGCCGACGGCACCGTCGACGTCATCGGCTCCGACCACGCCCCGCATACCCGCGAGGAGAAGGATCGCCCCTATATCGAGAGCCCGTCGGGCATGCCCGGTGTGCAGACCCTTGTGCCGATCATGCTGGACCACGTGAACGCCGGCCGGTTGAGCCTGCAGCGCTTCGTCGATCTGACCAGCGCCGGTCCCGCCAGAATCTACAGGATCGCCAACAAAGGACGTATCGCCGAAGGCTTCGACGCAGACTTCACGCTGGTCGATCTGAAAGCAGCGCGGCGGATCAAAGATTCCTGGATTGCCAGCCGGTGCGGTTGGACGCCCTTTGCCGGCGTGACGGTCACGGGCTGGCCCAAGGCGACCATCCTGCGCGGAACGCCGATCATGCGGGACGACGAACTGTTCGGTGAGCCATCTGGCGAGCCGATCCAGTTTTCCTCCTGAGCGGCCAAGAGGCCGCTCGGCTGCGGCTATCGTACGGCCTGCCCTAGCAGAAAGTCCCGGACCTCGCCGGCGGGCATCGGCTTGGCGAAGTGATAACCCTGGCCGATCAGGCAACCGGCCCCTTGAAGCGCCACGCCCTGCTCTTCGGTTTCGATTCCCTCCGCCACCACAGCGAGGTCGAGGGCCCTTCCGACACCGATGATCGCGGCGACGATCGCCATCTCGCGGTCGCTCCCCGGCACGTTCATGACGAAGGAGCGGTCGACCTTGAGTTTCTTGATCGGTAAGTCCTTGAGGTAGCGGAAGGAACTGTAGCCCGTCCCGAAATCGTCCACCGCCAGACCGACCCCGACGTCCCGCAAGGCATCGAGCCGAGCAAGGACGCCGTCGCCCGAAGCCAGGAACACGCTTTCGGTGATCTCGAATTCGAGAAGTCCGGTATCGATTCCCGCCTTGGCGCAGGCCGTCGACGCAATTCGAGCCAGATCGCTTCGCTGAAGCTGCACGCCCGAAATATTGACGGCAACCGGTAGAGCGGGAAGCCCGTCCTTCGCCCACTCGGCGATCTGACGAGCAGCTTCGTAAATGACCCATTGGCCAATCGGGACGATCAGCCCCGACTCTTCGGCCACGCCGATGAAATCTCCCGGCATTTTCAGCTCCGCTGCGGACGTGCGCCAGCGGATCAAGGCTTCCAAGCCTACGACCGTACCGTTCGCCAGATCGATCTGCGGCTGGTAGTGAAGCTCGAACTGCTCTTCGGCGACAGCCTCATGCAACGCTTGACGAAGAGCCATCCTCTTCTGCGTTTGCGCATCTATGTCGGAATCGTAAAAGCGGAACGCGTTGCGGCCACCCCGTTTGGCCTCGTAGGTCGCGATGTCCGCCCGCTTCAGAAGCTCACGCTTGTCGACCCGCGGCCCGTCGCTCGCCCCCTCCAGATAGGCGATGCCTACACTGGCGCCGACATTCACCTTACTGCCGTCGATGGCAAAGGGTTGGCGCAACGCGTCGACGATCTTCTGGGCGAAGAGCGCCGCGTGATCCGGATCCTGGACGCCGAACTGGATAACGGCGAACTCGTCGCCTCCCAATCGTGCCACCGTGTCGTCCCTACGCAGGAGTCTGGCCAGATACTCCGCGACCTGCCGAAGAAGGCTATCGCCTGCTGGATGTCCTAGCGTATCGTTCACGTCCTTGAAGTTGTCGAGATCGACGTGGTGGAGTGCTAATGAGAGAGAAAGTCTCCGCGCCTGCGCTATCGACCGGTCGAGAGCCTCATCGAACTCGGCCCGATTCGGGAGACCGGTCAGCGGATCGTGGAAGGCGAGGAAGTTCAAACGCTCTTCGGCGACTTTCTGCGGTGTGATGTCGAGAACGATGCCGTCCCATTCGACGGAGTCGTCGGCAAGACGATGCAAGCTTGCCGTGTTGCGAAACCAACGCGCCGACGTCCCCGGGTTGCCGGTCCCGATGCGGAACTCGATCTCGACAGGCGCCAAGGTCTCGGCGGATCGGTCCATGGCCGTGCTGACCCGATCGCGATCATCCTCGTGGATGCGCTTCGACAGGATCAGCGGGTCCGACGCCACTTCTTCCGCGCCGATGCCGAAGAATTCGCGCACCGAGGGACTGACGAACGGATACTCCAACCGACCGTCTGGGTGCTGCAGTCGCTTATAGACGAAACCGGGAAGATTGGCCGCCAGGGACGAAAGCTGCTCCTGGTTTCGACGCAAAGCGTCTTCGGCGCGCTTCTGCTCGGAAACGTCGATCGCCACGAAGAGGCACATCGGGGCGTCCCCTTCCCCGCCCGAAAGCGGCGCCAGGCGTGCGTCCAGCCATTGTCGCTTTCCAGCGAGCGCGATATGAAACTGGGAACCAATCCCAGCCAGCGCCTGTTCAAAACTGCGTTCGAACCGTGGCCGGTCTTCTTCGGGCAGGAGGTCATCAAAACGTTGAAAGAGATCGCCACGCTCGTCCGCCAGATCGAACATGGTCGCGCCGGCGGGATTCGCAGCGGTGATACACCTGTCCGCGGTGAGCAGAACGACGCACGCCGGATTATGCTCGAACATGGCCCGGAACCGGCTTTCGCTCTCGCGCAAAGCCGTCTCGGCCCGTTTCCTTTCGGAAACGTCACGCAGGATCGCCGTGAAGATTTCCCTGCCGTCGATCATGACCTTGCCGATCGAAGCCTCGGCAGGGAACAACGTTCCGTCGCGTCGTCGGCCCGCGATCTCGCCGCGCTGCCCCATCATGCGACCGGACTCGAGCGCCGATGCGAAGGATTGGACATAGCGTCCGTGAACGCTACGTGTCGCCTCCGGAAGCAACCTTTCGAGGCTTTGGCCGATCATGTCCTGTCGCGGATAACCGAACATGCGCTCGGCGCCGGCATTGAACTCGGTGATGGTCTGGCTGCGGTCGATGCTGATTACCGCATCCTCGGAAATGTCGAGAAAGCGGCTGAGATAAGCGCGGGTAGCGCGCAGTTCCCGCTGAGCTTCTTCATAGCGCAGAAGGGCGGCGAACAGCGGTCGCTGCTGCGTTGCCTGCCGCAGTACCTCCTCCGGCTTGCCAATGCCGTCGGACCAGAAAAAGACCAGACGGCCGCTTTCACCGCCCTCTTGTGGGACCGCTATCGTTCCCAGCAGAACGTCACCCTGCCGGCATCTCGCCAGCACCGCCGGCGGCATCTCGTCTTCCGACAGGGTCCGCAGATCGATGTAGCGGCCGTAGGGTGTTTCACCGCCACGCGATCCCAGGCCGTTGAACCACGCCCCCCGATCGCCTTGAGCCCCGCCGGCCGCATCCGGAAATCCTTGGGACCGAAGAGCGGGTCGGTTCGCCGCTTCCTCTTGGCTCCAAAGCGCCGCGCACGACCACGCCTGCTCCATGCAGAGCGTGTCGAGTGCGGAAGCGTTCCCTATGGCGGAGACGGAAATCAGAACTCTGGTGCCTTATCCGGAACGTTCCCATACGTACCCGGATACACAACCGCCACAAATGGGCTGGCTTCCGTGGGGCTGTCGCCTCACCGGGTCAGTCGCGCGCACTTTAGTGACGGCTAAGGACTATCGTGACGTTTCAAAAGGGTTTTTTCAAGGTTCACACGTCAAAAAATGCGTACAGTTGTGTGTATCGCTGATGAACTACCATGACGAGTTCAAGAGCCGTCAGGCCTTTGCCGACCGCCTTTCCATCCTCGTCAAGCGGCATGGGGGCCCTACCGCGTTCGCGCGGCGGGTCGGCACGTCCCTCTCCGCCCTTCGGAAGTGGCTGCGCGCCGACGCCGAACCACGCCGGGACAGCTTGATCGCGATCACGCAGGCAACCGGCGTTTCGCTGCAATGGCTGGCGGTTGGCGATGAACCGGATTCCGGCGCGGGCAATGCGACGACCAACTATGTCGCGATGCCCAGCCGGGAGGTCCGACTCGAAGAGAACGGCCGCACGAAGACTCTGTCCAGCCCGCGGATCGTTGACTATATGACGTTCAAGCGTGACTGGGTCCGGGAGTATCTCGGAGCCGAGCCCGAACAGATTCTTCTGGTCATGGCGGCCGGAGACGACCTCCCGCAAGGGATAGCGCATGGCGACCTTCTCCTGGTCAACAGGGGTGACCAGCAGGTGCGTGAAAACGGTATCTTCGCCATCGACATCGAGGGTGAGATCGCGCTGAGGCGTATCCAGCGTAAGCTCGATGGAACGCTGATCGTCACCGCCGGACACCCGGCCTACGAACGCGAGGAAGTCTCACCATGCGGTATCGAAAGCATTGGCGTCGTCGGCCGGGTCATTCGCGTCTGTCGGCCAGTGATCTAAGTCACCAATTCGGACGCCTTATGCATACGCCGCTCCTGATCGCGGCACTGGTGGCTGCGGCAGCCATGTCCGTAAGCGTTCGAGCACAAGCGCAGGATTTCGACGTACCACCAGGATTCGTCATGGATGCCCTCCCCCACCCGGATCAGGGAGGATCGAGCGACGATGCCCTGGCACCCGTTCTGGAAATCCGGCCGGAAGAAGGCGCGTTTTCCGAGCTCAGCAGCCTCACTCTCTATCAGGTCGACGCGCCGGTGATGGACCCGGAGACCTGGCTGAAGGAACGGGTGACCCTGTCCTTCCTGAAATCCGACGGCGACCCGACGGCGTGGCTGAACAGCCCCGATTCACCATTCGGCGATCTGGGAAACGGCCTTCTCGGCGACTTGATCCCCGAGTTCATCGAAGGGATGGATTCGCTCAGCAGGCTGCCGCTGGAAGGATGTCAGGACCCGGTTCTCGACGAGAACGAGGTGGGCCGCTACTACCGCCTCGATTGCGACTGGGGTATCGGACCTTTGCATCGCTACCGTCAGTTAAGGCTTCAAGAAGTTGATGGGACTTGGTACTTGACCTCCATCGAGACCATGAACGAGCGGCGTCTGCGCCATCTCGTCGCCATCGCCAACGCGTTTCATCGTTAGACGGCGAAGACCTGCGAACGCCCTTGGAGGAGAAGGAAGAATGACCGAAGCGGCCGCGCTGCATCCCGCAAAGAACGTCTCTGCAGCCCGTTTCGACTGGACCGATCCTTTCCTTCTCGACGATCAGCTCAGCGACGAAGAGCGTATGATCCGCGACACCGCGCGCGACTACGCCCAGGAGAAGCTGCTGCCGCAGGTCCTGGAGGCCAATCGCCACGAGCGCTTCGACCGCAAGATCATGGAGGAACTCGGCGCGCTGGGCCTGCTTGGCGCCAGCCTCCACGGCTATGGCTGCGCCGGCGTGAACTACGTCTCCTACGGCCTGATCGCCCATGAGATCGAGGCGGTCGATTCCGGCTATCGCTCCTGCGTCAGCGTGCAGTCGAGCCTGGTCATGTACCCGATCCATGCTTTCGGGTCGGAAGAGCAGCGGATGAAGTACCTGCCGAAGCTCAGGAGCGGTGAGTTCGTCGGCAGCTTCGGCCTCACCGAGCCCGACCACGGCTCCGACCCCGGCAGCATGGCGACGCGGGCGAAGACGGTCGACGGCGGTTTCGTGCTCAACGGCTCCAAGACCTGGATCACCAACAGCCCGATCGCCGACGTGATGGTGGTGTGGGCCAAGAATGACGACGGCGTGATCCGCGGCTACATCCTCGAGCGCGGGATGAAGGGCCTGACGACGCCGAAGATCGAGGGCAAGTTCTCGCTCCGCGCCTCGACCACCGGCATGATCGTCATGGACGACGTGTTCGTCCCCGCCGAGAACGAGCTGCCGGGTGTGAGCGGCCTCAAAGGCCCCTTCAGCTGCCTGAATCGCGCCCGCTACGGGATCGCCTGGGGCGCGCTGGGGGCGGCCGGCTTCTGCTGGCACGCGGCGCGGAACTACACCATGGACCGGAAGCAGTTCGGCCGCCCCTTGGCCGCCAACCAACTCATCCAGAAGAAGCTCGCCGACATGCAGACCGAAATTGCCCTCGGTCTCCAGGGCTGCCTCCGTGTCGGGCGGCTGATGGACGAAGGCCGGGCGACGCCCGAGATGATCTCGCTGATCAAGCGCAACTCGGCCGGCAAGGCCTTGGACATCGCCCGCGTCGCCCGCGACATGCATGGCGGCAACGGCATCGCCGACGAATACCATGTGATCCGCCACGTCATGAACCTCGAGGCGGTCAACACCTACGAGGGCACCCACGACGTCCACGCCCTGATCCTCGGCCGGGCTATTACGGGGATTCCCGCCTTTTCCTGAAGGTCCGGGTCGTCATTGCGAGGCGCGTAGCGCCGCGGCAATCCGGGCAGACGGTGCCGACTGGATTGCACCGCCTCCGGCCCGCAATGACGCGGTAAACGCGATTGTCATCCTCGTTCTTGACACGAAGATCTTCTGCTAAGTCCTTGCCAAGACATATCCTCGCGTCGAGCGCGAGGATGACGGGGTGGTGGAGGGCTCCTCCCGTCTCAGCCCTTCCCGGCGATCATCTTGATGATCGCCGAGTAGTCCAGCCCGCCGTTTCCGGCATTGCTGAACATGGCGTAGAGGGCGGCCGCTTCGGCCCCCAGGGGCGTCGATACGCCGCCAGCGATCGCCGCCTTCTGGGCCAGACGCAAGTCCTTCAGCATCATGTCCGTCGCGAAACCGGGCTTGAAGTCGCGGTTGGCGGCAGAGGTCGGCACCGGACCGGCGACTGGCAGATGGTTCATCATCGCCCAGTTCATCCCCGAGGACTTGGAACTGATGTCGAACAGGGTCTGCGCGTCGAGGCCCAATCGCTCCGCAAGCGTGAAGGCCTCGCCGAGGGCGACCATCGAAATGCCCAGCAGCATATTGTTGCAGCACTTGGCGACCTGACCGTTCCCCGACGGACCGGCATGGACGACCGTCTTGCCCATGACGTCGAATAGCGGCTTGCCGCGGGAAAAAGCTTCCTCGCTACCCCCCACCATGAAGGTGAGGGTTCCGCCCTCGGCGCCGCCGACACCACCGGAAACCGGAGCGTCGAGCATCTCCCGACCGGCTTCCCCGGCCGCCGCCGCGACAGTACGGGCGGTTTCGACGTCAATGGTCGAGCAGTCGATGAGAAGCGCACCGGTCCCGGAGCGCGCGATCAAGCCGTCATCGCCCAAATAGACAGAAGCGACATGTTCGCCTGCCGGCAGCATGGTCACCACGACATCGGCGCCGTCCACTGCGGCGACCGCCGACGCGGCGGCCGTGGCGCCATCGGCGACCACCGCATCGACCGACGCTTTCGACAGATCGAACGCCGCTACCGTATGCCCGGCCTTCAGCAGGTTGCGGGCCATGGGGCCACCCATGTTCCCGACACCAACAAATCCGATTTTCATAACTTTTCTCTCCTGCGCCGACCCGCGCGAAGCGGGCTCGCGATCATGCAAACGACAATTCACCTTCAGGCTGCGGTCCGAAATATGCCGCGACCAGCGCATCGGTGACGTCTTCCAGCTTGGCGGGACTCCATTGCGGATTGTGGTCCTTGTCGACCAGGACCGCCCGCACCCCTTCGAAGAAGTCGTGCCCCTTCAGGCACCCCATGGTCATGCGAAATTCCATCTGCATGGCCTGGTCGAACTCCAGATCACGGGCGCGACGCAAGGCTTCGAAAGTGATCTTGAGACTGGTCGGCGACTTCGTCGCGATGGTTTCGGCGACCTTGCCGGCCCAGGGACCGCCCTCGCCTTCCAACGCCACCACGATCGATTCGACCGAATCGCCACTAAAGCAGCGATCGATGATACGGCGGTGCGCGGCCAACGGCGGATCGCCGGGGGACGTCGTGTAGCGGCCGATGATCGAAGACACCTGTCCATAGGCATCGCCCGAGAAATCGGCGTCATAAAGGGCGGCTTCGAGCTCGCCAAATCGGTCGCTCGACACGAAATGCGTCCCGACCCCGGCATAGATCGTGTCGGCCGCCTTCAGATGAACACCCGAAAGCGCCAGATACATGCCCGTCTGGCCAGGGCAGCGGGCCAGGATGTAGGTGCCGCCGACATCAGGGTAGAGCCCAATGCCGGTCTCCGGCATCGCGAACAGCACGCGCTCGCTGCACACCCGGTGAGACCCGTGCACCGACAGACCGAACCCGCCGCCCATGGTGATGCCGTCCAGCAGGGCAACATAGGGCTTCGGATAGGTATGGATGCGTCGATTGAGGGTGTATTCCTCGGCGAAGAAGGCAATCGCCGGCCCCGGATCATCTGACTTGGCTATCTCCGTCGCCGAGCGGACGTCGCCGCCCGCGCAAAAAGGGTGGCGCCCGTCTTCCCTCTCCGCGCCGGTGACGACCACGGCACTGATCGCGTCGTCCCCAGCCCATTCGATGAGCTGACGGTCGAAGGCACGGACCATGGCAAGGTTGAGGGCGTTGAGCGCCTTCGGGCGATTGAGGGTCACATGTCCGATGCCGCCGCGGCGGTCGAACAGAATTTCGTCGTTATCGGGCATACTGAGGCTCAGTCGTCCAAGAGCCGGCGGGCGATGATCAACCGCATGATTTCGTTGGTTCCTTCGAGAATCTGGTGGACGCGGGAATCGCGCAGATAGCGTTCGATCGGGTACTCCCGGATATAGCCGTAGCCGCCATGTATCTGCATTGCCTCGTTGCATATCGCAAAACCGGCGTCGGTGGCGAATCGCTTGGCCATCGCACAGTGGAGTGTCGCATCCGGCGCCTTGGCGTCCAGCTTGCTTGCAGCGCGATGAACCATCAGCCGCGACGCCTCCAGCTCGGTCGCCATGTCGGCGAGCTTGAACTGAAGCGCCTGGAACTCGGCGAGCTTGCGGCCGAACTGCTTGCGCACCTGCATGTGCTCGCGCGCGGCGTCCAGACAGGCACGGGCGGCGCCGATCGAGCAGGCGGCGATATTGAGCCGGCCGCCGTCCAGCCCCTGCATGGCGATCTTGAAGCCGTCGCCCTCCTCCCCGATGCGATTGGAGACCGGGACCCGGCAGTCCTCGAAGTTCACCATGGCGGTGGGTTGGGAGTTCCAGCCCATCTTCTTCTCGCGCTTGCCGAAGCTGAGGCCCGGCGTCCCCGCCTCGACGACGATGCAGCTGATCCCCTTAGGGCCCTCCCCGCCGGTCCGCACCATGCAGACATAGACGTCCGAGGTCGACCCGCCGGAGATGAAGGCCTTGGTCCCGTTGAGGACGTAATGATCGCCGTCCAGCTCCGCCTTCGTCCGCAGCGACGCGGCGTCCGACCCCGCGCCCGGCTCCGTCAGGCAGTAGCTCGCCATCAGCTCCATGCTGGTGAGGCCCGGAATCCATTTCTCGCGCTGCGCCTCGTTACCGAAGCGGTCGATCATCCAGGTCGCCATGTTGTGGATCGAGATATAGGCGGCGGTCGAGGTACAGCCGGCCGCCAGTTCCTCGAAGATCACCGCCGCATCCAGGCGCTTGAGCCCGGTGCCGCCGAACGCCTCGCCGACATAGATGCCGGCGAAGCCCAACGCAGCGGCCGCGCGGAGCGTATCCACGGGGAAAACGGACTCTTCGTCCCAGCGGGCAGCTTCCGGCGCCAGCCGCTCGGTCGCGAAGTCCCGCGCCATGTCCTGGATGGCGCGTTGCTCCTCGGTCAGATCGAAATCCACGTCGTTCCTCGTTCAGCCAAGATTTCGGGCGATGTTAGAGTTGGTGCAGCCTGCGCGCAACGCGGGCCGTTGCCGGTTGTGGGGCCGGACCCCGGCGGCTAGATTGTCGCCGATCCGCTGGCCCCTCTGTCGCCGGGTTCGGCACCGTCTTCGGAAAACAGGCTGCGCATGACTGGACCTCGCCTTCCCGCCAACCCCGGCGCCTATCCGACAACGCGCATGCGGCGCAACCGGCGCGACGACTGGTCACGGCGTCTGATCGCCGAGACGCGTCTCGGCGTCGACGATCTGATCTGGCCGTTGTTCGTCCATGAGGGCACGAACAAGCGCCAGCCCGTGCTGTCGATGCCGGGCGTCGAGCGTCTGACCGTCGATCTGCTGGTCGACGCGGTCGGCGAGGCCTACGACCTCGGCATTCCCGCCGTCGCCCTGTTCCCGGTGACGCCGCAGGAGAAGAAATCGCCGGACGGCGAGGAGGCGACCAACCCCGACAACCTGGTCTGCCGGGCGGTCCGCGAGGTCAAGCGGGCGATCCCCGATATCGGCATCGTCTGCGACGTCGCGCTAGACCCCTTCACCTCCCACGGCCAGGACGGCCTGATCCGCGACGACTATGTCGTGAACGACGAGACGCTGGAGGTACTGGTCGGCCAGTCGCTCGTCCAGGCCGCCGCCGGCTGCGATATCATCGCACCGTCCGACATGATGGACGGCCGCGTCGGCGCCATCCGCGCCGCCCTCGACGCCGAAGGTTTCGGCCATGTCCGCATCATGTCCTACGCGGCCAAATACGCCTCGGCCTTCTACGGCCCCTTCCGCGACGCGGTCGGCTCGGCGACCAATCTCGGCCCGTCGGGCAAAGCCACCTACCAGCTCGACCCCGCCAACGGCGACGAGGCCATGCGCGAGGTCGCCCTCGACATCACCGAAGGCGCCGACATGGTGATGGTGAAGCCGGGCCTCCCCTATCTCGATATCGTCCACCGCGTGAAGGAGGCCTTCGGCCTACCGACCTACGCCTACCAGGTGAGCGGCGAGTACGCGATGCTGAAGGCGGCGGGTCTGAACGGCTGGTTGGACGGCGACCGGGCGATCTTCGAGAGCCTGCAGGCCTTCAAACGCGCCGGAGCCGACGGCGTGCTGACCTACGCCGCGGTTGACGTTGCCAGGAAGCTCCGCAAGGGCTGAGGTTTCGCGGTTCTCACCCGGCAATAAACGGCATCAATAGCTTTCTAGGAGCGTCATTCCCGCGAAGGCGGGAATCCAGGGGCCGTGGCACGGCTTCTGGCCCCCCGCTTTCGCGGGGGTGACGGTTGAGGAAGAGAGAGGAGTTCGCGCAGGCTCGTCACCGGTTGATCAGCCACAGGATCAGCGAGATCACCAAGCTGACCATGATCGAGGTGACGATCGGGAAGTAGAAGCGGAAATTCTCGCGCTCGATGACGATGTCGCCGGGCAGGCGCCCGAGACCGCTTTTCTGGAGGAGCGGCCACAGAAGGCCGAGGACGACCAGCGCGATGCCGAGGATGATCAGCCAGCGCGCCATCGTCCCCCCGGATCAGTCGAACCGGTGCAGTGTCCGCCGGTGCTTGGCAATGAAATCCCAGTCATAGATGACGCCCAGTCCCGGCCCGGTGGGAACCGGCACGCAGCCGTCGGTGCCGATCGCATCGAGCTGATCGCTGTAGTCGTCGGCATAGACCGGCGGCAGCGGGTTGCCGCATTTGGGTCCGACCAGGGCCATCTCGTAGAAATTGGTGTTGCGGATCGCCGCCATGCAGTGGCGGTGAGCGGGACCCGAGGCGTGAATCTCGACGTCGATGCCGAAGGCTTCAGCCAGATGGGCGATCTTCATCGCCCCGGTGATCCCCATGTCGTATTCCGGATCGGCGCGGAGGAAGTCGGTCCCCTCCGCCATCAGGAAGTCCGCCTTGGGCTCGAGCCCCCTGACATGCTCGGTCATCAGCAGCGGTGTCCTGATCATCTGCCGGAGCTTCCGGTGAGCATAGGCGGAGACGCCGCTGTCACGGCCGGGGTCCTCGTACCACATGAAGCCGGCATCGTCGCAGGCCCGCCCGACGATCAGCATGTCGTTGAAGGTGCGGAGCTCACAGGCCGGATCGACCATCAGCGTCATCCGCCCGGCCATGCGCTTGCCCACGGTGCGGATCGCCGCTGCTTCCTCCTCGGCATCGCCTTCGGTCCAGCCGTGGATCTTGAAGCCGCGGAAGCCCATCTGGAAGCACCGCTCGGCGAACTCGGCATAGGCCTCCGGCGTATCGAGGCCGCCGTTGCGGTCGCCATGGAGCGTGCTGGCATAGGTCTTCAGCCGTTCGCGGAACCCGCCCAGCATCTGCGCGACCGACGCCCCATAGGCCTTTCCGGCCAGATCCCACAGACAGATGTCGAGGGGGCCATGGCCCATATGGTCGAACTGGCGGATCGCCCGTTTCAGGTCATCGTAGATCAGCTCGCGCTGAAAGGGGTCGCGCCCCACGAGGGCCGGCGCCAAAGTGAGTACCTGCCCGAGAGCGATACGGCTTCCGCCCCACTGCGCCACATACTCGCCGCGGGCCCCGTCGTCCGTGGTGATGACGACGGCAAAGCTGGAGAGGGTATGAAAGTTGCCGGGATCGTAGACGAAGTTGAATCCGCCGCCGTCGGGACCGATGTCCTCGACCGTCCAACTGAACTCGTGCACCTCGACGCTGTCGATCCGGCTCATTGCTGTGTTCCTCCTCATCTCGGGCGGGTGCGTCGTCTGTCGCGCGCATCCCACCCCCTTCCTCCGTCATGGCATGACTTGATCATGCCATCCACGACTTTCGGCGGCTCCGCTCGGACGAAATCGACCGCCGACAAGTCGTGGATCACACGGCCAAGCCGTGTGATGACGCAGGAGAAATGCCCCGCTGCCCCCTACTGCGCCGCCATGCGCTGGGCGGGCTCGGTCAGCATGTCCATCGCCGCGGCGACGCCGCTCGTGCGGGTGCCGATGCCGGTGGCGGCAAGACCCATCTCGACGCCGCACAGCGTCCCCATAAGCATCAGGTCGTTGAAGCTGCCGAGATGGCCGATGCGGAAGACCTTGCCCTTTACCTTGCCGAGGCCGGCGCCCAAGGACATGTCGTAGCGGTCGAGGATCAGGGCGCGCAGCGCATCGGCATCGAACCCCTCCGGCACCCGGACGGCAGTGACGGTGTTGCTGACGCCGTCGGGGTCGACGCACTGCATCTCCAGGCCCCAGGCGCGCACCGCGGCGCGGGTCGCTTCCGCGAGGCGGGCGTGGCGGGCGAAGACATTGTCGAGCCCTTCCTCCCTGAGCATCGCCAGGGCCTCGTCGAGGCCGTAGAGCAGGTTGGTCGCCGGCGTGTAGGGGAACGAGCCGTCGCGGTTGGCGGCGAGGGTCGCTTCCCAATCCCAATAGGCCCGCGGCAGCGACGCGGTGCGGCTCGCGGCCAGGGCCTTCTCGCTGACCGCGTTGAACGACAGGCCCGGCGGCAGCATCAAACCCTTCTGGGAGCCGCCGACGCAGACGTCGACCTGCCACTCGTCATGGCGGTAGTCGATCGAGGCGAGCGAAGAGATGGTATCGACCATCAGCAGCGCCGGATGCCCGGTCCGGTCGAGGGCGCGGCGGACGCCGGCCACGTCGCTGGTGGTGCCGGCCGAGGTCTCGTTATGGGTGAAGGCGACCGCCTTGATGCTGTGGTCGCGGTCCTCAGCCAGCTTGGCCTCGATGGCATCGATATCGGCCGGACGGCGCCAGTCGCCGGGGATCAGGTCGACCTCCAGCCCCATGCGGCGGGCGAGGTTCGACCACAGGACCGCGAACTGTCCGGTCTCGGCCATCAGCACCCGGTCGCCGGGCGACAGCGTGTTGACCATCGCCGCTTCCCACGCGCCGGTCCCCGAGCCCGGAAAGATCACCACCGGCCCCTCGGTCTTGAAGAGGAATTTGATCTCCTCCAGCAAGCGCTTGGTCATGCGGGCGAAGTCGGGGCCGCGATGGTCGATCGTCGGCCGGTCGATGGCCCGGAGGATACGGTCGGGAACGTTGGTCGGGCCGGGGATCTGCAGAAAATGCCGGCCGCTGGCGAAAGTCATCGTGAGCTCCTGGGTGGGCGAGGATATCGCGGGCGCGGATCATACCGTATCATCGCCGCCCGACACGACTACGACGGACCATATCTCCTATGTCCGGATCGCACCGCAGCGCCCCACAAACGACATCCAACAAGGCCCGCATCGGCGACAGCGCCCTCGCCAAGCGACTTGAGCGGGAACTCGAAGGCGAGGTGCTGTTCGACGCCTTCAGCCGCGGGCGCTACAGCACCGACGCCTCGATCTACCAGATCGAGCCGATCGGCGTAGTAGTGCCGCGGAGCGACCGCGACGTGAAGACCGCCATCGCCATCGCTGCGGAGGAAGGCATCCCTGTCCTGCCGCGCGGCGCAGGCACCTCGCAATGCGGCCAGACGGTGGGCGAGGCGCTGGTGGTCGACACCAGCAAGCACATGAACGGCATCGTCGCCCTGGATACCGGGGCGCGGCGGGTGAGCGTTCAGCCGGGCATCGTCCTCGATCAGCTGAACGCCCAGCTTCGCCGCCACGGCCTGTTCTTCCCCGTCGACGTCTCGCCGGCCAACCGCGCCACCATCGGCGGCATGACGGGCAACAACTCCTGCGGCGCGCGCTCGATCCGCTACGGCAACATGATCCACAACGTCGCCGCGATCGACGGCGTGCTGGCGGATGGCAGCGAGATCCACTTCGACCGGGTGCCCGGCAATCTCGACGGAGTCGAAGGCAACGCCCGCTATTCCGACCTCGTCCAGGCGATGCGCCGGCTGGCGGCCGACAATGCCGACGAAATCGACAAGCGGATCCCCAAGATCCTGCGCCGGGTGGGCGGCTACAACATCGATTCGATCGACGCCGCCGGCCACAACATGGCCCATCTGCTGGTGGGGTCCGAGGGGACGCTCGGCTTCTTTTCGCAGATTCATCTCGACCTTCAGGCGATCCCGGCCCGGCGAGTCCTCGGCGTCTGCCATTTCGGCCGCTTCTACGACGCGATGGCCGCGACCCAGCACATCGTCGAACTGGACCCGACGGCGGTGGAGCTGGTCGACCGAACGCTCCTCGACCTCGCCGAGCAGAATCCCGCCTTCGCCCCGATCATCGCCGCCGTCGTCGAAGGCCGGCCGGAGGCGATCCTGCTGGTCGAGTTCGCCGGCGAGGACGACCGGACATTGCTGGCCAAGCTCAGGCAGCTGGAAGAACTCACCGCAGGTCTGGGCGAGCACACCGTTCCGGTCACCGACGCCGCCCAGCAGCGCGCCGTGTGGGACGTCCGCAAGGCCGCGCTCAACATCGCCATGTCGATGAAGGGCGACGGCAAGCCGGTGTCGTTCATCGAGGACTGCGCGGTGCCGCTCGCCGACTTGGCCGACTACACCGACCGCCTGAACGGGGTCTTCGCGCGCCACGGCACCCGCGGCACCTGGTACGCGCATGCCTCTGTCGGCTGCCTGCATGTCCGCCCGATCCTCAACATGAAGGACCAGGGCGACGTCGCCAAGATGCGGGCGATCGCCGAGGAAGCCTTCGCCATGGTCCGGGAGTACAAAGGCTCCCATTCCGGCGAGCATGGCGACGGGCTGGTGCGCTCGGAACATCACGAGGCGATGTTCGGGTCTGAGATCGTCCGCGCCTTCGAGACGGTGAAGGATACGTTCGACCCCGACGGGCTGTTCAATCCGGGCAAGATCGTCCGTCCGCCGAAGATGGACGACCGGTCGCTGTTCCGCTACCCGCCGGACTACGCGCCGGAGCCGATCGAGACCGTGCTCGACTGGTCTGTCTGGGGCGGCTTCGCCGGCGCGATTGAGATGTGCAACAACAACGGCACCTGCCGGAAGGCCTCGCCCGGCGTCATGTGCCCGTCGTTCCGGGTGACGGGGGACGAGAAGCACGTCACCCGCGGCCGTGCCAATTCGCTCCGCCTCGCCATCACCGGCCAGTTGGGCCGCGACGCGCTGATGTCGGACGCCATGAAGGAGACGATGGACCTCTGCGTCGGCTGCAAGGGCTGCCGCCGCGAATGCCCGACCGGCGTTGATATGGCGAAGATGAAGATCGAATACCTCGCCCAGTACCGGAAGCGGCACCCCCTGTCCCGCCGCGAGCGTCTGGTCGCCTATCTGCCCCGCTACGCGCCGATGGCCGCGCGAGCCGGCGGCCTTCTCAACCTCCGCGATGGCCTGCCGGGCGCGGCAGCGCTGAGCGAAGCCTTCACCGGCATGAGCAGCCGGCGAAGCCTGCCCCGCTGGCAGCGGCCCTACCGCGCCCCGTCAGCGTCCGGTAATGGCGATCCCGTCGTCCTGCTGGCCGACACCTTCACCACTTACTTCGAGCCCGAGAACGCCCGCGCCGCCCACAAGGTGTTGAGCGGCGCCGGCTTCCGCGTCGAAACGGCCCAGGCCGACGACTCTTCCCGCCCCCTCTGCTGCGGGCGGACCTTCCTCGCCGCCGGCCTCGTCGAAGAGGCGCGGCGGGAGGCCGAACGCACGCTCCGCGCCCTCACCCCCTATGTCGAGCGGGGCGTCCCCATCGTCGGGCTGGAGCCCTCCTGCCTCCTCCCCCTCCGCGACGAGTTCCCCGCCGTGCTGCCGGGTGCGGCGACGGAGGCGCTGGCGAAACAGGCAATGCTGTTCGAGCAGTTCCTCAGCCAGCACCGCAACCGCCTGCAGCCCAAACCCACCCGCTGGCGCCGCGCCCTGGTGCATGGCCACTGCCACCAGAAGGCGTTCGGCCTGATGGGCGACGTCACCGACATTTTGCAGACCGTCCCCGACTGGACCGTAGAGACGGTCGAATCGAGCTGCTGCGGCATGGCCGGCGCCTTCGGCTACGAGGCCGAGCATTACGACGTCTCGATGAAGATGGCCGAGCTCTCGCTGCTCCCCGCCGTCCGCGAGGCCGACGCCGACACGGTAATCGTCGCCGACGGAACGAGCTGCCGCCACCAGATCAAGGACGGCGCCGGCCGCGAGGCCCTCCATGTCGCACGGGTCCTCGCCGAGGCCTGCGGGTGAGCGTGTCGGCACCCGCCACACCTCCCCGATCTGTCATTGCCGGGCTTGACCCGGCAATCCGCCTCGAGCCGGCGGGAGATGCTCGGCTCAAGGCCGAGCATGACAGAGGAAAAGGGCGAGGGCCGCGGCCTCCCTTGCCGTCATTGCGAGGCGCGCAGCGCCGCGGCAATCCAGACCACCGGCGCCGCCTGGATTGCTTCGCCTTCGGCTCGCAATGACGAGGGGACCGGCAGCAGATCTTCATACCGCCCTCGCCCATCATCAGGCGGGACGCTTCGATCAGGCCGAAGCGCTCTATCGGGCTCTTCTCGCGGCTCAGCCGGACCACGCCGACGCCCTGCATCTTCTCGGCGTCCTCCGCTTGCAACAGGACGACCCCGCGGAAGCGGCCGCTCTGATCGCGCGTGCGATCGAACGGAACGCCGGCGTCGCCTACTACCACGGCAACCTCGCCGAAGCGTATCTGCGCCTCGGGCGCATCGTCGACGCGGTCGCGGCGAGCCGGCGAGAGGTCACCCTCGCCCCCTCCGAGCAGGCGCGTCATCGCCTCGGCCGCTGCCTGAACGCGGCCGGCGCCGCAGCCCAGAAGGCAGGAGATTTCGCCTCTGCAGAAAGGCTTTACGAGCAGGCCTTGACGCTGGCATCGAACCTCGCCGAGGCGTCGAGCAATCTCGGCAGTCTCCGCCAGCGGGCCGGCGACGATGCGGCGGCCATCGCCCATTACCGGAAAGCCCTCACGACCGCGCCGGACCTCGCGCCGACCCTCCTCATCCTCGGCAAGGCCCTGGGCCGCCTCGGGAACTACGCCGAAGCAGCGGAAGCGTTGATGCGCTACACCGCCCTCGCACCCGCGGACCATCAGGCGAAGCTGCTGCTGGGCGAAGCCCTGGAGTCGGCAGGCGACCGCGACGGCGCGCTCGCGGCCTTCCTCGCGGCAGCGAAGAGCGGCCCTTGGCTGTCCGAATCCCTGTTCCGGGCCGGGCGGGTCCTGCGGGACAGCGGTCGGCTTCACGATGCGAGAGATGCCTTCCGGCAGGCACTTCAGGCCGATCCCGATTTCGACGGCGCCCGGATCGCCTTGTTCTCGACCCTCAACTGGCTCTGTGCCTGGGAGGAACGGGACGCCCTCCTCCCCACCCTCCCGGCATGCGTGGAGCGGATCGCATCGGGGAGCGAACCGGTCGAAACCCTGTTTCCGCTGGCGGTCGAGCTTCCCTACGTCCCGGCCGACCCTGCCCTCCACAGGCGCGTGCTCGACGTCATCGCCCGAGGTCTCGACCAGGGCCGGAGTGCGCACGGCCCGGTCGAGGCCGAGCCCGCGCGCCTGCATGTCGGCTACGTCTCGCCCGATTTCGGCGATCATCCGATCTCTCAGGTCTGCCGCCGGCTGTTCGCCCTCCATGATCGGAGCCGCTTCACCGTCACCTGCTACGCCCTCGACGACCGGGACGCCGCCTCGCCGCTGCGGGCGGAGATCGAAGCCTCGGCGGACCGCTTCGTCTCGCTCGCGGGCCTGTCGGAGGAGCAGGCGGTCGAGCGGATCGTCGGCGACGCCGTTCATATCCTGGTCGACCTCACCGGCTAT
>PBKC01000012.1 GCA_002721365.1 Rhodospirillaceae bacterium | reverse complement strand
CGGCGTCCGCAAGGTCGACTGGGCTACGGTCGAGCGCTGGCGCGGCGAGAGCGACAAACGGACCCTCTATGTCTTCGACGTGCGCCTGCCGGAGGACTACGAGGCCGGCCATCGACCCGGCACCCGGAGCGCGCAGGGCGGACAGCTCGTGCAGTCGACCGACAGCTATATCGGCACGCGCGGATCGCGCGTGGTTCTGGTCGACGACGACGGCGTGCGCGCGACGATGAGCGCATCCTGGCTGATCCAGATGGGCTGGGAGGATGTCTACGTGCTGGACGAAGGGCTGGGGACAGGTCCGCTGGAAACAGGCCCAGAGCCGGTCACCGTCCTCGGCCTGGACGGCAAGCGTCCGGCAATGGTTTCGGTGGATGAACTGGCGGCGATGCTGGAGGCCGGGAAAGCGACCGTGGTCGATCTCAGTACCAGCCGCGAGCACAAATCGAAGCACATACCGGGCGCCTGGTTCGCCATCCGGTCGCGGTTCGCGAGCAGCCTGCCGCGCCTCGATATCGCGGACACCCTGGTCCTGACTTCACCCGACGGCGCCCTGGCCCAGGTCGCCGCGGCCGAGGCCGAAGCCTGCGTCCAAGCCCCCGTCAAGGTCTTGGACGGCGGAACCGCGGCATGGCTGGCCGCCGGCCGGCCCAAGGAGTCGGGGCTGGAGCGGATGCTGGATTCCCGCGACGACATCTATCTCCTGCCTTACGAGCACGAGACCGAGGTCGAAAAGGCGATGAAGGCCTATCTGAGCTGGGAGACAGCCCTGGTCCCACAGGTCGAGGAGGACGGGAGCGCCAGCTTCCACTACTTCCCGACGGAGGGATCGCAGACATCCCGATGACCGTCCGGACCAGGGCAGCGGCTGTCGCCACCGCAGCCCTGGTCGCGGCGGGGATCGGCCTCACCGGCAGCGCCGCGGCTGCCGAAGGCGGTCCCATGGACAAGAAGACCTTCTTGGAGGCCCTGAGCAGCGGCGGCGACGGTGCCGAGAAACTGCTCAGGCTCCATTTCCGCGGCTTGATCGAAGGGCTGGAAGCGGCCAATGCCGCTTTGCGCCGCCGCGGCGACACATCGCTTTACTGCCTTCCCCTGGGCATGATCGTTCAGCCGCAATGGCTGATCGACGCCACCAAGCGCTACTATGATCGTTACGACAACATACCGGAGGCGATGCCGGTGGCTGCGGTAGCGACGATCGTCCTGCAGGACGCCTACCCCTGCCCCACGGCAACCGCCAATCCGGAACACGGGGAGGTGCGATAATGCGGTTCAAGGCAGCGGTCCTGGAGAAGATCGGCGGCCCGATGGTCGTCCATGAGGTGGAGAGCGGCGCGCTGAAGCCGACCGATGTCCTGGTCCGGGTTCACGCCAGCGGACTCTGCCACACCGATCTCGAAGTCATTCAGGGCTCGCTGGCCTATCCACTGCCGATCATCCTCGGCCATGAAGGCGCCGGCGTCGTCGAAGCGGTGGGGGATTCCGTCACTCATGTCCGGCCGGGAGACCACGTCGTCTGCTCGTGGAATCCGCATTGCGGCGACTGCTTCTATTGCGACCGCGATCAGCCGATCCTGTGCGAAACGTTCGGCGCGACCCAGCCTAAGGGCCATCTTCTCGACGGGACGTCGCGGTTGACGCTTGACGGCGAAAAGCTGCACCACTTTTCCGTCGTCTCCTCCCACGCCGAATACTGCGTTGTTCCCGAATCGGGGGCGATCGCCGTACCGAAGGAGATCCCCTTCGACCGCGCCTGCCTGATCGGCTGCGGCGTCATGACCGGGGTCGGCGCCGCGGCAAGGGTCGCTCGCATCGCCCCCGGTGCCAAGGTGGCGGTGTTCGGCGCCGGCGCGGTCGGCCTGAACGCCATTCAGGGCGCGGTTCTGTGTGGAGCGGAGGCCGTGATCGCCGTCGACATGAACGCGACCAAGCTGGAGGTCGCCCGGAAATTCGGTGCGACCGACTGCATCGATGCCAGCCGCAAGGACGCGGTCGCCGAGATCAAGGCGCTGACGGGGGGCCGCGGTGCGGACTGCATCATCGAATCGGCCGGCCATCCCACGAGCTTCCGGCACAGTGTCGAAGCGGTCCGGCCCGGCGGCGACGTGATCTTCCTCGGCAAGACCAACGTCGACAACGACGTCGCTTTTCGGTGGGGCTCGCTGATGGGCGAGAAGCGAATCACCCGGTCGAGCTATGGCGGCGCAAGGCCGCGGCGCGACTTCCCGTGGCTCGCCCGCCTCTACCTCGACGGCAAGCTGGAGCTCGACTCGCTGATCACCACGCGGCTTCCGCTCGACGCCATCAACGACGGCTTCGCCGGAATGGAACGAGGCGAGATCGTTCGCGCCGTCCTGATGATGGACGGCTGACCGCCCTCAGCTTCCGCCGAGCTCCGAAAGAAGCGCCCGTGCCTCGTCCGCGTTCTCGAACTCGGTGTTGACCGCGAGCAGCTGCTGAAGCTTCCGGCGCGCCTCGTCGACCTGTCCGACCTTACTCAGGGCGACGGCGAGGTGATAGGCGACCTGCGGCTGACCGGGCGCCCGCACCTCGGCCTCGCGGAGAAGGGACAGACCGCGAACCGGATCGCCCTGCTGTACCAGGACCCAGCCCAGCGTATCCATGGTCGCCGGCTGGTTGGGTGCGAGATCGTACGCCTTCTGCGCGGTCTCCTGGGCGCGAGGATTCGCGGTGTGCAGATACAGGTTGGCAAGGTTGTTGAGCAGAGCCGCATCGTTGGGAAGCTGCTCCAGAAGCTTCTCGTGCGCGGCGATGGCCGTGTCCAGCCGTCCTGCCTCGATGTAACCGGCCGCCAGGGTCCGCGACGCGGCAAGATCCTCGGGGTGGTCTTTCACCCAATCTTCGAGATCGGTCAGCGCCGCCGAGCGGTCACCGGCATCGACACGCGCATGATAGAGGCGAAGCATAGCCGATGATGTCGGCGCCTTTTCGAAAGCCTCCCGGAACGCACTAACCGCCGCGTCGGACCGTCCAGCCTTGCGCAACAGATCGCCGGCAAGCAGATCCCCCACCGGAGAGTCCGGGTTGCTGCGGCGGAGATTCTCGGCACGCGTCAGGGCCTCGTCGGAGTCGCCTCGGAGGGAGTCGAGCCGCACCATGGCAGCCTGAAGCTGCACCGAGTCCGGGAAGTAGTTGAGCCCCGAGCTCAGCGTCTCTTCCGCCCCCGCAAAGTCCTGGATCGCCATCTGCCGGTCAGCCGTGCGATTCAGCCATTCGACCGACCGGCGATCGCGCGAGATCTGCCCCATGCGCCGATAGATCTGCACGGCCATGTCGGTGTGGCCGTTCGCCAGCTCGGCTTTGGCTTCCGCGAGCCGGACCGGGAGGTCGGTTGGGGCGAGGTCCTTGAGCCGCTGGGCGAGGTCCAGCGCCTTCAGCGTATCCCCGGTCGCCAGATAAAGATCGACCAGATGAACCTGCGGCGGCAGGTTCTGCCGGTCCGCGTAGGACGCGCGCTCGAGCCACGCGATCGCCTCTTTCAGGTTCCTGGCGTTTTCTTCGAGACGAGCAAGCTCGACCATCGCCTCGATATTGGGACGATCGCGGTTCGCCATGCGGACGTAGCGGTCGCGCGCCGCCGCGCGGTTGCCGAGGCTGAGATCCAGCTTCGCCAGATTGAACTTCGGCGAGTCGTAATAGGGATCGGCCGCGATCGCCGCTTCGAAACTCTTGCGTGCTTCCTCGTGCTCGCCGAGACCGACATAGGCGCCGCCCGCCAGATTGAGGGCGAAGGCGTTCTCGGGGTCCTGCTCGATCAGGCGCTTGGCGGCATCCAGAGCCTCCTGGTAGCGGGATTCGCCGAGACGCGCGATACCCAGGAGTGCGGCCGCATTCTTCGACTCCGGACTGATCTCCAACGCCTTTTCGAGGTCCGAGATCGCCATGTTGGTGTCACCGACCGTAAGCCGCACCCGGGCGAGGTTCGTCCGAATGTTCGGTGCATCGGGAAGGACGGCTGCGGCCTTCTGAAACGTCTCGATCGCCCGGTCGTAGAGACGGGCGTTCATGTAGGCGTTGCCGAGAAGGGTCAGGAGCTCGGCGTCGCCGGGCTGCCTGTCGAGCGCCGGCTCGAGAAGGTCGATCGCATTCGACGCCTCGCCGCGATCGATCATGATCTGCCCCAGCAGCTTGCGCGCTGCCAGATGATGCGGCACCCGGGCAATGAAGGCGTCGAGATTGCGATAGGCACCCTCGTTATCGTGGCGGAGATAGGCCACCACGCCGCGCAGCATGAGCACGGACGGCGTGCGGGCGGCGAAATCCGGATCGAGCGAGTTGAGAACGACGCCCGCATCGTCCAGAGCCTTCTCGGCTTCCTCCTTCTTGCCCAGCTTGGCGAGGGCGAGCGCCTTCAGATAGGCGGCCCGTGCATTCAGCGGGCTTCTTTCGAGGACGGCTTCCAGATCCTCGACAGCGGGCTCGTAACGGCCGAGATCGAGCAGGGCGTTGGCGCGGCTCAGCCGTGCCACCTCATGCTTCGGATCGATTTCGAGCGCGAGGTCGTAATCCTGGACGGCCTCGTCGAGGCGCCCCAGTGCCTGCAGGCTCTCGCCCCGCAGGAACCAGACGTCGCCATTCCGGGGTTCGAGCGTCTTGGCCTGATCCACCCAAGCCAACGCCTTTTCGTTATCGCCTTCCGCCAGATCCACCCGCGCCTGGCCGAGCAGCGGTTCGGCACTCTGAGGCTGAATCCGGCTTGCCGCGCCGTAGGCCTCGCGGGCGAAGTCGTATTCCTGAAGGTCGAGATGAGCATCGCCCCGGACGACCTGGATCTCAGCTTCGAGCTTCGGGCTGCGGCCGCCCGGCTGCACCTCGCGGAACAGCTTCTCGTGCTCGCCCTGCATCAGATAGGACCGAGCCAGCGGAACCAGGATGAAGTCGTCGCCCGCCCCCTGCTGGCGGGCCTTCTTGAACTCGTTCTCGGCGAGCTGGCCAGCCCCCATCGCCAAATAGGTCCGCCCCAGCAGAACCCGTGCCGAGAGATTGCGGGGATCGAGCTTCAGGGCGTTCTTCAGATGGATGATGGCCGTGTTGTAGTCATCGTCGTTGAAGCTCGCCAACGCGTCTTCATAGGCGGACGAAGCATCGTCCGGCAGCGCCGCCTGTACCGCCTGTCCCGCGCCCATCACCACGGCCAGCGCCAGCCCAATCGCCGTCGCCTGCCTCATGACGAATCCTGCGTTCTTCGACATGCGTCTATTCCTCTCGGCATCTGATGACCGGTCCGCGGCCCGGTATCTCTTTACTTGGTCGCGGTTTCGCAGTCGTTAAGAGGTGGCGGCTCCATCGACAGTTTAAGTGAGGCCCCGTTCTGCCGCCACTGCCGCTCTCCTCATGTCACCGACCGCGATGGCGATTCGGTCGGACGAGCGCTACCCTGGGTCATCGCCGCAACGAACGACGGCGCTTCAGCCAGCACAATCCAGGAGGATGAGGGACCATGACGGGAAGCCTTCTTCGCAGTATCGCGTTGGCGCTCGCCAGCGCAGCGTTTTTCATCACGGCCGGAACGAGCGGCGCTTCGGCGCAGGACGGGCCGACCCGCGCGATCACCCATCTCGCGGGCGACGTCTACCGCTTCCAGAACGACCGCCATTTTTCCGTATTCATGGTGACGTCGGAAGGAATCGTCGCCACCGATCCGATCAATGCCGACGCGGCCGCATGGCTCGAGGCGGAGCTCGACAGCCGGTTCGGCCAGCCGGTCAAATACCTGATCTACAGCCATGACCATGCCGATCATATCTCGGGCGGCGAAGTCTTCGCCGATACGGCCACGGTGATCGCCCAAGAGAACGCACGAAAGCACATTGTCGAGAACAGTACCCCCACGGCCGCCCCAGACCTGACGTTCCGGGACGCCATGACCGTGACCCTAGGCGGCAAGTCGGTCGAACTCAGTTATCTCGGCCCCAATCACGGCGACAGCGTGATCGTGATGCGTTTCCCGGAGGAAGGGATCCTGTTCGCTGTCGACGTCGTGACCGCGGACCGCCTTCCGTGGCGGGATTTGCCGGGCGCCGATATCGACGCCTGGATCGGCTCACTGAAGGCGATCGAAGCGATGGATTTCGCGATCCTGTCTCCTGGGCATGGGCGGGTCGGCACGCGGGACGACGTCGCACCTCACCGCCGCTACATGGAAGACCTTCGGGCCCAGGTAGCCCAGGGCATGCAGCAGGGAAAGTCCCTGGATGAGATCCGGCAGTCCGTCGACCTGTCCGCCTACAAGGATTTCGGCGAATACGACAACTGGTTGAGCCTCAATATCGAGGGCATGCACCGCTACCTGAGCGAACAGGCCGGCTGACCTCTCCGGTCGCGCGCCGGGCCGGCCTCGGCCGGCCCGGCGCACCTCCGCATCAGCCCGATTTGGCGCCGAACAGATTCTCAGCGGCAGGAAAGCTCCGGTCGCGAACGGCGGTCGCATAGGCCGCGGCGGCCGACTCGACCTCGCCGCCGAGAGAGGCGAAACGCTTGACGAACTTGGGCGTGAAGTCGGGGAACAGGCCCAGCATATCCTCGGTCACCAGGATCTGCCCGTCGCAGCCGGGTGAAGCGCCGATGCCGATGGTCGGCACAGCCACGGCCGCGGTCGCCTCGCGTCCCACAGGTTCGGGAACCGCCTCGATGACGACGGAGAACGCCCCCGCCTCGGCAACGGCACGGGCGTCACGCACGACGGCCGCACCGCCACTGTCGCCCCGCCCCTGGACCTTGAAGCCGCCAACGGCGTTCGCACGCTGGGGCATCAGACCGACATGCCCCATTACCGGAATGCCGCGGCTGGTCAGGTGGCGGATGGTGTCGGCCATCTCCATACCCCCCTCCAGCTTGACCGCGGCGCAGCCGGTCTCCTTCAAGATCCTGACGGCATTGTGCGTCGCCTGCTCGATCGATTCTTCGTAACTCCCGAACGGCAAATCGACGACGATGCAGGCATGCCGGGTCGCGCGGACGACCGCTGCCCCATGCGCGATCATCATGTCGAGGGTCACACCGACCGTCGAATCGAGCCCGTAGACCACCATGCCGAGCGAATCGCCGACCAGCAGCAGTTCGACATGAGAGTCGAGCAACTTGGCCATCGGCGCGGTATAAGCGGTCAGGCAGGCGAGCGGAGCCTGCCCCTTGGCGGACGCGATTTCGGGTACGGTCACTCGGCGCTGCCGCGCTTGAACGCTCATGCAGTCTCCTTCCTGCGGATTGGCGGAATGGGGCCGCCTAGCGGTCGCCCTGCGCGTTTCGATCGAGCGTCAAGGGTGCCTCCGCCAGGGCCGGCGGGAAATCTCCCACATGATAGCCGTGACAGTCGGTGCAGCGGTCCCCGGCCTTGGCGCCGGTGTGGCATGCAGCGCACACAGCTTTCTCCATCGGCTCGAAATTGCTGACGAAGACCGTCGGGTCGCGGTCGTCGAAGCTGTCCGCATAGGACGCCCCGTAGTCGAGCTTATGGCAAGTCAGGCAGCCACGTTCATCAAGCAGGCTGAAATGCGGCTTATGGGCGTAGCGCGTGAAATGGTGGCTGGTGTCCAGAGGCGGCGAGGCATCCCAATTGACCAGAAGCCGCGTCCGTCCGACCTCATCCTGCCGCGCGTCGATGCTGTGACACAGCATGCACGCACCCGGACCCTTCGGTGCAGCGAGTTCTTCGAACACCGCTGCCGCCGCCGTTTCGCCGGGCGCGCCCAGCGCCATGGACTGCAACGACAGCCACGTCCGAATGAAGCGGTCGTCATGCCCGGCCGGACGATATCTGAGAGCGAAATGCTCGACGTACCAGCCGCCGGCACTGGTCCAGGGTTCGGGATCGACCGGGGGGCCAGCTGCCTCGGCGATTGCGGCGTCTTCGTCCGTCGCCTCAGGTGCTTCCGTCACCGGCTCGTCCAGGAGGTCACCGCCGAGAAGATCACCGCCGAGCAGGTCGCCCCCGCCGACCGAAGGCTCGCCGCCGCCGGAACTGTCCTCGGCCAACGACTCATCGCTACCCAGCAAGTTACCGCCGCCCAGCAGGTCGTCGCTCTCATCGTTTTCGGTGCCGGCCGCTTCGGCCGGGTCGTCGCTGCCGAGAAGCGCGCCACCGTCCAACAGTTCCCCGCCCTCCGGCAAATCCCCGTCTTCCACGGCGATTTCCGGCTGTGTGCCGGAATCCGCTTCCCGCGTTTCCGGCGCCATCGGCAAGCCGGCCCGATGCCGGGCGATCTCATCGGCAAGATCGGGGAACCAAGCCTCGCGCCCTTCCCGCAACGCCGCGAGCGGAAGGTGCCCCAGAAGCCCGGCCAAAACATCTTCGCTCGGCGTGACGCCCACCGAATCAGCGACACGGTCGGCGATCACCACATGCCCGCGCTCGGCGACCTCGGCAATCAGGTCCTTCACCGCCCAGGCAACCGTCTCCGCCGCGTCGAGGACCTCCGGTTCGGCATCGGTAAGATCGAGCAGATCGACCGCCGCCACCCGGTCCATGGCATCGCGCGTGCCGGCATCAGCCGCGAGCAGAAAGCGCATGAACGGGTTGAGCCGCGCTTCGGCATAGGCCGGCCATCGGCCGACGTCACGACCACTTTCGGCTAGCGTTTCGACGTCGATGCCGGGCACCTCGAACACCGCGATACCCTTGGGTCCGGCAAGCCCCTCGCCGGCAACATCGTCGGCATGGCAGGTGGCGCAAACCGTGGCGTAGGGCTTCACGATCATCCGCGCACCGCCCGCCCCCAGGCTGTGGCAATCGATGCAGGCGGTGGGTGCCTCCCCCGCCTGCACCTTGCCGAAATGCTTCCCGATATGCGAGGCGTGGTCGAAGATGATCCGCGTCCGCCGTTCATAGGGATAGTTGGAGAGCGGTGGATGACCATCGGCCAGGCTTTCGAACTGGCGAGAATGGCAGGTCTGGCATCGCGTGTCGGCCATCGCCGCCAGCCCCGCATGACGGCCGGCATGCTCACGGTGGCAGGTGGCGCAGGCCATCTCGGCATCGGCGGGGACCGCGCCGCCCAGCGACCGCGCGACACGCAGGACCGCCGGGACCGGTGACGCACCGGGCGCGGGTGCCCACGCCCCACGCGCGACCTCCGCGGTAACCAGCGAAAGCGCGGTCGGCGGCAAGGCATGGGCATGCAGCGCGTCGTCGCCGAAGCGATGGCACTGCATGCAGCGATGAGAATCAGCAATCTCCGAGCCAGGGACGAAGCTCGCTGCCACCCAACCCGCCGGTCGGTCCGCCGGCGCCGTATGGCATTGACCGCAATCGGCGATTTCACCATGGGCGCTGGCGAGCGGTCCTGGCGACATCACCTCGCGTGTTGCGCTGCCGCCCCCCGCGATCATCAACAGTCCGAGCGTAACGAGCGCCACCCAGCGGCCGAACACCCGCCGTTTCGCCCGCAGTCCGCGAACCGGCTGACAGGTCGCGATGGGATGGGCGCATTGTCCTTCGGGACCGGGGCCTTCCCCGCAGCGCCCGCCATGCTGCGGCAGCCGCATGCATTGCCAGCGGCCGTCCCTGAGCGCGGGCCGGCACTCGGCCGTAGCACGGCATCGCCCACGAGGACCCGGCCCGATCGCGCATGGCCTGCCTTCACGCAGATGCCCACACACCCAAGCCTGCGACGGGCGCTCGTAGCCGCTCTCCCGGAAGCCGGTGTGCTGGAGCCGGTCTTTCTGTCCGTCCGCCATGCGCTCAGGCGAATGCGTGAACGGCGACGACGTGGACCAACAGCAGCAGGAGCAGAGCGTTGGTCATCGGCACATGAGCGAACGTCCAATAGCGCAGCACGCTCTGCAACGCATGCTGATAGTCCGTGTCGTCCTTGGCCACGACCAGGCCTCGGATCTCGCCGAGGACGCGGCGCTCTTCCCGGTCGAGGTAGCGGTCGAGATCGGTCATCTCCGCGAGAATGCGGCGGCGAGGCCGCCCGGACTCGACGATATGGCTCCAGAAGTTGCACGGCCGGTCGAAGAACGCCCGCAACCGGTCCGAATAGTAGTCGGCGATGGTCGACGTCTGGGCCTTGGTCGTCGCCTCCATCACCAGCGCTTCAGCCCGCTCGAGAATCTCGCGGCGGATGACGGGAATGCGGTCGAACAGGAGATCCTCGCCCCGGCTCGACAGGCGGGCGGGCAGGTAGCGCGAGAGGAAAAGGCCGATCACGCCGCTGCCGGCAACGACGAGAAAGGCGATCGCCAGAGCGATCTCGAACACGCCCCGCGGCACCGTCCAGTCGACATGCACGGCGAAGACCACGACGCCCAGGCCCCCGGTCAGGATATGGGCCTGAAGCCAGCGGGCCGAGCTTCCCAGGGGCAGGAAGGGTACGCGGCGTCGCAGGCCATACAGCGCCAGAAAGACGACCAGAGCCAGCAGCATGTAGCCCGAAAGAAATCGCGCATCGCCCAGCGTCGCGGCATAGACCGCATGGCCGAACAGCACGACCAAAGCCAGCAGGATGGCGGCGAATCCGATACGAAGGCGGCGGGCCGCGAAAGTCATCCGCGGTTGATCCATGCGGCCAGACCTTCCCGGTCCCGCATGTCGATGCGGACCAGCGCGTCATTGGGACAGGCGCGCTGGCAGGCGGGGCCGGCGGGTTGGCTCGAACACAGGTCGCATTTGGTCGCCTTCAGCACAGGTGCCCCGGTTTCCTCATTGACGCTGGGCGTACCGTCGGGATCGCTCACCGCAACGAGCCGGATATTGTCGTAGGGGCAGGACGAGGCGCAGGTTCCGCAGCCGATACAGGTGCGGTCGTTGATCACGACGGTACCGTCGGTGACCTCGCGGTGGATCGCGCCGGTGGGGCAGCCGATCAGGCACACCGGGTCTGCGCAGTGCATGCAGGCGTTGGTCACCATGTGGTGGCCATAGGTCGTGCCGTGGCGGACGAAGCGCGGATTGTTGTCGTGGGCCACGGCGCAGGCGCGGACGCATTCGTCGCAGCGGGTACACCGGTCGACGTCGATCAGCATCGTCGCCGTGCCGTTGATGAAGCGGTGCTCGACCAGAAATTCCAGCATTCCGGTTTCGAGCTCGCGGCCCGACGCGGGACGCCGCCATGCCGATCGGGTCTGTTCCTGCCGATGCGGTAACGGCGGCAGCGACTCCGCAGGGATCGCCGGCAGCACCTTCTCACGGATTACCGTTCCCGGCACCCGGATCACGTCCACATACCCCACCGCGCGGAGCGTCTGGTGGTAGGGCATCGTGCCGTCACGGTCGTGGATCACCTCGGCCAGACCGAACGTTTCGCCCGGATGCAGGTAATCGACGGTGCGGTGGCCGTGGTCGAGGCGCTCGCTCACTCGCCCGAAACCGGACCGGATGATGATCAGACTGTCCGCCGGTTCGTTCTCGCCGGCGATGATCGGCTCTTCGTCCAGCCGGGCCGCATAGTCCGCCGAAGGCGCCGTCCTGTAGGCGCCGAACCAGTCGAACTCACCATAGGAGTCGAACTGCGAGAGCGCGCTGACCTCGTCCAGCCGCTCGCGGTCCAGATGCCGGAAAATGCTGCACTCACGGAGCTGCACCGAGAGTGCGTTCCGGCGGTACTGGGCATCGATCTCGGCGCGAAAACGTGCGTCACGCCTGCGAATGTCGCGAAGGCCCTGCCAGCGGATTTCCAGAAGCTCCACATCGGTCTCGGCGAAGATCGTCGCCGTCCGCGGCGATCGCGTCAGGGCGCCGATCTCTCCGAACAGCGTCCCCGGCCCCATGGCATCCGTCGTGTGTGTCGCGATGACCTCGGCGGGATCGGTGAGGAACATCCGGAACTCTCCGGTGGTCCGGCTGCGAATACCGGTCTGGCTGCGCGCCTGGCGCCCCTCCCGGTAGTCGCGCACCTCCGGCGAGCGATGGTTCCGCCAGAGCTGCGACAACGCGGAGAAGAACCCGCGCTGTTCGCGGTTCGGCCGGCCGAGCGCTTCCGGCGGCAGCTTCGGGCTGATGATGACTCGAGCCGTACCGTCGAGAACGAAGAACGCCGAGTTTCCGTAATCGCCCTCCCGAACGACTACGTCGCCCGGACGGTAGAGCTGGATACGGGTGTCGTTTCGGATGATGTCGTCAAGTTGGTTGGCGGCCGGGAAACCGGAAGGGTCGATCCGGCTGAACGGCTCCCGCGCCATTACCCCCGCCACGTCGGCATTGGTGATGTCGTCGCTGAACCGGCTATCGGCCCTCAGACCAGTGCTTCCCTGACCATTCGCCATCAATCACCGCCATCGCCGTCAACCGGCAGGCTTTCCTTTGTACTTGTCAGGCTGCGGCAGCAGCGGATCGATCGCCGCCAGGTCGCCGCCGTCATGGTTCGCGACGAACCGCCGGGCGGCATCGGCGATCTTGTCCGCGGCGGCATTCAAAGGCTCGCTGTTGCCAAGCGACAGCTTCAGCGACTTCACCACGTCCAGCATCTCGGCGATCTCCGGCGCCGAGACGGTCTCGGCCAGCGTCTGGATGCCGAGCGCCGCGGCCTGGGCGCGCTTCGCCATGCCGACCGCGTACTTGTCCTTTTCCGTCGCACCGGCAACGCCGCGCAGCGCATGTTCGAGGTCGAGCGCCTTGCCGAGTACGAACATGACCCGCTTGCGCTCGGGGCTGGCTTCGCGGTTCTTCCTGTCCTCGGAGAACCAGACGTTGTGGCGGATTTCACCCTGGGACCACGCGACGAGCTCGAACTCGCTGCCGGCCGGGTGGCCGCCCAGGTTGACCAGTTTCTCCTCGGCCACGGTGTGGCAATCGAAGCACTGCGACGCCAGGGTGTAGAGATCGGTGTGGTGGACCATGCCGGCCGCCGAAGCTGCCGCCCAGCGTTCACTTCTATGTTCGGGCGTTTCGGTCTCCGCAGTGACATCCTTGCCGCCGAAGTCACTGTGAATCCGGTTCCAATCCTTCGCCGGACCGTGGCACGCCTCGCAGGAGACGCCCGCCACCACCTCCTTGGCGCCGTCGACCATCTTCTGGGTGAAGTGACATTCCGCGCACATGTTGTCGTCGCGGATCCGCCGGATATCCATCTTCTCCGCGATCTCGCGGGCCTTGTCGTCGCGCGGCATGTCGAGCAGGGTCTTGGCGTGGTGTGCTTCGCGCCAGATGGCGATCTCGGCCTTATGGCACTCACCGCATTCGTCGGGTCCGATCACCTTGGCGGGATCGGGCGCGCCGCCGGCCGCCACGTCGAGCGCCGGCTGCACCATCACCGTCACCAGAAGCGCCGCGGCGAGACGGCCCATACGCCATGTCAGCTGTGCCGAAAACATGCCCCAGTTCCTTCGCTTGTCAGGGCCAATCTACCACAACCACCCGCGGCAGAACGCACCGCCGGAGGTCAGGCATCGAGCACGACGTCCGAACGCGGCACCGCAACGCATACGAGACAGGAGCCGGTCTCGGCGAGAGCGGCCGGTTCGTCGAGATACTCGATGTCGCCATCTTTCAACACCGTCGCGCAGGTCCCGCAATGACCGGCCCGGCAGCCCGACTCGATGGCAATGTCATTTCGCTCCGCCAGATCGAGCAGGGTCGGCACCGCCGGCGTCCAGTCGACGGTCGTTCCAGCCCGGGCAAAGGTCACCGCGTGATGAACGCCCGGCTGGTCGCCGGTCTCGGCCGCACCGCTGGCCGCCTTGACGCTTGCCGGACCGAACGCCTCGAAATGGATATCGGTGGTAGGAACGCCCCAACGCCGCAGCCCGGCAGGCAACGACCGCATCATCTCCGAAGGCCCGCAGACATAGAAGGCGAAGTTGTTCGACGGCAGTTCCTGGCGCAGCAGATCGATGGTGACGTGCCCCTTCAGGTCGTAGTCGACGCCCTGACGGCAGTCCGGGGTCGGATCGCTGTAGGCGATGCGCTGCCGGATGTTCGGATGCCGCGCCACCACCTCCCTCAGATGCTCGCGCATCACATGGCCGGCGCTGTTGCGGACGCCGTAGAAAAGCCACACCTCGCGCCCGTCGTCGGCAGCCACGATCGCGTTCAGCATGGCGATCAATGGCGTAATGCCGATTCCACCGCCGACCAGAACCACCGGCCGGTTGTCGTCCGGGTCGAGATAGAAGCGGCCGGCCGGCGCCTTGACGTCGATGATGTCGCCCTCGGCGGTGTGGTCGTAAAGGAAGCCGGAGACAAGGCCAGGCTTGCCGCCCTCGCGCGGCACGATCCGCTTCACCGTGATCCGGTAATCGGCGCCGTTCGGCCGCTCGGACAGCGAGTAACAGCGGATGATCGGCCGCGGCTGGTCGGGCATGCGCAGCTGCAGGGTCAGGTACTGGCCGGGCATGTAGGACGCGACCGGCCCGCCGTCATTAGGGACAAGATAAAGGGAGGCGACATCGTCGACCTCCGCGACGCGCCGTTCGACCCGAAACTTGCGATAGCCCTGCCATTGGCTTTCGATCCGGCGCGCTTCGGCCGCGGTACGGGCCGTCGCCTGGGCCACCCGTTGCCGCAGGAGCTCCAGCGCGAAGTGACGACGGCGATCCTCGGCGACGGTCCGTCGCCAGCCCGCAGCAACCAGTGCCGCCGCCTGCAGCACCGCCGCTGCCAGAATGACGGCCCCGCCCAAGCGAACGAGATCGGGTAGCAGTTCCATTGCCATTGCCGGGCGCCGCAGCGCCTCAGAACTTGATCTGCAGTTCGCTGCGGGCGCCGACGCCGAACCCGTCCTCGACGTCGTCGACATAGGTGCCGAACAGATCGAACTGCAGAAATGCCTGATTGTGGATCTGAATCTGGTAACGGGCGGCAACGCCTGCGCCCTGAGGCTCGTCGTCCCAGCTCACCCGCCCGCCAAACTCGACGATCAGCTGCTCGCGGTTGGTCGGTACCAGGAACCACTGGCGGCCGACGGTGAACCCCGCGACGTTCTTGGCACGGGGGCTCAAGGGGGCGCCGTACTGGCCCAGCCGCTGGGTCGAAAACAGAATGCCCGCCCGGCCCAACGGACCGCCCACGACCGGATCGCGGGCGACCTGGGTGAACTCGTTCCGGGCCACAAAGGCGTTGATGTAGAGGATGTCGTCGCTGGTCTTCGGCGTGGTCGAAAAGCTCATGAAGCCGAGAACGCCGCTTCGCACCGCCGGCGTATCGTCATCGAGCGCGATCGAGCCCATCAACCGGAAGGCGCTGTCCCACAGGCCCTTCCGCTGCACCGTCCCCGCACCGAAATAGAAACCGTCTCCCGTATCGTCATCGGATTCGACGTAGAAGCTGTCGAACGATACGAAATGGCTGCCGATGTCCGCATCGCCCGAGAAGCCGAACAGCTTCGCGTCGTTGTCCTCGACGGCGTCGGCACGCGAGATCTCGCCCCAGGCGAACAGGCCGCTCAAGCGGATATTGGCGATCCCCGGAGCGGTCAGCGAGTTCCGGACGATCCCCACCGCGTCGATCGCCGTGTCTTCCATCAGCAGCCCCTGCTGGAAGCTCAATGCCTGCCGCCCCACGGTGAATCCGTAGTCCAGAAGATCGCTGTCGTTCCTGTCGAGGCCGGGAAAGATCTCGCCGAAATCCCCCTCGAAGAACAACGTCTGAACCGACCCGTTGAAGCTCTCGAAACCCTCGCCGTCGTCCGGTCCGGGCCCGTCGAAACGGTAGCCGGAGAAGCTGGTGCCACGCCGAAACGGCGTCATGCCGAGCAGAACCCGCTCCGTCGCGCTGAGCTGGAGATTGGCGTAGAGATCGAGGGTGTTCGCCCATTCGGCGACCCGCGGCCCGTTGGCGGGATCGAAGCTCTGAAGCGCCGTCCGATACGTCCCGAACACCCACAGGGAGGGCTGCCAGACGGCACCGGTGGGCAATTCGAAACCGGAATCGATCGGTCCCGTCGATAGAAACGGATTGCCGAACAGCAGGATCGGCGGGGTCGGCGGGGGCAATTCCTCATCGCCCAGATAGGGAACCGGTTCGTCGGCCAGTCCGCGACCGTAGATGCTGATTCCCGCGTCAGCAGGCCCCGCGGCAGCGAACGTCACCGCGATCGCGGCCGCCACTCCCGTGATCCGGCAGCGCCTCCACGCACCCTGTTCCCCCATTTCAGTGCCCCTTGGCTCCAAACGGTCTGATCGTCGCTATTCGATTTCGAAAGCGATCGTTTTTTTCCACAGCGTTTCGTGGCCGGCGACCAGCGCATCGCCGACCTGGCGCGGCGACATGTCGAAGTCGAAACCCACGTCCTGAATTGTATTGATCAGGTTGTTGGGAATCATACCGACCACCAGTTCCACCTCGATGGTGTAATCGCCATAGACGATCAGCGCATCTCCATCGACGTGATAGTTCGCGGTTTTGCTGCCCAGCGGTTCGATACTTTTTCGCTGGATGCGCGTCGTCGACGGCTGGCCGATCAGGATCGCCGATCGGGTGCTCGGCCTGACGAACGGCAGGACGTCCACGGAATAGGGCGTAGGCAGAAGCTGCTCGCGCTCGCCGCCGCGGTTGTTGAGCGTCATGAAGTGCGATTGCAGATTGAACAGCTGCGTGTCGACCGGCACGTCGCGGCTGAGAACCGACAGCGAATGGGAGTCACGGACATCGCCATTGGCGTCGAGATCGCCCGACAGGAAGACCGGCAAACCGTCCGAATCCAGCACCGTCACCCGCAGAAAAACCAGCCTCTCGGCGATGAAGCCGGTCGGCACGTTGTGGCCGGTGGTGCCGTTTCGCACTTCGACGTTGAAGTCGATCCCGTCCCGGTCCGCCCTCACCAACGTGACGTCGCCGAGCTTGTAGCCATTGCGGAGCACCTCCAACCGCTGCTCACGAGCCCAGTCGAGAAGCTTCTGTTGCTCATCGAGAATTTCGCGAGCGGCATAGCGGTCGTCGATCGAGCGCCAGCGTTCCGGGAAGGTCGCGTCCTCCGGCAGGTCGTTCTCGAAGGCATCGGTGCCCCAGCCGGCGTCGTAGTCGAACTGGACCCATTCGCGCATCGTCGCCATGCGCTTGGCATCGACGTTGTGCGGAAAGATGCCGGGATGGACGATCGAGAAGTCCGGGCCGGCGAAATAGTGGTTGGTCAGGCGGCGCGGCTCTGTCTCGACGCCACCCACCATCGCCGCCGGGCCGAAATCGTAGCCGGCTTTGAGCCCCTGCACGACACCCATATGGCAGTCCTGGCAAGTGGCGCCGTTGCCGGCGTCGTCTCGCTCCAACGCCGCAGGCGACGCCTTGAACGAACTGAATGCCTCCTCCAGCCGGAAGCCGTTGGGCATGGTCACGTCGTGGCAGCTTCCGCAGAAACCGGGCTCGACCAGCGGAAAGAACCGCTCGACACCGCGATGGATGGGACGCCCCGACTCACCCGGCTCGGTAACCACGCGATAGACGTCCCGGTTCCTCAGTACCCGCTCGAGTTCCTTATCGCCCTCCGGACCGAGGACGTCGTCGAACAGCGAGCCTTCGTCGACCGAGATCCGCGCGCTGACCTTGCCGTAGGCCGCGCTGACCCGGTGGCAGGTGACGCAGGTAATGCCTTCCAGCGACCGCGGATGGCGGTCGTAGTTGTTCATGTTGGGAGATTCGCCGATGGTCATGCCGACCGGCGTGTGGCAGCGGATGCAGAAGTCGCCGACCGTTCCACTCATGCGCTGGTTGGAGAAACGCTGCATGGCCATGAAGACCGGGCTGAACTGCGCATAGGCATGCTGAGACACCGACCACTGCCGGTACTGGCGCTCGTGGCAGGTCTTGCAGGCCGCCGCCGACGGGAAACGATCGTCGAGGAACAGCGCCTGGTGGGCACTCACCGAATCCGGAGCGGCGTCCACCGCCATCGCCTCGGTTTCCGCCTCCGTCATCGCGTCCCGGGACGCCGGGGCGCTTTCCATCGACGGCTCCGGCCCGCTCAACAAATCGCCGTCCAGCAACCCGCCGTCGTCGGCCGCCGGCGTCTCGCCCGAGAGCAGATCGCCCTCCAGCAGCATGTCGTCCTGCTGAGCGACGGCTGCGGGTACGCCCGGCATAATCACGGCGAGGACGAGCGCACGGGCCAAAATCCCCGGCCTGCCTCTCATGCCGAACCGATCAATGAACTTGACCGCATTTCCAATCATCGACGACCTCACCCGCCCCCAAATAGCGTCCCATTGAGGCGCCACCCCACGTAAAGCGGCCGATTCTGCATCGGCCACCCCCATTGTGCGATGCACAAGCTTGTGATCACGGGCCTTTGATTGTCCAGGCGGACACTTGGGACGAGATTATAGGACCAGCGCGTTTCCATTCGCTATGGTGTCTCTAATCACCCGCCGGCTGTCGAGAGAATCCCGCCATGTCCTATCGGTCAAAATTTGGCGCTGCCACAATCGCCGCCCTGTCCTTCGCCGCCGTGCCCCACGGGGCACAAGCTACGGAGTTCATCCTGCGCATCTACAATGCCGGGACCGAGAACGGCATGACGTACGCCGACGGCACCAAGGAGTCCGCGGCGCTCTCCTGGGGCGTATGGGCGCTGCATGAAGGGCCGTCGCCGCTGTTCGCTCCAGGCCAACCCGCTGGCAGGGAGGGGTTGGAGAACCTGGCCGAAGACGGCAATCCGTTCATCTTCGACAAGTCCCTGCCCCGCCGCAGTGATGTGAAGGCCTATGGGGTGCTGAAGGCACGGCCGGTGGACGGCTTGGCGACGATCTTTCCGGGAATGCTGTTCCGCGCGCTGGTCGATGCGGAACCGGGCGACCGGCTGTCTTTCGCAGTGATGTTCGAACAGACCAATGATGCCTTCTACGCCTTCGGCCCGGAAGGAGTGGCCCTGTTCGACGATGCGGGCCAGCCGGTTTCGGCCGATCTCACCGGCCAGGTGATGCTGTGGGATGCCGGCACCGAGATGAACCAGCCGCTGGGCAACGGCGTCGACAATGGGGTCAATCAGAGCGGTCCCAATGTCGGCCCCGACGAGAACGGCGTCGTGCATGCGGCTGAGGGCGACGCCGCCTATCCGCCGGTGGCCAGCGTCATACGGGTGACGATCGAGCCGCGCTGACGGCCGTAACATAGCGATGCGCGTCATACCGGCGAACCGTCCGGTGCGGCGCAGTCATGAGCAAATCTTCGGGAGCCATTCTCATGAAGGGGCCTTTGGTGGCGGTCCTCGCAGCCGCCCTCTTGTCAGGCGGCGCGGCTGTCTTTCCCGCCGCAGCGGAAAGCTACGAGACATCCGCCTACAGCCTGTTCGAGGAAACGAACACGACGCGCGACAACCTGGCCGACGGTCAGGTCATGATCACGATCACCAGCGCCGGCACCTTCGTCACCGACAACCCGGACATCCCGCTCAACCAGTCCCTCTATAAGTGCTTCGGGACCTTCGTCGTTTCCGCCGACGGTACGGAGAGCAAGGGGAACGGGTTCTGCAGCGGCATCGACCTGCGGGAAGATGTCTGGTGGGTCCGCTGGTCGGGCTCGATCGGCGGCGGAACGTGGACCTTCATCGACGGCACCGGCCGTTACCAGGGAATGACCGGCAGCGGCCAGTGGCAACAGGCCGACGCGGGTTTCGGACGCGACGTCAACACCTGGACGGGAACGATCGAGCTTCCCTAGAGCGCTATCGCCTCACGCCGGGATGGCGTGAGGCGACCTCTCCTTCTTTTCAATCCCGCCAAGGATGGGTCACGAGGATTCCGGTGCCAGATTCTTCAGCCGCTTCCGACCGGCCTCTGCCTGCCCGTAAATCTGCTTCAAGGTGCGTCTGAGCGGCTTGTCGAAGTCGAGGCGGAGCGCTACCGCAATTGCCTGCTCGAGCTCGTCCTCGGCCCGTTCGCAGTCCTCGACCACCGACTGCCGCTCGTCCGGCGATAGAGCCGATTTGAGAGACGTCAGCACGCCCCGCGCCGTTTCCGCGTCTTCGTCGGGCTCACGCGGCAAGTCACCGCTCGCCTGCAGCCATTCTTCGAGGCCAGGGAGCCCCATGCGCCGTTCCGCCGCGGCTTCGCGCAGCAGACGGGCCATGTCCGGGTCCTGAGCACGGTCCGCGCACGCGTCATAAACATCGGCCGCCTTCTTACACGCGACCACGACCTCATTCAGTGCGATCTGTTTCTCATTGCGAAGCATTGCTTCCTTCCCGCCTCGGCCATCAATCCGGGACGAATACAGATATGGCTCTCGGCATTATGCGAAACAGCGCTGGAGTCCTGGTGGTTACCTCGCCGTCGGTATTGATCGAGCGCGGACGGGCGGTCTCGACCATGATCTCGCGACCGCGCATCAGATGGACCCCGCTCCACGCGCCGTGCTTGCCGAACCACAGAGCGGGAATCAGTGCCACAAGCTTCGCCAGACCCACAGGCTCCAGGCAGTAAAGGTCGAGCCACTGGTCGTCGATCTCCGCATCATCGGCAACCGTGAGCCCACCGCCATAGTAGCGGCCGTTGCCAACGGCGATCTGGATGGAGCGAACCGATATCGTCCGGCCGTCGACGACAATCCTGGCCGAGAAGGAGCGGGTGGCGCGGAAGGCATCGATCACCGCCAGAGGATAGCTGAAGATGCCCCAGCGGCGCTTGAGGTCGCGGGTCAGGCGACGCGCCACGCCCACGGCGAGCCCCAGGCTCGCGACATTGAGGAAATGGCATCCATTGACCTCGCCGACGTCGATGGCCCGAATCCTGCCGCCGATGACGACGTCGAGCGCTGCCAATGGATCAACCGGCAACCGCAGGGTCCGGGCGAGATCGTTGGCCGTCCCCAAAGGCAGAATGCCGAGCGGCAGGCCTGTGTCGACCAGGGCCTCCGCCGCAAGGTTCATGGTCCCGTCTCCGCCGCCGAGGATTACCAGGTCGACGGTGTCGCGATACCGGCGAATAAGATCGGGAACGGCCTCCGTCTCCGTCGAGGATGGACAGGTCACGCGAACCCCGGCGCTTTCCAGATGATCGGCCCAGACGGCTGCGTCGGTATTGCCCTTCCGGCTGCCGGGGTTCACCAGCATCAGGGCTCGGCGCGCGCCGCCCTGCCCTCCGTCCGATTGGCGCGCTTCCCGCGCACCGGTGCCATCCCCGGTTTCCATCATCTCTCGCCTTCGATCCATCATGCGGAAGAGCCCGTTCCTCGATTGAGGAACGGGCTCACTGCCTACCGCTATAACGGATGAAGGTATGGTCGGAGCGAGTGGATTCGAACCACCGACCCCCAGTCCCCCAGACTGGTGCGCTAACCAGACTGCGCCACGCTCCGGTCGACCGTCGAAAGTTCGCGGACTATAGGCATAGCCCGGACGCGAGGCAACGCCGTCAGCGTGCTTTTCTCAGCATGTCCCTGAGGCTGCCCAGTTCCAAAGCGACAGAGCGGAGGCGGGCCCGGCTGTCCTCGCTCAAAGAGTCGCTGGGCGCCTGGGTATCCGCCCCGTTCCCGGAGTGTCGGGCGCCCCTTTCCAGCGGGGTGTCGTCCCCCGCCAGAACCGCCTTGATGCCATTGTCGCGGAGCAGCTTCTGGACACCGCGGATTGTATAGCCGTCGTCGTACAGCAGTCCCTTGATCCGCCGCAGAAGCGCCAGATCCTCAGGTCGGTAGTAGCGCCGACCGCCACCCCGCTTCAGCGGTTTGACCTGTGAGAACTTGGTTTCCCAGAAACGAAGGACGTGCTGCGGCACGCCCAGCTCCTCCGAAACCTCGCTGATCGTCCGAAAGGCGGAGGGTGATTTCTTGGTCCCCGACGACGCGCCTTGCCCGGCGCCTCCCTCGGCAGCCGCACCGTCCTCCTGCTCCATTTGCCCGCGTTCACCAACCATGATCAATCGCCGGAATCCGCCAGTGCAGACAGGGAGCGATTGATGCGGTCCTTGAGAACATGCGAGGCGCGGAAGACCACGACCCGTCTCGGCAGGATCGGAACCTCGTCGCCCGTCTTGGGGTTACGCCCGACCCTCTGAGCCTTATCCCGAACCATAAAACTTCCAAAAGATGAGATCTTTACGACATCACCTTCAGACAAAGTATCAGCAATCTCATCCAGGACTGCCGCTACCAGCTTGGCGGACTCGTCACGTGAAAGCCCCACCTCCTGGTAGATCGCTTCACTGAGCTGTGCCCGCGTGACCGTCTTTCCAGACATGCGTCCGCCCCGCTTCGCCACCCAAAGCGCTACGTTAACTCGCCCCCGAAAGTGGGTCAATATCAAAGGGATGCGCCGGAAGCCTAAACTGACCTCACGTAAGGGGTAGTGGGATAGGGTCGCGCGGGCGGCCAAGCCCCTGGAGACGGCGCCGGGCGATCAGCGCTCCCTGCCGTAAAGCCTCAGCGCGAGGGGCACGCATACGGTGGCTATGACCGCGGGCGCGGCCAGGGCGAAGCCGACCATCTCGGCCGTTACGGTTCCCGCCATGATGTCCCGTATCGCGGTCACCAGCAGCGAGACCGGATTCACGCCGACGATGGCCTGAAGCCAGCCGGGCATCGTGGCGGGATCGACATAGATGTTGGAGACGAAGGTCAGTGGCATCAGCACCAGCCAACCCAGTGTCATCACCGTGGACGGCGTCCGGGCGAGCAGCCCGAGGATGGTGAATACCCACCCGATACCGATAGCGAAGAGGTCGAGAAGCAGCAGCGACCAGAGAATGCCCGCAAGCCCGCTTTCGGGCCGGAAGCCCATCGCCAAGCCGATCGCCACCACGATCAGGGAAGAGACGGTGTAGCGCGCGCTGTCGCCCAGCATCGCACCGACGATCGGCGCCGGACGCCATACCGGCATCGACCGGAAACGATCGAAGATGCCCTTCGAGAAATCGGTGTTGAGCGTGAATCCGGTGTAGATCGAAGTGAACATCACCGTCTGAACCAGGATCCCCGGAAGCAGGAACTGGAGGTAGACATGAGGAGAGCCGGCCAGCGCGCTTCCGAACAGATAGGTAAACATGACCGTGAACATCACCGGCGTGACGATCACGTCGAAGAGCTGCTCGGGCATGTGCTTGATCTTGAGAAGGGCCCGCCACCCGAATGCGACGGAATCGGCCACCGGCCTGCTTCTTGGCGGCTCGCCGCCGGATGTGGCGGGCCGCACGACGGCCATGACGGCGCGCCGCGACGCCGAATCGCCATTCATCGATGCGCCTCCAGCGCACTCTCCTCGGACTCGCCGTCCGCGGGCTCGGCCGGATGGCCGGTAAGCGCGAAAAAGACTTCATCGAGGCTGGGGGTGCCCAGGGCGAACTCATCGGCACGAAGGCCGGCACGAGCCATGGCATCCAGAATCGGAAGGGCCTCGTCGGAGCCGGAAAGCTGCACCGCAAGGACCCGCTGGTCCGCTTCGAGATGCACGCGCCGTCCCAATTGTCCGACGATCAGATCGCGAGCCGTCTCGCGTTGCCCGGCGTCTCTCAGTGTCAGGCGGAGGACGTCGCGGCCGACCGAAGCCTTGAGTTCGGTGGGCGTTCCTTCGGCGATGATGGTGCCACGATCGACGACGGCGATCCGGTCGGCGAGCTGGTCCGCTTCCTCGAGGTACTGCGTCGTCAGCAGAACCGTGGTGCCGCTGTCCGCGAGCGCTCTGACGATCTGCCAGACCTGCCCCCGGCTCCGTGGATCCAGCCCCGTCGTGGGCTCGTCGAGGAACAGCAGGTCGGGAGTCCTGACGACACTGGCCGCGATGTCGAGACGCCGTCGCATGCCGCCCGAATAGGTTTTCACCTGCCGTTTGGCGGCCTCGGCAAGGTCGAATGCGTCAAGAAGCTCCGTCGCCCGGACCCGTGCCGCCGACCATCGGAAGCCGAGCAGCCGGCCAAGGAGGATCAGATTGTCCCGCCCCGTCAGATCCTCGTCGACGGATGCGAACTGGCCGGTAAGGCTTATCCGCCGACGGACCTCCTCCGGCTCCCGGACGACGTCGTAGCCGAGGATATGGGCGTTGCCGGCATCAGGTCGCAGCAGAGTCGCGAGCAGACGAACCGTCGTCGTCTTCCCTGCCCCATTGGGCCCCAGAAGTCCGTAGATGCTGCCCTGGCGCACGCGGAGGTCGACGCCGGCGAGCGCAGGGCTGCCGCGGAACGACTTGGCAAGGCCATCGGCCTGGATCGCCAGAGAGGAATCGACCGTCATGTTCGAAGCTCGAGGAAACGACGCAGCGGTCTAGCGTTTTCGTTGTGCACCGGCAAGGGCGCATGCCTGACCACGTCCAACGCAAATCGGGACCGTTGACGGGCCTCCCGCCCCCCGGACGATCTTGCTCTAGGACGTTACGCCATTCGTATCGGTACGGGTGGCGATGGACGCCGAATCCACCAGGGCGATTCGCTGCAACTCTTCAACGATACGGGTGTTGCAGCCCTGGACAGCGGTATCGACGGCCACGCCGATCGCGTTGGCGAAGCCGATCGCGTCAGTACCGCCATGGCTCTTGATCGCGATACCGTTGAGGCCCAGGAACATCGCCCCGTTATGACGGCGGGGATCGAGCTGTTCCCGCAGCGCACGATAAGCCGAACGGGCGAGCAAAGCGCCGATACGCGAACTCATCGAACGCTTGAGCGCCCGGCGCAGGAAATCGACGAACAGGCGTGCTGTCCCCTCGGCGGTCTTCAGCACGATGTTGCCGGTGAACCCGTCGGTCACGAAAACGTCGACGGTCCCTGCAGCGATATCATTGCCTTCGACATAGCCGTGGAAGGTGAAAGGCAGGTCGCTCTCGGCCAGAATCGCGGCGGCCGAGCGGACGGTATCGTTCCCCTTCAGCGCTTCCGCACCGACATTGAGAAGTCCGACCGTCGGATTGGTGACGCCTAGGGCGGCGCGGGCGAAGACCGCCCCCATCACCGCGAACTCGCACAGGTTTCGGGCGCTACAATCGACCTTGGCGCCAAGGTCGAGCACGACGCTCTCGCCGCGCTGGGTCGGGAACACGCCGACGATCGCCGGCCGGCCGATACCCGGCAGCGTCTTCAGGACCAGCTTGGAGGTCGCCATCAGGGCACCGGTGTCACCGGCGGATACCATCGCCGCCGCCCGGCCCTCGCCCACCGCGTCTATCGCCAGACGCATGCTGGACCGTCGCCGCTGGCGCATGGCCACCGACGGCTTATCCTCGTCCAGCACGACCTCGTCGGCATGCTCGATGGTCACGCGCTCCGCCAACCCGGAGAAGCGCTTGACCATCGGCGTCAGCGTCGGCTCATCGCCGAACAGCAGGAAGTTTGCGTTGGGGAATCGCTTACGGGCCAGATTGGCGCCCGCGACGACCATGCGCGGGGCCTGATCCCCGCCCATGCCGTCCAGGGCGATCGTCAGCGGCGCCGTCACGGCCGCAGTTCACCGCCCGTGGCGACGATCAGACGCCGCCCTCTGCTTCGACGACCTCGCGCCCTTTATAGTGACCGCAGGAACGGCACACATGGTGGGGCTGCTTCAGCTCGCCACAGTTCGGACATTCGTTATACGTCGCGCGCGGCAGCGCGTGATGCGACCGCCGCATGTCGCGCCGCGACTTAGACGTTTTTCTCTTGGGTACGGCCATGACCGCCTCTGCAATCAATCAGTCGGGTTGAGCGAACGGCCGTTACTATACAAAGTTGGCTCAAAGGGCAAGCGCAGGCTTGCCGCTTCGCCAT
>PBKC01000011.1 GCA_002721365.1 Rhodospirillaceae bacterium | reverse complement strand
CTGGCGGATCGGCTTCGCCGGTGGGCCCGAACCGCTGATCAAGGCGATGGCCAAGATCCAGTCGCAGGTGACCACCAACCCGAGCTCGATCTCGCAGGCGGCGGCGGTCGCGGCGCTCAACGGGTCCCACGACTTCCTGGCGCCGCGCAACGCCGCCTTCAAGAAGCGGCGCGATATGGTGGTGAAGCTGCTGAACGAGGCGCCGGGCATCGACTGCCTGACTCCGGAGGGCGCGTTCTACGTCTATCCGAGCTGCGCCGGCACCATCGGCAAGACCACGCCCGAGGGCACGCGCATCGCCACCAGTGAGGATTTCGCGAGCTATCTGCTGGAAAGCGAAGGGGTGGCCGTCGTCCACGGCGCAGCTTTCGGCCTCGACCCGCATTTCCGCATCTCTTACGCTACCTCGGACGCGGCGCTGGAAGAGGCCTGCAAGCGCATCAAAAGGGCCTGCGAAGCGCTGGGGTGAGCGTGACCCTTTCCGCGTCGTTGCGAGGCGCGAAGCGACGAAGCGATCCAGCCCGCCTGAGCCGCTGGATTGCTTCGCCTCCGGCGCGCAATGACGGGGATAGGGGCCAATAATCGTAAGGGGTGGCATGTGACTGAACTGGACCACAACCCGTGACCACCACCGCCTTCTCCGCCTGTCCCCACGACTGCCCGAGCACCTGCTCGCTCGAGGTCGAGGTTCTCGATAGCCATCACATCGGCAAGGTCCGCGGGGCCCGCGACAACAGCTACACTGCTGGCGTCATCTGCGCGAAGGTCTCGCGCTATGCCGAGAGGGTGCATCATCCCGATCGGTTGCGGACGCCGCTCAAGCGGACCGGGCCCAAGGGTTCCGGGCAGTACACCCCGATCGGCTGGGACGAAGCGCTCGACACCGTAGCGGATGCCTTCAAGGCGGCGGCGGAACGCTACGGCAGCGAGACCGTCTGGCCCTATTTCTATGCCGGCACGATGGGGCTGGTGCAGCGCGACGGCATCCAGCGGCTGCGCCACGCCATGCGCTATTCCGGCCAGCATTCGACCATCTGCACGACCCTTGTCCGGGCCGGCTGGTATGCGGGCGTCGGCTGCATGATCGGTCCCGACCCGCGCGAGATGGCGGAGGCCGACCTGATCGTCTCCTGGGGCGGCAACCCCGCCTCGACCCAGGTCAATGTCATGACCCATGTGTCGCGTGCGCGGAAGGAGCGGGGGGCGAAGCTCGTTCAGATCGACCCTTATCGCAACCGCACCGCAGCTGTCGCCGATATCCACCTGGCGCTCAAGCCCGGCACGGACGGCGCGCTCGCCTGTGCGGTCATGCATGTGATGTTCGAGGAAGGCTATGCCGACTGGGACTACATGCGGCAATACGCCGACTGCCCGGAGCGGCTCCAGGAGCATCTGAAGACGCGGACGCCGGCCTGGGCGTCCCGCATCACCGGCCTTTCGGAAGACGACATCATCGCCTTCGCCCGGCTCTACGGCCGTACCGACCGCGCCTATATCCGCTCGGGCTACGGCTTCTCGCGGTCGCGCAACGGTGCCGCCAACGTCCATGCCGTCACCTGCCTGCCGACCGTCGGCGGCAAATGGCGGCACAAGGGCGGCGGCGCGCTCTATTCCAACGGCGACATCTATCACTGGGACAAGACGCTGATCGAAGGGCTGGACGTTCGCGACCCGTCGATCCGCATGCTCGACCAGTCGCGGATCGGGCCGGTTCTGACGGGCGAGAAGGACGCGCTGGGCGACGGTCCGCCGGTGACGGCGATGCTGATCCAGAACACCAACCCGGCCGTGGTGGCGCCCGAATCCATGAAGGTCCGCGACGGCTTCCTGCGCGAGGATCTGTTCCTCTGCGTGCATGAGCAGTTCATGACCGAGACGGCGCAATACGCCGATATCGTCCTGCCCGCGACCACCTTCCTGGAGCATGACGACATCTATCAGGCGGGCGGGCAGTCGCACATCACCCTGGGTCCCAAGGTCATCGAGCCTTACGCCGAGGCGCGCTCGAACCATGATGTCCTCTGCGGGCTGGCGGCGCGGCTGGGGGCCGATCACCGGGGCTTCGGCATGAGCGCCTATCAGATGGTCGACGAGACCTTGCGATCCTCCGGTTGGCCGGGCGTGGACGAGTTGCGGGAAAAGCGGTGGATCGACGCCATTCCCGGCTTCGAAACCGCGCATCTGCTGAAGGGATTCGGCCATCCCGACGGCCGGTTCCGTTTCGCGCCCGACTGGTCGGCGCTTGGACGCGACCACGCGGTGATGCCTCCCTTGCCGGACCATTTCGCGATCACCGAACCCGTCGACGACGAGCATCCGTTCCGCATGGTGACGGCGCCGGCCCACAACTATCTCAACACGACCTTCACCGAGACCGAGAGTTCGCAGGCGAAGGAGACACGGCCGACGGTCAAGCTGCATCCGGACGATGCCGCGGTCGTCGGCGTCCGCGACGGCGACCGGGTCCGGCTCGGCAATCGACGCGGCTCGATCGTGATCCATGCCGAGTTGTTCGACGGATTGCAGCCGGGGGTCGTGGTGGTGGAAAGCATCTGGCCCAACCACGCCTTCGAGGAAGGTATCGGCATCAACACGCTGATCGGCGCCGACCCGGGACCGCCCGATGGGGGAGCGGTGTTCCACGACAGCGCCGTGTGGGTCCGCGCGGCTTGATGCCGTTGCGGGTTGCCGAGGGGCCAGCGTGCCGGGCGTTCGAAGGGGCGCGATCCGACACGCTGAGATAGGTCGCTCTATCGCGGGGGGCGATTATGACACGGTGGGGGCGCGTTATCGGCGCGGGCGCAGCGGGTGTGGCGATCTTCGGGGGAACGATCGCGCAGGCCGGGGCCGCCGAGGACGGCCGGGATTCCATCCCCGAATCGGTGTTCGATGCGGTCCGCGTGGGGATCGCTCAGCACGACGCCAACGTCTTCGGCCATCGGAAGGAATCCGGGGGCGATGTCGCCTTGGAACTCCGCTTCCACCCTCTGACCGGCGAATTCTGGGACAGTATCTGGTCGCCGCGGCCGCATTTCGGAGTCAATCTCAGCACGGGCGGCGACACCAACCAGCTCTACAGCGGCCTGACTTGGACATGGCGGTTCCTGGGTCCGCTGTTCGCGTCGCTGGATCTCGGCGCCGCCGTTCATGATGGTGCCCTGTCGACCAACAGGCCTGATCGAAAGGAGCTCGGTGCGCGTTTTCTGTTCCGGGAGGCGGTCGAATTGGGAGTCTCGGTCGCCGGACATCACACGTTCTCGGTGCGGGTCGACCATATTTCCAACGCCACCTTGGCCGACCACAACGAGGGCCTGAACACACTCGGGCTGCTTTACGGCTACCGGTTCTGAATAGCGCCCGAGATTGCCTTGTCACGGCCATGTGACGAGTCTTGAACCGCCTCGCCCCCTAGGATGCGTCCGATTGCGTCGTATGTAGTTGGGAAGACGCGAGATTCAGATAAGGGAGCCACGGATGCTGGTACGTACGCGCAAGGGATGGGAGCTGCCGGAGTCGGCCGCGACGCCGGAGGCGGTGTTCCTGAACCGCCGGAGCTTCGTCAAAGGAGCGACGGCGGCATCGATCGCCGTAGCGTCGGTCGGCGGCAGCGGCCTGCTGCCACGCGCCGCCATTGCCGCCGGGGATGCGGACCCCACGGCGGACCTCTATCCGGCGCCGCGCAATCCGGAATACAAGCTCGACCGTGAGATAACGGATCAAGATATCACTGGAACCTACAATAATTTCTACGAATTTGGCTCTCATAAAAACATCTGGAAGGCGGCCCAGGACCTCCCGATTCGGCCGTGGGAGATCAAGATCGACGGTATGGTCGACAATCCGATGACCATCGAATTCGACGATCTGGTCCGCAAGATGCCGCTCGANGANCGGCTCTACCGNCATCGCTGTGTCGAGGCNTGGTCGATGACCATTCCGTGGACCGGCTTNCCGATGCGGAAGCTGGTNGAGATNGCNGGACCGCAGTCGGGNGCCAAATACCTNCGCACCGAGACCTTCATGATGCCCAAGATCGCCAAGGGGCAGAAGCAGAGCTGGTATCCGTGGCCCTATGTGGAGGGCGTGACCATGGCCGAGGCGATGAACGATCTCGCCTTCCTGGTCACCGGCGCTTACGGCAAGCCGCTGCCGAAGCAGTACGGTGCGCCGATCCGCATGCATCTGCCGTGGAAGTACGGCTTCAAATCGGCGAAGTCGATCACGCGCTTCACCTTCACCGATAAGCAGCCCAAGACGTTCTGGAACGAGATCCAGGCCAAGGAGTACGGCTTCTGGGCCAATGTGAACCCGGATGTTCCCCATCCGCGCTGGAGCCAGGCGACCGAGAAATTCCTCGCCACGGACGAACGGGTGCCGACGCAGATCTACAACGGCTACGGCGAGTACGTCGCCGACCTCTATGCCGACATGGGCAACGACCGTCGGCTGTTCATGTGAGGACAGAAAAGGGACACTTCGTCATCGCGGGCGACCGGAGGGAGCGCGGCGATCCAGGGAACGCGACGGGCGGCGTTTCCCATGCCGGGATCGCCGAGACCCCTCGGGCTCGCGATGACGGCGGGATTGTGGGCATGAGCGTCCCTTGAACGCCCGTCGTCCCGACCTCGTCATCTTCGACTGCGACGGTGTCCTGGTCGACAGCGAGCCGCTGGCGAATGCCGTGCTGGCAGAGGCGCTGACGGCGGAGGGGCTGCCGACCACTCTGGCCGAGAGTGTCGAGCGCTATACCGGTCTCAGCATGCGCTCGGTGGTGGAGCGCGCCGAGGCCAGTCTCGGCCGTGCGCTTCCCTCCGACTTCGTCGACCGCGTTCAGGCGGAAACCTTCGCCGCGTTCCGACGAGGCTTGCACCCGGTGCCGGGTGTGCGCGAGGTGCTGGAGGAAATCGACCTGCCGGTCTGTGTCGCTTCCAGCGGTGCCCTGGACAAAATCGCGTTGTCGCTCTCGGTGACCGACCTCGATCGCTACTTCGATGGCCACATCTTCAGTGCGACGATGGTTCCCCGCGGCAAGCCCTTTCCCGACCTGTTCCTTCACGCGGCGGCGGGCATGGGGATGGAGGCCGGACGCTGCGCCGTCATCGAGGACAGCGTGCCCGGCGTCCGGGCGGCGGCAGCGGCGGGAATGAGGGTGCTGGGCTACGCCGGCGGCGACCATGGCGGCGAGAGCCATGCCCGCAGGCTTGCAGATCTCGGGGCCACGCCGTTCTTCGACATGGCGGCTCTCACCGGCTTGCTGTTCCTCAAAGACTGAAGCGTGCCGGCGGGCGTCGCGTCATTCGGCATGCGTCAGGCTTTCGCCGAGCTGTCTGAACTCGGTTAGAAAGCTGTCACCCTGGTCGGCACCGACGAATCCCTGCACGAGGAAATAGTTCCGATCATGGAGGGCCACGAGCTGGTACACGCGAAGCGGCGTGTGTGACCGCCCCTCGACTGCGTTGGCGACCAGTTCGTAAGCCTCCATGCCATCGACGGTGACCTGGTGGCCTTCGACCTCGGACACGTTTTCGAGCTGCGCGGTCGATTCCAGCCGTTGGCGCGAGAACGCCGCGAGGTCGGCGATCTCGACCTCGCTGATCGATGCGCCGACGACCGCGAAAGGATCCTGGGGCGCGACCTGGCCCTGCTGCCCGTTCCGGGTCAGCAGCAGCATGTTCGACAGACGCCGGGCGAACTTCAGGGTCTCCGTCTCCTCGATGCGGAAGGTCAGGCCATCGAACAGTCCGGGATTGCGCGTGAGGTCCCATTCGCTCGACAGCACCGCCAACCGTATCGGCTCACTGAGCGTCGGCGCCGATTCCTGAGGATAGGTCCCCACGACCATCACCGTCTGGACATCGTCGCCGAACAGGGCCATCCACTTTTCGAACTGAACCCCACCGGCGCGCTGCGTGACGTGGAGCAGCAGCCCCTCGCGCCCGGAAATCGTGGTCTGCGAGGATTCGAGCAGGGCCATGCCACCTTGTTCGAGTGCGCCGGGGGTCATCGAGCCGCTGATGTCGGCGTAGGGCGCCGGAATCTCCGTCACCATGATCGAGGCAAGCGTGTCTTCGTCCATGAAGCCCGGAAACTGCGAGGAGGGTGAAAAGCCGGTCGGCGGTTCCAGGGAGACCTTTGTGCCCGGTACCACGACGGCGTTGTCCGCCGCCTTTATCGCCATGCCCCAGGCCATGACCGCCACTATGGCCAGCACCGGAGCGAAAAGACGCAAGTTCACGAACAGGAGCATGCGAAAGCCTCGGAATTTTTCGGAAAGGGCTGAGATCGTTCCGCCACTTGCCAGCGTGCCGCCCGCCCCGTCAAGCGACGCCGTCAAGCGACCGCGTAAGACGGAGGGATGAAGGAGGGATCAGCCCGTCGCGCCGACCGTGTGGATGATCGCCGCGCCGATGCGGCGGGTCAGAGCATACAGGTTGGCGATCGGTTGGAAGACCTTGAGGTGTTCCTGCTCGTAGGACTGGGCGCTTTCGCTTTCGTAGGTCGCCGGCTCGCCGAAATCGTTGAGGGCGAGATCGATGTTGGGATCGGTCTTCGGAAAGATCATCGTGAGCAGCCGGTCGGTTTCCTCGATGTCCAGGTGCAGCACGCGGGCGACGAGCTGCTCGTGGCTGATGCCGTGCTGCGGGCGGAAGCTCGGAATGTGGGTGGTGAGCAGGAATATGCGCTGAATGAGCGCGATGCGGACCCCGTGCAGGATCTGCAGCATGTCGCGGCGGTCGGTGTCTTCGACCATGAATTCCGGATGGCGGGCGAGATTGCGGGTGAGATCCAGCCAATCGGTGACGAAGGTCCTGAGCAGCCCCTCCATCCGCGCGTAGCGGCCGTCATGCTCCAGCAGGGTGGCGACGCCCCGCAGTTCCTCGAAACGGACCGAATCGTCGCTCTCGGCGGCGCGCGCGAGCCAGTGGCCGGGATCCACCGTGGCCGCATAGGCCGCGAGAATGTCGGGATCGCTCACTTTCATCGCCCCCGCCGCCAGACCGACAAGGCGACGGAACCGGGGCGAGTCGGCCAGAAGCGCGTGGAAGCTGTCGGGATCGTTACGGATGGCCTGGCCCAGGCCTCCCAGCGAATTGGCGAGCAGGCCGAGCTGCTGGAGGATCGCATTGTGCGGAATGGCGCGAAGCTGCGACGGGTCGACGAGGTCGACATGGCCGCCGCCGGCACCATCCGTCTGGCGCTTCAGGGCGCGCGATCCCGACGGATAGAACAGGTTGGTGCCGAAGCAGTCGAGCAGGGTCGGATAGGCGGGATCGGCCAGTACCCGTTCGTTGAACTGGCGGATGGCGGTGGCGTACTCGCTGACATAGTCGCCTTCGGCGTAATAGGGGTCGGTCTCACGCGGAACCGGAGCCAGCGCGTGATCGACGATGCGGGCGATCGTGGCCCGTGCTGCGGGCACGGTCAGGAAATAGATCCAGCCGTCGCCGCCCTGGAAGCTCATTTCCTCCTTCAGGGCGACGCCGTTGGCGGCGATGCTGATACGGCTGGCGGGAGAGGCGGTGTACTGAAGCCGGTCGGCAAAGCTCGCCGGGTGGCTGCCGCGGCCCATCGATTCGCCGTGAGTATCGAAGACCACCAGCTCGATATCGTCGAGGCCCTGTTCGGCGAGCAGGGCGCCGACGCGGATCTTCAGCCGCTCGATCGCCATCGCCGCCGCCGTCTGGCCGAGATAGCGGCCGGCGTCCGAATAGCCCGTCTGGATGCAGATGCGTCCGCGCGCCCGCACATAGGCCCGATAATGCGGGTTGGCCAATGCGCCTTCGATGACTTCCGGGCCGCGTTCGAAGGCTCGGATGGTTTCGAACAGCGGCGAGATGTCGACCTGTCGTTCCACGCCGAACAGGCGCGCGTAGTAGAGGGCGGTGAGCAGGGTGAACGGGCTCTCGCACTCGGCAATCAGGAAGCGGACCGGCGTCGTCGCGTCGACGTATTTGATGATCTGGGCGACGAGCATGAACAGCCGCTTGGCCGAGGCCTGCTCGGCGAGCATGGAGCCGAAATTGATCGTCACCGGATCGACCTTGTCGATCAGCTCGGTGATCGCCGCGAGGTGGCTGCGCCGCCGGGCGGGGTCGTCCGGCGCCCCGTCGATACCGATCAGCTTGCGAACGGCATTGTGAAGCTGCATGGCGTTCAGCCGCACATGCATATGGGCGAGACTGAGGCCGTGGTTGACCAATTCCGCCCGCAGTACGCAGAGCCGGCGTTTGGCGTCCTCGCCGTGGGCGAGGCCGATGGCCCGCTCAAGGCGCTCCACCAGCGGCTCCGAATCGATCAGCCTCAGCTTGCGGCCCTCATGCATCCGCTTGGCTATGGCGCGCACCCGCTCGTGCCAGTCGTCGCCGGTGGGCGCATGAGCCTGGAGGCCGTTGATTTCCTCTTCCACCTCGCGGATCGCCAGCGACAGTCGCGACTCCACCAGTTCGAGGGTGTGGCGGAGGTCGACATCGTCGGCGCCTGCGGCATGGTCCTCGCGGATACCGGCGACCGCGTCCCGATAGCGCCGCATCTGAAGTGCCTGGACGCCGAGGCGTTTGAACAGACTGTCGCTCCACGGGATGTCGGACCGACCGTCGAGGTCGTAGCCTACCCAGGTGGCGATGGTGAGCAGCTTCGGATTGAGCTCGAGCCAACGGTCCGGATAGAGGCTGGCGGCGACCCGGAAGGCCCGATCGTAGAGAGCGCCCAGGGCCGAGCGGATGTTGCCGATCACCTCCAGCGACAGTTTGTGCTCGAAGGCGAGGTTCAGGGCCGCGTCCGGCCGGTGCTCGACCGCACAGGCATCCTCGTAGATCCGGGCGCGCTGCTCCGGTGACAGGGGGGTGCCGTCACCGTCACATGCGGTGGCGAGCATCGCCAGGTTGCGGAGCAGGCCGGCCGACAGGCTGAATGTCGGGTGGGCCGTGATGACGATCCCGAACAGCTCGCGCTCGATACGGCTCTTGAACACTTCGAACGGAACCAGATCCCGCGACTCGTCGTCGGTCGGGCCGGGTTCGGCCATGCCGCGAATCAGCGCCTCGACATGGGCGTCGTCGGCAGCCGCGTCAGGCTGGTCGAGATAGGACCGCAGCCGCTCGGCGCGAGCGCCGTAAGCCATCACCGTCGCGTGGTGGATCAGCTGCTCCATGGCCGAGCAGGACAGCGAGCCGCTATCCAGACGCTCACTGATGTCGAGCGCCAGCATCTCCACCGGATTGCTGAACGGGTCCTTGGCCGCTTGCCGCCTGTAGTCCTGAAGCGCGCTCCGAAGCTCGTCGTACCACGCGCCGTGGTCAACTCCCGCTTCGGGCGGGAAACAGGCTGCCTCTGTGGGAACCAGCGGCGTGCGACGCTCGCCCAGAAAGGTGCCGAGGGCGTCTGTCGCTTCGGTCGAACGGCTGCTGTCGGGCACGCCGTGCCTCCCTAGAATCGGGTCTCCGCGACCTTCCGCAGGAGGAAATCCCGAAACACGACGATACGCTGCGAATTGCGCAGCTCCTCCGGATAGACGAAGAAGGCTTCGGCTTCCGGTCCCTGCACCTCATGCAGAATACGGACCACTTGGCTCTGCTTGTCCGGCATGAAGGCGGGCAGGGAGGCCACTCCGATCCCGGCCTGCACGGCACGCATGATCCCGTAGACGTTGTTCACGGTCAGCGACGGGTGGAAGTCGGGCACCACAGCGCTCACCGCCTCTGCCAGCCAGTTGATGCTGGGGAAGGGGGAGGGCATCGCCTCGCCATAAGTGATGACTCGGTGGTTGGCGAGGTCTTCCAGCGTTCGCGGCGTGCCGAAACGGTTGAGGTAGGAGGGCGCCGCATAGACGTTGAAGTGGCCGGTGAACAGGTGCCGCTGGATCAGGTCGGGCTGGCGAGGGGGCGTCACCCGGATGGCGACGTCGGCCTCGCGCATGCTCAAATCCAAGTCGACGTCCGCCACCAGAACGTGCAACTCGATCTCCGGATAGAGGTCGAGGAATTCGCCGATATGGCTGGTCAGCCAGACCGAGCCGAACCCGACCGTCGCGGTGACCTTGAGCGGTCCGCGGGGGCGTTCCTTGCTTTCGGTCAGCACCGCTTCGGCCATCGCCAGCTTGGCGAAGACCTCATGCGCCGTCCGGTAAAGGGTCTCGCCTTGTTCGGTCAGAATCAGGCCGCGGGCGTGGCGGTGGAACAGCGGCACGTTGAGGCTTTCCTCAAGCGCTCTGATCTGGCGGCTGACCGCGGACTGGCTGAGGTTGAGGGTCTCGCCGGCGCGGGTGAAGCTCCCCATCTCCGCCACGACGTGAAAAGTGCGGAGCTTATCCCAATCCATGGTCAATTCCCGGGACGCAGCTTCTCAGTATGTGATGGCGAACGAAGCGCATGCGTCTCTTACTCCGCCGCCGCGGCAGTCTGTTCGTGAGCCGCGATGAACTTTTCGGCCTCGAGGGCGGCCATGCAGCCGGTACCCGCCGCGGTGACTGCCTGGCGATAGATCTTGTCCTGGACGTCACCGGCCGCGAAGACACCGGTAATGTTGGTCGCGGTGCTGTCGGCGGCGGTCACGATATACCCTTCCCGGTCCATATCGATCTGGCCGCGGAACAGTTCGGTGTTCGGTGTGTGGCCGATCGCGACGAACACGCCGTCGGTATCGACTTCGCTGATCTCCCCCGTCTGCACGTTTTTTAGGCGCACACCGGTGACCACCGCGGGTTCGCCACTGCCGACGATCTCCTCGACCACCGAGTTCCAGGCGTAACTGACCTTGGGATTCCGGAACAGGCGCTCCTGCAGGATCTTCTCGGCGCGCATACTGTCGCGGCGGTGAACGAGAAGCACCTCGCTTGCGAAGTTGGTCAGGAACTGAGCCTCCTCAGCGGCGGTGTTGCCGCCGCCCACCACGACCACCTTCTTGCCGCGATAGAAGAATCCGTCACAGGTCGCGCAGGCCGAGACGCCGGCCCCCATCAACTGCTTCTCGCTGTCGAGGCCGAGCCAACGCGCCTGGGCGCCGGTCGCGATGACCAGGGTTTCACCGGAATAGGTGTCGCCGGAATCGCCTGTGCAGACAAAGGGGCGGCGGCTGAGATCGGCGGCGACGATGGTATCGGCAACCATGCGCGTGCCGACATGCTCGGCCTGCGCTTCCATCTGCTCCATGAGCCACGGGCCCTGCACGACGTCCGCAAAACCCGGATAGTTTTCGACGTCGGTAGTGATGGTGAGTTGCCCGCCAGGCTGCAGCCCGCGCACGAGCATCGGCTCCAGCCCCGCGCGGGCCGCGTAGATGGCCGCGGTGCAACCGGCGGGACCCGATCCGAGAATCAGGACCTTGCTGTGATGGCGGTTCGGCATGGCGCTACTCCTTTGCGCTGCGCTGCGAAAGTTACACAGCCAGCGCCCCGCTCGCCAGACATTACGGACCTGTGAAGCCTGTGCACGGGCGAATTTTCGAGGGGGCGGGCTGAGAAAATATGAAAATGCGACACATTCTCATTGCGAGCCCGTCTCATGGCTGCTACAAGAAACCCACTTCCGGCGACGCCCTGCGCATCTATGCGTCAACGGGAGCTGTTTCCCCCACTGATCCCCTGCGGGCCGGCACTTAGGTGCCGGCCCTTTTTTTACGCGTGTGCCCTCTGATCCAGCCGACGCCGGATCTCAGCTGCGACCCGTACAGCCTCGTTGAGCGGCTGATACGTCCAAGTCTCCGCGCCATGGGCGAAGGCACTGCTCAAGGGGCGGGCGCAGCCGCGGGCGAAGAGCGATTTGTGCAGGCGGGCATGCTTTTCCAGCGTGAAAGCGTCCGGAGCGTGGATATAGACGGGTTTCCCGGTTCCGCAGGCTTCGGAGCACATCGATGTCGAATCGCCGGTAACGACGATGATGTCGGCGAGTCCGAGGAAGCCGAGATAGGGATTTTCGATCTTCGGGGCCCAGATATGCCGATAGGCCGGTCCCTCGATCGCGGTGAGGAAGGAGGATGTCGCTTCGGTGCTGGTCCGCGGGCTGGTGGTGGCGAGCAGACTGCCGCCTAGACGACGGGCGAGGGCGGACGTGCGCTGACCGAGAATCGCGGCCTGGTCGGGAACCACGCCGCGTCCGCCGCCGACCAGCACGGCGATCCAGGGCCGAGGCAGATGGGTGAGGCGAGGTCGCCACAGCGCGGCTTCCGGTTCCAGCCGCTGCGCCGATGCCCGGTTCGGCGTGCCCACGGTTCGAAAGATGTTTTCGTCGGCGGCGATTCCGTCATGCTCCGGCACGACCACCAGGTCGATGTCGTCGCAGGGCGGACCGGGCCACATGCATTGAACCGTGAAGGCACCGCTTTTCCGGCCGATGGTCCGCAGGATCGGTGCCGTGCGCCGACCGGCGGCAATGACCAGGCGTGGCCAGGGGAACGTGAGGACGGCGCTCTGCTTGCGGTCCACATGCAGGGTCGTCGCCCCCAGCACCCAATTCGGCAAACGTGCGAGCGGATTGTAACGGATCGACTTGACGGAAAAGGGCATGCCCAACGCTTCGGCCACCCCGAGGCATTGCGTGACGTTTCCGGGGCGGTGGTCGGCGAGCACCCAGACGTCGTTGGCGCCGTCGTCGCCTATCGCGGGTAGCGACGCCACTTCGGAAGAGGTCTGCCCAGGGGTATCGCCCGGCGCACCGTCTCGTGCGCCGTGCATGGTTTCGTCCTCGGCCTCCACCGGGTCCCGGCGGGCCTCCTTATTCGAAGACGACCGTGATGACTTCGTAGGACTTCGAACCGCTTGGTGTCGTCACCTCGACGCTGTCGCCGACGCGCTTGCCGATGAGGGCACGGGCGAGCGGCGACGTGATCGACAGACGGCCGTTGTTCACGTCGGATTCGTCCGGGCCGACGATCTGATAGGTCGATTCCTCGTCGGTTTCCTCGTCCGCCAGGGTGACCGTCGCGCCGAACTTGACCTGATCGCCACCGAGCTTGCTGACGTCGATGACCTCGGCACGGCTGAGCTTGTCCTCGAGCTCCATGACCCGGCCCTCGACGAAGCTCTGCCGCTCGCGCGCAGCATGATATTCCGCGTTCTCCGAAAGGTCGCCGTGCTCACGCGCCTCGGACAACGCCTTGATCACGGCGGGCCGCTCGACACTTTTCAGACGCTTCAGTTCGGCTTCCAGATCGGCGTAGCCGCGGGCGGTCATCGGAATCTTCTGTATCATCGACATATCGACTTCTTGCGCTGCCGCAATTCAAAGATGATTGGCGCCGGAGTCACCCGGCGCCTCAGGGCAATCAAGAGTAGGACTGCAGTGGCGCAACTTCAAGGCTGCCGCGCTTGATAGCGGCGATCGCCTGGACCGCCGCGCGGCTGCCGGCCACTGTGGTGTAGTAGGGCACCTTATGGGTGAGCGCGGCGCGCCGCAGGCTGAAGCTCTCGCCGATCGACTGCTTGCCTTCGGTGGTATTGAAGATCAGCGCCACTTCCCCGTCGGTGATGGCGTCCAACAGGTGAGGGCGTCCCTCACGCACTTTGTTGATGACCTTGACGGGCAGACCTGCGCGTTCGAGGTAATCCGCAGTACCGCGCGTTGCGATCAGCTTCAGGCCGAGATTGACCAGACTCGTGCCGATCGTGACCATCGCCGCCTTGTCGCGATCGCGGACCGAAATGAAGACGGTCCCTTCCTGGGGCAGCTTGGCGCCGCTTGCGATCTGCGACTTGGCGAAGGCGCGGCCGAAATCGACGTCGAGTCCCATGACTTCGCCGGTCGACTTCATCTCCGGACCCAGCAAGGTATCGACGCCGGGGAAGCGGGCAAAGGGGAAAACAGCTTCTTTCACAGCAACATGGTCGAGCTTCTTTTCCTTGAGGTCGAAGCTCGCAAGCGGTTCGCCGGCCATCAGCCGAGACGCGATCTTCGCGATCGGAACACCGGTCGCCTTGGCCACGAACGGCACGGTACGGCTGGCGCGCGGATTGACCTCCAGGATGTAGATATCGCTGTCCTGCACGGCGAACTGCACGTTCATGAGGCCGACCACGCCAAGGCCTTCGGCCAGCAGAATCGTCTGGCGGCGGATCTCGTCCAGCACCGACGGTTTCAGGGAGTAGGCGGGAAGAGAACAGGCGGAATCCCCCGAGTGGATACCCGCCTCCTCGATATGCTCCATGATTCCGGCGACGAAGACGTCACGCCCATCCGACAGGGCGTCGACGTCCACCTCGATCGCGTCCTGCAGGAAACCGTCGATCAGGATCGGATTTTCACCGAACAGCCGCACCGCCATGCCGACATATTGGACGAGTCCGTCGCGGTCGCGGACGATCTCCATGGCGCGGCCGCCGAGCACGTAAGAGGGCCGCACCACGACCGGATAGCCGATCTCCTCGGCGATCGCCGTCGCTTCCTCGATGTTGTGGCAAATGCCGTTCGCCGGCTGTTTGAGGCCGAGCCTGTGCAGGAGGCCCTGGAAGCGTTCGCGATCCTCGGCGAGGTCGATGGCGTCGGGCGTGGTGCCGATGATCGGCACGCCCGCGGCTTCGAGCGGGCGGGCGAGTTTCAGCGGCGTCTGGCCGCCGAACTGAACGATCACGCCGTGCAGCGTACCCTGGGCGGTCTCGGTGCGGACGATCTCGATCACGTCCTCGGCGGTCAGCGGCTCGAAATAGAGCCGGTCCGAGGTGTCGTAGTCGGTCGATACGGTTTCCGGGTTGCAGTTGACCATGATGGTCTCGTACCCGGCGTCGCGCAGTGCATAGGCCGCGTGGACGCAGCAATAGTCGAATTCGATACCCTGACCGATGCGATTCGGTCCGCCGCCCAGGATCATGATCTTCTTGCGGTCGCTCGGCTGCGACTCACAGTCCGCGGGCTGGCTGCCGTCGCCCTCGTAGCAGGAGTACATGTAGGGCGTGCGCGCCTCGAACTCGGCGGCGCAGGTGTCGACCCGCTTGTAGACGGGGCGAACGCCCAGGTTATGACGGAGCGCGGCGACGGACATTTCCTCGGTGTTGGCCAGTTCGGCCAGACGGGCGTCGGAGAAGCCCATCTTCTTCAGCGCCAGCATGCCCACCGAATCGTCGGGCAGCCCCTGTCGGCGGATGCGCTCCTCGACCGAGACGATCCTCTCGATCTGCTCCAGGAACCAGCGATCGTACTGGCAAGACGCCTGGATCTCTTCGAGCGTCAGTCCTTCTCGGAATGCCTGGGCGATCACCAGCAGGCGATCGGGGGTCGGGCGAGCCAGCGCCGCGCGGACCACGTCCTTGTCGTCGCCGTTGTAGCCGGGGATCGTCACCTCGTTGAGGCCCGTGAAGCCGGTCTCCATGGACCTGAAGGCCTTCTGCAGCGATTCCGCGAAGCTGCGGCCCATCGACATCGCTTCGCCGACGGACTTCATCGACGTCGTCAGCAAGGGTTCGGTGCCCGGGAACTTCTCGAAGGTGAAGCGCGGCATCTTGGTGACGACATAGTCGATCGTCGGCTCGAACGACGCGGGAGTCACGCCCGTGATGTCGTTGATGATTTCGTCCAGCGTGTAGCCCACGGCTAGCCGTGCCGCCACCTTGGCGATCGGGAAGCCGGTGGCCTTGGAAGCGAGCGCCGAGGACCGCGACACCCGCGGGTTCATCTCGATCACGACCATGCGGCCGTTCTCGGGATTCACCGCGAACTGGACGTTCGATCCGCCGGTTTCGACCCCGATCGCCCTGAGGATGGCGATCGAGGCGTTGCGCATGATCTGATATTCCTTGTCGGTGAGCGTCAGCGCCGGCGCCACGGTGACGCTGTCGCCGGTATGCACGCCCATCGGATCGATGTTCTCAATCGAGCAGATGATGATGCAGTTGTCCGCCCTGTCGCGGACCACCTCCATCTCGTATTCCTTCCAGCCGGTGACCGATTCCTCGATCAGCACTTCATTGACCGGCGAGGCGTCGATACCGCCCGAGACGATCTGTTCGTATTCCTCGCGGTTGTAGGCGATGCCGCCGCCGGTGCCGCCCAGGGTATAGGAGGGGCGGATGATCGCCGGCAGGCCGATCGTCTTCAGCGCCTCGCGGGCTTCCTCCAGGCTGTGGGCGATCGCGCTGGCCGGGGTTTCCAGCCCCATCTCGGCCATCGTCTCCTTGAACAGCAGCCGATCCTCTGCGCGGGCGATGGCGTTGCGGTCGGCGCCGATCATCTCGACCCCGTATTTCTCAAGCGTACCGTCGTCGGCGACGTTCATGGCGACGTTCAGCGCCGTCTGGCCGCCCATCGTCGGCAGGATGGCATCCGGGCGTTCGCGTTCGATGATCTTGGCGACGGTCTCCGGGGTTATCGGCTCGATGTAGGTTGCATCGGCGGTCTCCGGGTCGGTCATGATCGTCGCCGGGTTCGAGTTGATCAGGATGACCCGGTAGCCCTCGGCCTTCAGCGCCTTGCACGCCTGCGTACCGGAGTAGTCGAACTCACAGGCCTGGCCGATGATGATCGGCCCGGCGCCGATGACGAGGATCGACTTGATATCGGTACGCTTGGGCATGGAGGGTCTTAGACGTCCTTTCCGCGGGTGTTGGCGATCAGGCCTTGCCGTCCATCAGCGCGACGAAGCGCTCGAACAGGTAGGCGCTGTCCTGGGGGCCGGGCGAGGCCTCGGGATGATACTGGACCGAGAAGATCGGCTTGCCCTCGACCTTGAGGCCTTCGAGGCTGTTGTCGAACAGCGACACATGGGTCGCGGTGACCCCGGTCGGCAGGCTGTCGGGCAGGACCACGAAGCCGTGATTCTGGCTGGTGATCTCGACCTTGCCGGTCTCCAGATCCTTGACCGGATGATTGGCGCCGCGATGGCCCTGGTGCATTTTCTCCGTGCGGGCGCCGAGCGCGAGCGACAGAAGCTGGTGCCCGAGACAGATCCCGAACAGCGGCTTGCCGGACTCGACCAGGCCCCGAATCGTCGGGACGGCGTAGGCGCCGGTCGCTGCCGGATCGCCGGGTCCGTTCGACAGAAATATGCCATCCGGCTGATGGCGCATGATGTCCTCCACCGAGGCAGTCGCCGGAACGACCGTCACCTTGCAGCCGGTGCTGGCGAGCGAGCGGAGGATGTTGCGCTTGGCGCCGAAATCCATGGCGACGACGTGGTGGCGCGGCTCGGCGAGCTGGCCGTAACCCTCGCCGAGATGCCACAGCGTCTCGGTCCACTGATAGGTCTGGGTGCAGCTCACGTTCTTCGCGAGATCCATGCCCTCCAGACCCGGCCATTCCGCCGCCTGCCGGCGCAGATCCTCGAAGTCGAACTGTCCGTCGGGGCTGTGGCACAAGGCGCCGTTCGGCGCGCCACCATCGCGGATGCGGCGGGTGAGGTACCGGCAGTCGATCCCCGAGACGCCGACGAGGTTTCGGATCTTGAGCCAGCGGTCGAGGTGGCGGGCGTTCCGCCAGTTCGACGGCTCGGTCACCTCGGCCCGGAGAATCAGACCGCGTGCGGCCGGCGTCGTCGACTCGATATCCTCGTCGTTGGTGCCGACATTGCCGATGTGGGGAAAGGTGAAGGTAATGAGCTGACCCTCGTAGGAAGGGTCGGTCAGGATTTCCTGGTAGCCCGTCATCGACGTGTTGAAACACACTTCGCCGACCGCCGTTCCGGCCGCGCCGATGCCATGACCCCGGAAAACAGTGCCGTCAGCGAGTACCAGCGCGGCAGTCGCGCGTCTGGCCTCGCCCTGGGCAGGGGCCGTATCCTTGTCAAACGTCAATTTTATGCAATCCCTCGGCCGCGCACCCTGGAAGCGACCGGAATTGAGCGGGCGCGCAAACGTGGCAGGAAAATATGGAAGCGACCGGCGAGCGTCAAGCCGCCGGCCGCTACAGGGCGGAGAGGTCTTGAAGGAAGCGGCCGTAAGCCGAATTGAGGGCGCGGCGAAAGGCGAGCACGGTGTCCGTCATCGCGTCGCCGGCAGCGGTTTCATGGGCGCTGTAGGTCTGAAGCATCAGCGTACGGCCATCGGATGCGCGCTCCAGCGACAGTTCCAGCGAGACGATCGCCTGCGGCCGGCCGTCGCCCAACAGCCGCTCGAAACGTAAGATGCGGCCGTTGACGTAGAACGTCGCGGGTAGCCGCAGCTCAGCGAAAACGACGGTTTCGGCCGCGTTGGCGCTGCGCAGGAAGTCGGTCAGGGCATCGGCCAGCATCACGCCCGGCGGTTCCGACCAGTAGCTGTAGTGATACTGCTGAAGCTGGAAGGGCGTTGCCTGTTCGGCGAACAGGATCGGACGGTCGCCGACCGGGCCTTCGGCGGCGAATCGATTGACCGTGAGAGTCCCCGACAGCTTGGGGGCTTGAAGGACGGTCTGGGAACGCCCGGCATCCAGGCGGAAGAAGCTGTCCGCCGGAATCTCCGGGCTCGAGCAGGCGGAGAGAACGGTCAGTCCGGCCAGCAATGGGACCAGGCGTTTGACGGCGAATCGGAACATGGGCTCTTCCCGGATCAGCGGTCGGTGTCGGGGATGCGGGCGCTGCCCAGGATCGACGCCGGATTCTGGCGGATCTGGCGCGTGAATTCGTACATGTTGCGGCTGGTGCCCTCCAGGTTGGCCGCCACGGACTCGATCCGCTCCGCAATGGCGTGCATTGAGAAGCGCAGGTCCATGACGGTGCGGTCGACGTCGAGCTTGTTGTCGGCGACGACGGCGTTGAGGTTCGACAGCAGTCGATTCAACTCGGCGCCGGTCCCGCGAAGGTCGCTGGACAGGTCTGAGAAGTTGGCCGCGGCACTGTCCACGCCAGCCAGAACCTGATTGACGTGCTGGAGGTTCTGGTCGCTCAGGAGCGACGACAGGCGGTTCATGTTGGCGCGCAGGGACCCGCTGACCGCTGTCAGGTCGTCGATAACCGTCTCGCTGGCGTCGTTGATGCGGCCGGAGACCGCTTGCAGATCGCCGAGAATGACCGGGGCGTTGTCGTCGGTGATCCGATTCAGGGATACGATCAGCGTATTGAGATTGCCGAGTAGAGGCCGCAGGTCCCGTTCAGCGAGTTCGCCCGCAACGCCGGCGATGCTTGCCACCGACGCGAAAAGATTGGGTGCGGGACGGCCGTCCAGTGTGTCTCCCGGCTCAAGCGTCGCCTCGGAATGGCCTTCGCGGATGTCGATGGTGATGACGCCGAGCAGACCCGAGGCTTTGACCTCGGCGATGCTGTCTGCCGGGATCGGCCAGCCTTCGGTCACGCCCAGGGTGACGCGGAAACGCAGATTGCCGCCCTCATATTCGGGTTCGACGTCCTCAACCTGCCCGACGGGATAGCCCGCGAACAGCACCGGCGTTCCGTATTTGACGCCTGAGACCTCCTCATAATGGGTGTAGTACGCTTCGGTCGAGCCTGTGCGGCCGGTCAGCATCGCCAGAACGACGACCAGAGCCACCAGCATCACGATGACGAAGCTGCCGACGATGACGTAATTCAAGCGGCCCTGATTCATGACGAGCGCTCAGCCCTCCGACGTGAGACGGGCAAGGTATTCGTCGGCATCGATCGTCACCTCTTCGGCTCGTCGATTGAGGAAGTTCTGTATCCGCACATCGTCCTTCGCGCGCAACTCATCGGGCGGGCCGACGAAGACCATGTCGCCTTTGTCGAGCAAAGCGATACGGTCGGCGATCTTGAAGGCGCTGTCGAGTTCGTGGGTAACCACGACGATGGTCATGCGGAGAGCGTCGCGCAGTTTCAGGATCAAATCGTCGAGCGCGGAGGCGACGATCGGGTCGAGTCCGGCCGACGGTTCGTCGCAGAACAGAAGGCGCGGGTCCATGACGATCGCGCGCGCCAGCGCCGCCCGTTTGATCATGCCGCCCGACAGTTCGCCCGGCATCAGCCGGTCGAAGCCGGCCAGATTGACGACCTCGAGCTTCAGGCGGGCCATGATCCGCATCGTCCGCTCGTCGAGGTCGGTCAGCTCGCGGAGCGGCAGCATCACGTTGTCGCCAACCGACATCGAATTGAACAGCGCTCCGCCCTGGAAGGCGACGCCGATGCGCTTGCGGACGTCGAACAGTTCCGCCTCGGTCATCGTGGTGATGTCGTGGCCCAGAAGGCGGATCGCGCCGCTTTTCGGCCGCGCGAGGCCGATGAGGTGGCGGAGGAGGGTGCTCTTGCCCGACCCGCTGCCGCCCATGATGACCATCACCTCGCCCTGGCGGACGATGAGGTTCAGGCCCTTGAGGATCATCCTGTCGCCGTAGCCGGCGAACAGGTTCTCGACCTCGATGGCCGGTGGAACGGTCGCGGCCTCGGTCATTTGGTGACGACGAAGGCGAACAGCATGTCTGTGACGATGATCGCCGCGATCGACAGGACCACCGAGCGCGTGGTCGCCCGGCCGACGCCGTCCGCGCCCGGCGCGACCCAGAATCCATTGACGACGCCGATGATGGTGATCAGCACCGCGAACACGAGGCTCTTGCCGAGGCCGTGCATCAGGTCGTTGACGCCCAGGACGGCGAGGGTCTGGTCGGTGTAGGCGGCGAGGCTCAGGCCCAGCTCGGCAGCCGTATAGAGGCCGCCGCCGAACAGCGCCACCAGATCGGCGTAGAGGGTGAGGGCGGGGACCATCACCACCATCGCCACGAAGGACGGAACGACCAGGAAGCGCACCGGGTTGATGCCCATGACGCTCAGGGCGTCGACCTCCTGGCTGATGACCATCGTGCCCAGGCGGGCCGAGAGGGCGGAGCCCGAGCGTCCGGCCACCAGGATTCCGACGATCAGTGGCGCGAACTCCCGGGTGACAGAGAAGGCGATGCCGATCACCACCCGCGACTCGGCGCCGAAGGAGCGCAATGTGTAGATGCCCTGGATCGCCAGCATCGCGCCGATGGTGAGGGCGAGAATCGTCACGATCGGCAAGGCGCGGATGCCGATCTCCATCATCTGCGCGAAAACCGAACCGACACGCACCGGCTGGCGCCGGGACCGCCCCAGGAAAAGCCAGTAAAGGCTTTCCCCCAACAGGCTGGCACCGTATCCGACTTCGCCTACGGCGCGAACGGTGGCGCGACCGATCGTTTCGGGATAGCGCAGCAGAGGCCGCGCGGGTTCGTTAACCGCCATCCTCCATCGCATCCTCGATGCTGTCCCGGATCGGGAACACCCGATCGAGGTGAGCGAGCTCCAGCACCCGGCGCACGGCGCCGCTGATCTGGGCGAGGCGGAACTGGAGGCCGCTGCTCTTGGCGGTCTGATAGGTTTCGATCAGTCCTGCGATGCCCGAGCTGTCGATGTACTCGACCTCGTGCATGTCGACGATGAGATGCCGGTTCTCGGCCAAACAGCCGAGCATGACCGCGCGGGCCTCGGCCGAATTGTTCATGTCGACCTCACCCGCGAGGTGCAGAACAGCGAAGTCCCCCTTATTTTCTACGTTGTGCTTCATCGTCTCGTTTCTCGTGATTGCCGATGCCCCCTTCAGCACCGGAGAAGCACCGACATCGGCCGAGCCCCCGCGCCCGACCGAAGTCGATCATAACGATTTCAGCCGCTTATCGCTCGGATTGTTGCCGTGGCGTGAGGCGAAACCGGGCAGTCATCGCACGCGTAGCAGTGTTTGGTTAATGCAGGAAGGAAGGTATTTATTTCAACCAATTGAATTTATTGCCTTACTTCCGATCATACGATCTTCTTGATCATCTGCAGCACGTTGCCGGCACCGGGCGGCGGAGTCAGGAACCGCGTTTCGTCCATCGTCTCCCCGATCAGGTGGATGCCCAGTCCTCCGGGGCGGATGTCATCCAGATCTCGAGATTTCAGCTTCGCGGGATCCACTTTGGCGCAGAAATCGGTGAGGCGGATGTCCAACTGGTCGTCGTGACGATCGACGGTCACAATAATGGTCCCGTCGCGGCCTGCATACCCGTGCTGAATAATGTTCATGCAGGCTTCGTTGACCGCGATGACGATATCTTCGGCTGTACGTCCGCTGCTTCCGCACAGCTCGGCGGCGTCCCGCATCGCGTGGCGCACGAATCGCAGGCGGTCCGGCCGCGCCGGGATCGTCAGTTCGAGAAGTCTTTCCGCCTGCGGCATCTCGCTCATTGTTCGGACGATTCGTCGCCGCCATCGATGCAGAGCAAGGTGACGTCGTCCTTCAAAGGGGTGGTCTGGTCGAGGCCGGAGACGATCGCCGGCAACCGCACCTCCAGTGGAAGGGAGGCCGCGTGAACGATGCTCTTGCGGACCTCGTCGATCCCGTAGGGGCGGCCGTCGACGGTGTGGCTGTCGGTCAGACCGTCGGTGAACAGATAGAGGCTGCTGTTCTCGAGCGAGATGTGCTCTTCGACATAGCCTATCTCGGGCACCAGCGACGGCGGCAGACCCACCGGTGGAGCCGACGCCGGGAACTCTTGAATTTCGCCTGCCGGCGTCAGCAGCAGCGGCGGCTCATGTCCGGCATTGACCAGCGACACCATCCGCGTCGACGGGTCGTAGATCCCGCAGACCATGGTGATGAACATGCCGCGGGTCGCCGTTTCCGCGACCTCGGCATTGATCTGGGCGAGCAGTTCGCTCGGGTTGTGCACCGTCTTGCCCAGGCAGTGAAACAGGCTGGAGACCTCCATCATCATCAGCGCGGCATTGATTCCCTTGCCGGAAACATCGCCGATATTGAACGCAATCCGCCCGTCGGGAAGCTCGATGAAATCATAGAAATCGCCGGATACCTCCCGCGCCGGGAGATTGAGCCCGGCGACGGGAAACGGTGCCGGCCGCGGGACCGGCAGCAGGCCGCGCTGAATCTCGCTGGCCAGTTCGACCTCGCGCCGCAACCGCTCCTGGCGCAGCAGGTCGGCGGCCATCTGGGCGTTCTTGATGGCGAGGGAGGCCGAGGCCGCGAGTGCCTGCAACACATAGCGGTCGGTGTTGTTGAACAGACCGTCGCCGGTGGTCTTGTTGACCAGCTCGATCGCGCCCATCGGCTGTTCCTTGACCCGGAGCGGCGCGCAGAGAAGCGAACGCGTGATGAAACCCGACTGCTCGTCCACGCTGGAGGCGAAATTCGGGTCATGGCGGACGTCACGCACCATCTGGGATGTGTTCTCCTTGACCGCCCGGCCGACGATTCCGTCTCCGGCGCCGAGGCGGATGCCGGTGATGTCGACCTCGCCGACGCAGACGCGGCAGACGAGTTCGGTATCCTCGTTCTCCAACAGAAAGATCGACGCGCCTTCGGCTTCCAGGTAGTCCATGATCCGGCCCAGCGCGGTCTTCAGCGTGGCGTCGATGTCGAGCGACATCGCGAAGTCCTGGCTCATCACGGCAAGGAGCTCGAGGTAGTCCGCGACGTCCGGCGCCCCCGTCGCCGGTCCCGGATAGGTGAGAACTTCGCTCATGCGTTCACTATGCGCGGTTTGGTCGAGGCCGTAAATTGAGACGGGTCCGCTCTCGCTTCCTTCTGAAGGCTGTTGTCGTGCTGGTCGCTGCCGTTGCGGCGGTGCCGTCTCCTGCCGCGGCCAATGGCAGTACGATCGCCTGGGGCAGCCTGCCGGAAGGCGCCGTGCCCGGACTTTCCCTCGATGTGCGTGCCGTCGAGGCCACGTCCGATCGCGAGACATGCGCGATCACCCTCTCGATCCGGAACCGGTTCGCGCTGGCCCTCGACCGGATCATTCTCGACCTCGTGCTCGAGGACGAAGACGGCGGCAGGATCGCGGCGGGACAGGCGGAGACCGGTACGCTGCCGTCGGGAGAGGCGACGTCGGCGACGGTTGCCCTGAGCCGCGAGGACGGAACCTTCTCATGCAGCCAAGCGACGGGGCTCAAGGTCGTTCCGAGGGCTTGCAGCGCCGGACCCATCGATCTGTTCGACGCCTGCCGAGCCGGTCTTGGCGGTACGGCGGAGGCGGTTCGCCTTTCCTTCGACCGCAAGGCCGAGCCCTATCCGTTCCGTGATGACGGTGTGCTCGATCGGCCGGGATACCGGGCGAGCGATGCGAAAGCCACGGAGGTCGTTGCCGCCGGGCTGACCTTGTCGGCCATTTCGGCGCGACTGGCGGAACGGTTCGCTGTCGGGACCGGAACGGAAGGAAGTCTCGTCGTCGCGGTTGCGGCCGGAAGCGCGGCGGCAGCCGCCGGCATCCTCGCCGGCGACGTGATCGTCGAGGTCGATCAGGAGAGCGCGGTGGATACGCAGGCGGCCGCGGCAACACTCGGCCGCAGCCTGGCGGCCGGCCGTCCCGCACTCCTGCTCATCGAACGCGACGGAGCGGCCCGCTTCCTGGTTCTTGGTGGCGACTAGGGCAGGAGTCCGCCGGTCAGTCGTCCAGCCAAAGACCGTCCGGAGAATCGCGTTCCACGCCCAGCTTCATGATCGCGACGCCCATGGCCACGCTGCCGAACGTAACCGCGGTTCCGCAATACAGCAGGACGGCGACCCACCAGGCCGACTCCGATCCGCTCGCCAGCCGCCCCAGCCCCGCGATGTCGAAGAAGAAGAGCAGCGTCACGAAAGCGAACGCGCCGATGATGCCCGCGCTTCCGTTCCAGAACAGCAGCTTGAGGAGTCTTCGGTCCGTCATCGCTCGCGCCTTCCCATCGTCAGCAACCCTTTCCGGTCGCCCCGTCATCGAATCTGATCTTGCCCGATGAACCGGGCCAGGGTCACGAGACCCGCTTCGTGCCTGTCCCTTCCGGCGTGGCTCGCGCATAGGGCCGAAAGGACGATCGGCTCAAGTCCGGCTTCGAACAGGTCGACGGCGTTCTTCGTCACACAGATATCGGTATCGATCCCGCATACGTGAACTCGGCTGATGTCTCGTGCGACCAGCCAATTCCGCAGGGCTGAGTCAACGCAGGTATAGCGCGGCTTGTCGATGACGCGTGCATCCTCGCGCGGTGCGAAGGCGAAGGCGGTCTCGTCGGAGTGCGGGGCGAACCGTTCCCAATGGATCAGCCGCCGGAACGGAGATCCCGGCGGGTTCTGGAAACGGGTGGCGATGACGACGTCATAGTCCGCCTGCGCCGCTTCGATCGGTGCGACCACATGGTGGGTTGCGTCGTTCACGAACCCTTTCTGCAGGTCGATGATCAGCAGGCAGGACGGCATTCCTTCCTCTCACGCGTTGGCGGGTCGGCGTAAGGAAAGTCTAGGTGGAGACGTCGGGCGTCCCAAGTCGTGAACAGCTATCGCTGAACAATGTGTTGATCATTCACTGTTCTGCGCGTAGCGTCGACAGCTATGGATACCGTCGATGCCGACATGAAAATCGAAGACGTCCGCCGGCAGATCCTTCTGGCGGCACGACACCGGTTCGACCGCTATGGGTTCGGCAAGACGACGATGGCCGAGATCGCCCGCGATTGCGGCATGTCGGCGGCCAATCTCTACCGCTATTTCGCGAGTAAGGGCGATATCGGCGCCAGCATCGCCGAGGAATGGTTCGCCTACACCGAAGGCCGCATGGCGGCGATGGCCGCGGCGATCGAGGGCGATGCCGCTGCGAAGCTGGAAGCGCTGATTCTGCTTCGCATCGACCTGATCGCCGAGTTGATCGCCGGCAGCCCGCATATCGACGAACTGATAGACCAGCTCTGCGTCGAGCGGCTGGACCTGATCGCCGCGCATAAGGATCGATGCGGGATCACCATCGCCGGGATTCTGGAAGAGGGAACGAAGGCCGGAGTCTTCGCTGTCGAGGACTTCGCGACGACCGCATCCACTATCCAGGCGGCAACGATGAAATTCTACTATCCGGACTTCATTCGGACGTGCGAGCGGGGGGAGCTCGTCGACGAAGCGAAGCGGGTGGTCGCCCTGCTTGTCTCGGGGCTCGGCGGCCGCCGCTAGCGGTCTCCGTTTGGAGAAATGAGGGGGAACGACATGGCGCAAGACGCAGATCCCGAGGGCTGGAAGCGGCGGTACGGCGGTGCGCTCATCGCGTATCGCTGGTGGATCCTTCTGGCGAGCGTTCTGTTCACGGCCTTCGCGGTCTACGGAATGTCGTTTCTCGACGTGAACCCGGATTCGCGGGTGTTCTTCAGCAAGGACAACCCGCAGCTCATCGCTCTCGAGGAGCTGGAGAACACCTACACCAAGGACGACAACGTGATGTTCGCCCTGGCGCCCAAGGACGGCAAGGTGTTCACGCGCGAGACCTTGGCGGCGATCAAGGAGCTGACCCAGCAGGCCTGGCAGATTCCCTATTCGAGCCGCGTCGATTCGATCACCAACTTCCAGCACAGCCGGGCGGACGAGGACTCGCTTATCGTCAGCGATCTCGTCGAAGATCCCGAGTCCATGACCGACGAGGATCTCGCGCGCGCCCGCGAAGTCGCCCTGGAGCAGCCCGAACTGCGCAACTGGCTGATCACCGACCGGAGCGACGTGACCGGCGTCAACGTCCAGATCTATCTGCCGGGTGAGAGCATCCACGAAGTCGACGAGATCGCCGCCTTTGCGCGCACGATGGCGGCCGACTTCGAGGCCGAGCATCCCGACATCGCGGTCTACCTGACCGGCGGGATCATGGTGAACATGGCCTATTCGGAAGCGCCGGAGCAGGACATCCAGAATCTGTTCCCGATCATGATCGGGCTGATGGTGCTGATCCTGATCGTTGCCCTGCGCTCTATCCTGTCGGTGCTGGCTATCCTGGCGGTGGTCCTGATGTCGGTGATTGCCGCCCTTGGCTTGTCGGGTTGGGCAGGCGTGGTGATGAACGCCGGAACCATGGGCGCGCCGATGATCATCCTGACGCTTTCGATCGCCAACTGCGTGCATGTGCTGGTGACCATGCTGCAGGAGATGCGCAAGGGAACCGAAAAGCGGGCGGCGATCGTCGAGTCCCTTCGCGTCAACATGACGCCGATCTTCATCACCTCCGTCACCACGGCGATCGGCTTCCTGACCATGAACTTCAGCGATGCGCCGCCGTTCCGCCTGCTCGGTAACATCGTTGCCACCGGCATGATCGCCGCGATGGTGTTCTCGATGACCTTCCTGCCGGCTCTGATGGCGGTGCTGCCGCTTCGTGTCCGTGCGCGTGCCGGACGCAGGGCGACGGCGATGGAAGGTTTCGGGAACTTCGTCATCCGGCGCCGGGTACCGCTCCTTTGGGTGATGGCGGCGGTGACCGTGGTGCTGGTGGCGGGCATTCCCCGGATCTATCTCGATGACGACTTCATCAAGTACTTCGACGAGCGCTTCAAGTTCCGCACCGACACCGATTTCGTCACCGAGAACCTGACGGCGATGAACACGCTGGAGTTCTCGGTGCCGGCCGGCGAGGAAGGTGGGATCAGCAATCCCGAATACCTGAAGACTCTGGACGAATTCACCGAATGGCTGCGCGCGAGGGACAACGTCGTCAACGTCATGACGTTGAGCACGACCATCAAGCGGCTCAACATGAACATGCACGGCGACGATCCGGAATATTACCGCATCCCGGAAAGCCGCGACCTCGCCGCGCAATATCTGCTGCTTTACGAGTTGTCGCTGCCCTTCGGGCTCGATCTGAACAATCGCATCGACGTGTCCAAATCGGCATCGCGGGTCACCGTGATGGTCCATCCGGCATCCACCAGCTATCTGCGGCAGCTCAATGCCGAGGCCGAAGCATGGCTGAATGAGAATGCGAGTCTGAAGGTCCACGGCACCGGCCTGTCGCTGATCTTCGCGTTCATCTCGGAACGCAACATCAACTCGATGCTGGGCGGCAGCCTGCTCGCCCTCGTCGTCATCTCGGCAATCCTGATGGGGGCCCTCCGCAGTTTCCGGATCGGCCTTCTCAGCCTGGTGCCCAACCTGTTCCCGGCGGCGATGGCCTTCGGGCTGTGGGGTTATCTGGTCGGCGAGGTGGGCTTGGCGATCGCCGTGGTGGTGGCGATGACGCTGGGCATCATCGTCGACGACACTGTTCATTTCCTCAGCAAGTATCTACGGGCACGGCGCGAGCACGCCCTGGACCCCTATTCGGCGACCCGTTACGCCTTCGGGACCGTCGGCATGGCCCTGGTCCTGACTTCGTTGGTGCTGGTGGTCGGTTTCGGCGTGCTGTCGTTCTCGGGCTTCAAGGTCAATGGCGACATGGGGCTGTTGAGCGCCATCACCATCGCCTTTGCCCTGCTCGCCGACTTCCTGCTGCTGCCGCCACTGCTGATGGTGCTGGAGGGGCGGGTGATCCGCCTCGCCAAACCGGCCGGCAGTGATGTCGAAGACATGGCCAAGGCGTAAGAACGGCGGTCCGACATCCTTCGACAGTTTTCAACCAACGGGACGAGCTCATGACACGGAAGACGATCTTCGCCGCCCTGACGGGCGTTCTCCTGCTGTCGACGGCGGCCTATGCCGAGACGGACGCGGAGAAAGGCCTGAGGCTCGCGGTCGAGGCGGACAAGGCTGATGAAGGCTGGGGCGATTCCACCAGCGAAATGATCATGACGCTCCGCAATCGCCAGGGCGATGAAAGCGTCCGCTATTTCCGCGGCCAGAACCTGGAGGTCGATGGCGACGGCGACAAGTCGATTTCGATCTTCGACCGGCCGGCCGACATCAAGGGCACGGCCGTGTTGACCCATACCCACAAGACCGGTCCCGATGACCAGTGGCTCTATCTGCCGGCGTTGAAGCGCGTGAAACGGATCAGTTCGGCCAACAAGTCGGGTTCGTTCGTCGGCAGCGAGTTCGCCTTCGAGGACCTGTCGAGTCAGGAGGTCGAGAAGTACACGTACAACTACGTGTCCGAGGAAGCCTGCCCCGGCGATTCGGGGGCCTCGTGTTGGGTGCTGGAGCGATTTCCGGTCGATGAGAATTCCGGCTATTCGCGGCAGGCCGTGTGGATGGACCAGGACGAGTACCGAGTCCACAAGATCGATTTCTACGATCGTAAGGATTCACTGTTGAAGACGCTCACGCTCAGCGATTACCGGGTGTACCTCGACGATTATTGGCGGGCCCATCGCCTGGAGATGGTCAACCATCAGACCGGCAAGAGCACCGAGCTGATCTTCGAGAACTATGAGTTCGGCACCGGGCTCGAAGATCGCGATTTCGATGAAAGCGTGCTGAAGCGCATCCGCTGATGGATCTGGCAGCTTTCCGGGTCCGCGCCCGCTCCGGCGACAGGGGAGGGCATCGCATCTCCCTCGTCATGCCCGCGAAGGCGGGCATCCAGGGGACGGACGAAGAACCGGCATCGTCTTCGACGGCGACCCCGGATTCCCGCCTTCGCGGGAGCGACGCGGAGAAGGGCTGTCGCCGGGGTGTCGCAGGCGTCGCATCGCTATTCGCTATGGCGGTGATGGCGGTAGCCTCAGCGCCGGCTTGGGCCGATCCGGACTACGAGGAAGTCTCCGGCTACGTCGCCACCGAAGCCCGTCTGTTCCCCAATGATCCGCAGTTTTCCGAGCAGCGCCGGCACGATATCTCGATCGTCGCCGAGCCGGAATACTACGCGGAGTGGGAGGACCGGTCCTCGCTTGCCGTGTCGCCGTTCCTGCGGATCGATTCCGCCGACGGCGAACGGACCCATGCGGATATTCGCGAAGCGCTCTATCGCCGCGTGCAGGAGGACTTCGATCTCGCAGTCGGCGTCGGCCGGGTGTTCTGGGGCGTCGCCGAATCCCAGCATCTGGTTGACATCGTCAATCAGACCGACCTGATCGAGAACGTCGACGAGGAGGACAAGCTCGGTCAGCCGATGGTCAACGTGACGCTGCTTCGGGACTGGGGCACGCTCAACGTCTTCTACCTGCCCTATTTTCGTGAGCGGACCTTCCCTGGCCGGCGTGGTCGGCTGAGGACCGGTTTCGTGGTCGATTCCGATACCGCGATTTACGACAGCGGGGCGCGCCACTGGCATCCCGATGTCGCCGTTCGCTACAGCGACAGTCGCGGCGCCTGGGACTACGGCATCTATCACTTCTACGGGACATCCCGGGAGCCGGCTTTCGTTCCCACCTTCAATGCCGGTGGAACGGTCGTGCTGGTGCCGCGTTACGACCTCATCAACCAGACCGGCATCGATGTGCAGTACACGACCGGTGCTTGGCTATGGAAGCTCGAAGCCCTTTTTCGCCAGGGGCAGCGCAATATTCGGGGTGAGGAGGAAAACTACGGCGCCTGGGTCGGCGGCTTCGAGTACACCTTCTTCGGTGTCGGGGAGAGCGACGTTGATGTCGGCATCCTCGGCGAATGGTCCTACGATACGCGCGGCAGCCGAGCCACGCGGGCCTTCGACAACGATGTGTTCGTCGGTACCCGGATCGCCTTCAACGACATCCAGAGCACGGAGATTCTGGCTGGCATCATTCAGGATCTGAACGACAGTGGCCGGCTGATCTCGTTGGAGGCCTCCCGCCGTATCGGCGCGAGCTACAAGCTCAGCCTCGAGCTTCGGGCCTTCGCCGGAATCCCGTCCGCCGACATCCTGGACAGCGTCCGGCGCGACGATCACCTGCTGGTCGAGTTCGCCTACTACTACTGATCCCGTGTCCTCGGCGCGCGTGTCGCCGGGTCTGGAACCGAGTCGGTCTCCTGCATGTTTGTGACGTGCTGAAACCAGCAGCACGAACACGAAAAGGAGACCTCTGATGAACTGGGATCGTATCGAAGGTAACTGGAAGCAGTTCCAGGGTAATGTTCAAGCTCAGTGGGGCAAGCTTACCGACGATGACCTCGACGTCGTCGAAGGTAACCGCACGCGCCTCGCCGGCCGTCTGCAGGAGCGTTACGGTATCGCCAAAGACGAGGCCGAGAGAGAGATCGACGCATGGCTGGACAAGCAGTGATGGAATCCTGACCAGGCTCTCATCAAAAGAAAATGCATGCCGACGGCAAGATTAGCCGTCGGCTCTGGCGGTCCGAAGAGAGGAAACAGCGATGTCCGTCGGCACGATCGTCCTGATTATTCTTATTCTGATATTGTTGGGGGCGTTGCCGAGCTGGCCGTACAGCCGCGGGTGGGGGTATTACCCGGCCGGCGGGCTGGGCCTGATCGTGGTGGTTCTACTGATCCTGGTGCTGCTAGGCCACGTCTAAGCCGTCTCGGGTCGAAACGGCCTGACCGTTACTAGACTGGCATCGGATGCAGGGCGTGCACGTCATTTGCTTCGGGCGACGGGTTCACTGATGACCGTGCCGTAGCGGGTGGTCTGCATGCGTTGTTCACGGTTTTCCGGAACGTATTCCTTCCCTTCCGCATCGAACGCGGAAAGGGCGGCTTCCTGCAGGCCGAGGAAGATGGGCTTCGCGTCGCCGCGGTGGATGTTGACCTTGGCGTTGAACACGTCCCGGGTTAGTCCGTGCTTGTCGTGGACCACGTAGCGCTTGATGTTGAAGTAGCCGTCGGCGATCCGGTCGCCCGTCAGATAGGCGTTGATGGCGGTGATCTTTTCTCCTGAGAGAACAACGTTCTCGAAGGTTTCCAGCTTTTTCTGCGCCTGAGCGACGAATAGCGGCGTCGATACGTCCAGCGCCGTACTGGTGCCGGCGGCCGACTCCGAAGTGGGCCGGGTGAAATTGCCGATCAGGATCTGATTGGGGAGCGCCTTGGCGACCATGCGGGCCAGCTCGATCGTCAGATCGCCGACGATAAAGCTGTTGAGGCTGGGGTTCAGGGCATCGGTCAGGAAGTACTCATAGTGGCTGCCGAGGTGGAACGCCGTCCTGAGCACCGGCTGGGTGGACCGGACCTTCCGCTTCTTGGCCGTAATGGCCGCCTTCGCCTGCGCGATCGCATTGTCCGCGAGGATCAGCATCAGGACGTAGAACAGGTTGACGTCGGCGGTCAGGCCATCGTCCCGGTTCCAGACATAGAAGCCGTCGCCCGTGGTCGTACGGCTCAGATCGATCTTGACGTCGTTGGCCAGCGCGCGGTGGTGGGCGACGTTGATCGAGTAGGCGAGATTGTTGAGGACGGCGACCTGCTCCAGCGGCGAATAGAGCGAGAAGCCGACGATATCGATCAGAATGCCGGCGCGATGGTGGGCGTGGGTGACGCTGTAGCGCCGTGCGATACGATCGATCGCCGCGGCTCCGATACTCTCCTTGCCCGGCGTGAAGGACAGAGGCAGCTGGACCACGCCGGTACGGAAAAAGGCTGCCGCGCGGTCGAGAGTCTCGTGGTTGAGGCGAAGGCTGCGGCCGAGGATGTCACGGTCGAACCATTGCAGCTCGGTAAGGCGATGGTGGGGGATAACCAGCACGTCGAGACCGCGTTCGCGCGGCGCCCACCCCAGAATCAGGTTGCGACCGAGGTTCCACAGCTCGTGGAGGGCCTTGTCGAGTTCTCTGACGTACTCTCGCGCCGTACTCTGGCGCTGTTGAATTCCCTTTTCAGCCACCTGGCAAGCTCGACCCGAGGTGATTCCGCCGAATACGTACCGCTCGCGGGCAAACCGCGGCCGCGCTTCTCCCCGGAAACAGATTGCTCAAGATTACCATCTTCTTCCGTCATCGTCCTGAGAACAATTTTAAGAAGCAGGTGCTGTCGCCCCCGGCTGACCATACGAGAATCATGGTTCATCGGAAGTCGCTTGGACAGGTCGGCGCGTGTGTCAGACGCTGAACCTTTCTCGATAGGCCTGAGGATTGGTTCCGAAGTGGCGCATGAAAGCGCGTCTCATCGTTTCCTCTGTCTGGAAGCCGCTGCGGGCCGCGACACGGGTTATCGGCAGCCCCTGTTCGAGCAGACGGCGGGCATTCTCCAGGCGCAACTCTTCCAGGGCCCGTGCCGGCGTGACTCCCGTAGCCTGGCGATAGCGCCGCGAAAAGCTGCGCAGGCTCATCCGCGCCTGTTCGGCGAGATCGGCGAGGGACAGCGACCGATGCAGGTTCTGCATCATCCAGCTATGCAGGTCGTCGAAGCGTCCGCCTAGGTCGTGAAGGGTCAGCGCGCTGCTGAACTGCGACTGCCCACCGGGGCGCTTCAGGAACACGACCAGCTCTCGCGCCACCGCCAGTGCGCTCTGGCGGTCGATATCGGCTTCGACCAATGCCAGGCTGAGATCGATTCCGGCCGTGACGCCGGCTGACGTCCAGATATCGCCGTCGCGGAGGAATATGGGGTCCGGCTCCAGCCGGATGTCGGGAAAGCGGTCGGCGAACTCCTGACATCGGCCCCAGTGGGTGACCGCGCGTTTGCCCTCCAGAAGGCCGGCCGAGGCGAGCAGAAAGGCGCCGCTGCAGACGGATACAGTGCGCCGTGCCGCTTTCGCGCGTCGGCGAATCCAGTCTACGAGCGGCTGGTTCTCGCAGGCGGTATTGACGCCCCATCCGCCGGGAACGATCAGCGTGTCCAGGGACGATCCGGCATCCGGAAGCGGTGACGCGGACAACGCCAGGCCGGAAGACGTGGTGACCTGGTCGGTCTCACCCACCACGACCGCATCGTAAGGCCGTGTCTTTCCTGACAGCCGCGCCAGATCATTGGCCGATGAAAACACCTGCAAGGGGCCGGCGATATCGAGGAGTTGGCTGCCGGGATAGGTCAGGATTTCGATGTGACGGGGCATTTTGGCGTAAAACGAGGGGTAAATGGCAATTCCGCCAAAGCTTGGCCCGCTACTCTGCGGTAAGTCAACAAGGAGACGCCACCATGCCCTTACGCTTTGGCCTGATTGTCTTTCCTGGCGTACAGCAGCTCGACCTGACCGGCCCGTACGAGGTCTTCGCTTCCGCTCCGGACACGGATGTGCGGCTTGTCTGGAAGGAAAAAGAGCCGGTCATGTCGTCGACCGGCTTGAGCCTAATGCCGACGGCGTCCTTCGCGGACTGTCCGGCGCTCGACGTTCTCTGCGTACCGGGCGGGGGCGGGGTCGATGCGCTGCTACGCGATGAGACCGTTCTCGAATTCGTGCGCCGACAGGCGGCAAACGCGCGCTTCGTAACCTCGGTCTGCACGGGATCGCTGGTGCTTGGCGCCGCGGGACTGCTCAAGGGAAAGCGCGCGACGACTCACTGGAACGCGCACGACTTTCTCGATCGCCTGGGCGCTACGCCGGTCAGGGAACGTGTGGTGGAGGACGGAAATCTGATCACCGCCGGCGGTGTTACCTCCGGCATCGACTTTGGATTGACCGTCATCGGCCGGTTGCTGGGGCAGGACGAGGCCGAAATGATCCAGCTTGCCCTGGAGTACGCGCCGGCTCCGCCTTTTGCGGCCGGAACGCCCGAGGAAGCGTCGTCGGCCTGTCTGGCCTCGGTCAGGAAACGTCTTGCCGGATCGCGTGCGGAGCGAGAGGCGATCTTCGCCCAGTGGCGATAACGGTTCCGGACCGGGCCGATCCGAAAAGCGGTGCCGTCAGATGCGTTGCGGCACCGCCGGGCAAGGGCTCAGCCTTCGGCGCTCGCCCGGTCCTCGGCCTGAAGGGCGAGAACCCAGGACAGGACACCATCCCAGTAGCTGCTGCGGCAGAAGGCGGCGGCATCGGTGTAGCCGACGGTATCGATCAGGCTCTTGGCCAGGGCCTGCTGCCTCATGTCGCTGTCGAAAGTCATGCTCATTGCCATCTGCGTATCCTCCGGATCCCGAGCCGGTCGATCAGAAGTCGAAGTCTTCATAGTGCTGCCCGCCTGCGTGGCGGCTGCTGCGGTGAACCGCGAGGGCCAGAACGTCGTCCATCGCGTCGCTCTCGAAAGCGTCCGTGTCCAGCAGCCGGTTGGCGAAGTCGTCCTCAAACGTGAAGTCCGCGTCGATCTTGCGATAGTCGGCCATGATGCTTCTCCTCCTTCACCGGGGCCTTGCGGCGTTCCGAAATCTGCACATGCCTAACTGTGGGAGAAGATAGTCGTCGCAAGCGCGGCGTTCTGTGATGAACGTCACGTCGAATACATTTATTCGCGGGGTTGTATATAGTTAATGAGAAGTAAATATTCTCATTTACTTTGCGTTAACTAAAAAACGATCGAAGTATAAATGTGGTCAGTCCGGCCTTGTCTCAAGGCAGGGTGCAAATGGAAGAAGGTCAGGTGAGGGCGTTTAGGGGCGCCGCAAGCAGTCCTTGCAGTGCCCCGCGGTGACCGCGAATGCCCAGTCGGGAAAGGGGTGGCCTCAGCGGCCTTCGAAAGTCGGCTTCTGCTTAGCGAGAAAAGCTGCGGTGCCGTTCCGGAAGTCTTCGGTAAGGGAGCAGGCGGCGATGCCTTGCGCCTCGGCTTCGAGCTGGGTTTCCAGGGAATTGCCCAGTGAGGCGTTCAGCAGTTCCTTGGCCTTCGCATAAGCGAGGGTCGGTCCCGAGGCCAACCGTGCCGCCAGTTTTTCCGTTTCGGCCTGAAGCGCGTCGTCGGGGACGACGAAGTTGATGAGGCCCAGGCGTTTGGCCTCTTCCGCGTTGAAACGGTCGGCCAGATAGGTGAGCTCCATCGCCTTCTTCATACCGACGATGCGCGGAAGGAAATAGGTGCCGGAACCGTCGGGACTGGCGCCGATCCGCGTATAGGCGAGGGTGTAGAACGAACTCGCTCCGGCGATCACCATGTCGCAGGCCATGGCGAGGCTGAAGCCGGCCCCGGCGGCGGCACCTTCGACGCTGGCGATGATCGGCTTCGGCATGCGGCGCATCGAAACGATGGCGCCATGGAAGTCGTGGGTGATGTCGACGACCGTGCGGTGAATGTCGTCGATCCGCTCCTGGAACACGCCGATGTCGCCGCCGGCCATGAAATGCCCGCCGGAGCCGTGAATCACCACGGCGCGGACCTCGGGATCGACCTCGACCGCATACAGGACGCGACGCAGGCCCCGCGGCGAGGGTGTCGTCGATCGCGTTCAGCTTATCGGGGCGGTTCAGTTGGACCCAGGCGACGCCATTCCCGATAGAAAGAAGAACTTCCTTGCTCATTCCCTTCTCCTCAGCGGTTCGGCGCGCTGCCGGTTCGGCCTGCATCGGTGGTCTGGAACGAATATATACCGTCGTCGCCGAGAGTCCGCTCCAGGTCGCCCAGGGCAACCAGATGGTTGAGATGGGCGAGGGTTTCCCCCAGCGCGAATCCCTGCTGATGCAGGTCCAGCGTTCGCGGGAACAGGATCGGCATCATCTCGACGGCGGTCTTGGGTTTCATGCAGGCGGTTCGCGCTTCCGTCAATCGGTCGGCGTGATGCGCCTTGAGCGCGGCTATGCGCTTGTGAAGGCCGTGGAACGGCAAGCCGTGCGAGGGAAGCACGAACGTTTCGGCAGGCAAGGTTGCGAGCTTGTCCAGCGAGCCGAGGAACTCGCCGAGCGGATCCGCTTCCGGCTCGTCGTCCCAGACGCTGATGTTGGTCGATATTCGGGGCAGCACCTGGTCGCCAGCGATCAGCGTGCCGGTTTCCGCGCAATAGAGACAGGCGTGCTCCGGAGCATGGCCGGTACCGACGATCACACGCCATTCGCGTCGGTCGATGGAAAGACGGTCGCCTTCGATCAGCCGCTGGTAACTGGACGGAATGGGTTCGATCAGAGTCCCGTAGTCCCGGAAAAGCTCGACGAGGGCGGAAACCAACGCTTCGTTCGCGCCGTGAGCGGTGAAAAAGCGCCGTCGCCCTTCCTCGCGAACGGGATCATCGTCGAGAGAGTTGAGTCGTCCCATCATCCACTCGTCGCGGCTGATGAGAAGCGGGCAGCGCCAGCGTTCGGCCAGCCAGCCCGCGAGGCCGATATGGTCGGGGTGGTGATGGGTGACGATCAGCCGTTCGATCGGTCTGCGATCGGGACCCTCGAAGATCCGCTCCCACGCGGCGCGCGTCTCGTCGCTTTTGATGCCGCAGTCGACCAGCGTCCGGCCGGGGCCATCGTCGAGAATCCACAGGTTGATGTGGTTCAGCGCGAAGGGGAGGGGCATGCGGACCCATCGCACACCTGTCGCCACGGCAGCGCTTTCGCCGATGGCCGGCGGTTCGGCGAAGGGATGGATCAGTGAATCTGGCATGTCAGCGGGGCATGGGGCGGGCGTTCGGCCCACCCCCCGGCCGGTCAGCGCGTCGCCAGCCGAACCGCGCCGTCGAGACGGATCACGCAACCGTTCAGCATATTGTTGCGGTAGATGTCGCCGACGAGTTGCGCATACTCTTCGGCGGTGCCCAGGCGCTTCGGAAAGGGCGTGTTCTCGGCCAGCGACTGCTGAACCTTTTCGGGCAGACCAGCCATCATCGGGGTCATGAACAGGCCCGGCGCAATGGTGACGACACGTACCCCGAAACCGGCCAGTTCGCGCGCGGCCGGCAGGGTCAGTCCCACGACGCCGCCCTTGGACGACGCATAGGCGGCTTGGCCGATCTGGCCTTCGTACGCGGCGACCGACGCGGTGTTGACGATCAGGCCACGGCCGCCGTCCTCGTCGGGCTCGTTCGTCTGCATCGCGGCGGCGGCGCTCTTCAGCAGATTGAAGGTGCCGATCAGGTTGATCATGATCACGGTCTTGTAGACGTCGAGCTTCAGCGGCCCTTCGCGACCGACGATACGACCGGGCGTGGCGACGCCGGCGCAGTTGACCGCCAGGGTCAGCGGGCCGAAGGCCGCGACGGACTCGGCGACCGCGCTCTCGATCTCGCCTTCGTTGGTGACGTCCGCCTGACGGAAGCGGGCATTCTCACCCAGCGCCTTTGCGCGCGCTTGTCCGCGCTCGACATCGCGGTCGAGCAGCGTGGCCTTGCCGCCGGCTTTGATGACCGCCTCGGCGGTGGCGGCTCCCAGTCCCGAAGCGCCGCCGCTGATCACCGCATGGGCCTTGGCGAAATCCATCTTGTATCTCTCCGCTATGGTCTTGTCCGTGTAGGGGCGGCGCTGGGCCGTGCCAACCGATAGCTTCGGTGTCCTGTGGGCGCAACTCAAACCTGCGCGGGGCAGGGGTGCGAGCGATCAGTCCCTTTCGGGCTCGGGACCCGACCGTACGGCCTGTTTCTCGGCGAGCTTACGGCGGACCATCGGCGCGATATAAGCACAGCCGTTGCATTGCTCGGGAATCATCTCGTCCCGCAACACCGCATCGAGCCGATGACGGTAGCCGAGGATCTGCTCCGGCGAATCGGTGCCCATTCGCCCCATCCCGTAGCGCGTCGGGTCCTTGACCATGCAACAGCTCGTCGCGTTGCCGTTGCGGTCGATGTAGAGCCCGCCCTTCACCCAAGGGCATCCATGCGCACTGGGAAAAGCGCGGCTGAGCTCGGTATAGAAATGTCCGACCTGCTGTGCCATCTGCATCAGTTCCTGAATGCGCGGGGCCTGCCTGGCGATCCTGAGCCGGGTATAGGAGTCGCGGTCCAGGCGCTGCTCGTTCATCGCCGTGTCGTAGACGCTGCGGTAAGTGGGCATGCTGCTGAGCGGCTGCGTGCCGATGCCGCCGTCCATGCCAAGCCGGTCGTGAAGGGCGGCGATGCCTTCCAGGGCATCGACGGTTTCCTTGAGCACCGTGACCTGGAATCCGACGGTCGGGTAAGGCGTAGCGCGCGCCGCCTTGGCCGCGAGAAGCCGTTCGATCCCCGCGATGACCTTGTCGAGACGCCCGCCCCTGATCCGCTTGAACGTATCGGGATCGGCGGACTCGATCGAAACGCGGACGGCCGCCACCCGTGCATCGATCAGCCCCTCGACGGCGCTGTCGGTGAGCAGGCTGCCATTGGTGATGATCGAGACCCGGATGCCGCGGTCCGTGGCCGCACGCGCCATGCGCATGAAGTCCTTGTTGAGCAGCGGCTCGCCTTCGCCCTGCAACTCGATGTGTTCGATTTCGGGAAAGGAGTCGAGGACGGTCCAGAAGGTATCGACAGGGAGATCAGCCTGTTCCATCTGCCGACCGACGCAGAAACCGCAAGTGTAGTTGCAGCGGGTCGTCGGTTCGATCTGGACGAACTTGACCGGCGGCCGAGAGCGGTGCTGGCGGCTGGAGGGGATGTCGGCTTGGGTCATCGGATCGTGGCTGGGATTTCGGGTTCCATTTTTCGGTCGCCGGACCACACAGCGACTCGACACGGTCTTGGCCAGCGTACGTAAGGCCGGTATCAAATGTCAGTCGAACAATAACGTGGCGATGACAAACATCGCGTAAACGCCGGGAGGCAACCCGGCCGAGAAAGGGGGGATGGTCCGGGATGATAGCTTTCCTGCGCCGGCATTGGCTTGCGATTCTGTCGCATGTGGCCCTGATAGCCGTGTGGTGGTTGTTCGTGGCCCTTGGGGACGTGCCCAAATACATCATGCCTTCGCCGGTCGAGACGATCGCATCCCTCGGCCAGGCGAACTACGACTGGGTGAACAACACCCTGGTGACGGGGGCGGAGGTCTTCGGTGGATATGCTCTCGGCGTCGTGGTGGGTGTCGGCCTCGCGTTGATCTTCTCCTGGTCCGCCACGTTGAACGCCGCGTTCATGCCGCTGCTCGTCAGCCTCAACATGATTCCGAAGGTGGCGCTGGGGCCGCTGTTCATCGTCTGGTTCAGCTATGGGATCGGTTCGAACATCCTGATCGTCTTCTCGCTCTGTTTCCTGCCGATTTTGTTGACCACCGCGCGCGGCCTGAAGGAGGTCGAGCCGGAGCTGATCGATCTCGTTCGCGCGCTCCGTGGCTCGCGTTGGCAGATTTTCACCAAGATCCAGCTTCCGGGGGCTCTCCCCTATGTCTTCGCCGGCATGAAGGTCGGAGCGATCCTGGCCGTCGCCGGCGCCATCGTCGGCGAGTTCATCGCCTCCGATCGCGGCCTCGGCTACCTGATGCTGCAGGTCCAGGTGACGCTCGACACTGCGGCGATGTTCATGTCGGTGCTGCTGATTACCCTGGTGGGCGTCGTTCTCTACGCGCTCGTGCTGTGGCTCGAACGATCGCTGATCGTTCAGGACGCGCGTGTGCGGTGATGACCGCCGACACACCCGTTCCCTTCATCCGTCTCGACGGCGTCCGCAAGGAATACCAGACGCGCGGCGAGACGTTTCTCGCCGTCTCGGACGTTACCCTCGATATCCAGGAAGGCGCGCTCGTCTCGCTGGTCGGCCCGTCCGGGTGCGGCAAGACGACGGTCCTCAAGATCCTTGCCGGCCTGCACGCCGCCGATGGGGGCAAGGTCGAGATCGGCGGCGAAGCCGGCGCCTACGACACGGCCCGCGACACCGGGATGGTGTTTCAGCAGGCGCTGTTGCTCAAATGGCGACGCATCCTCGACAACGTGCTGTTGCCGGCGGAAATCCTGGGCCTGCCGCGGCGGGCGGCGCGCGAACGGGCGCGCGATCTTCTCAACATGGTCGGGCTCGACGGCTGTGAGGACAAATACCCCTACGAACTGTCCGGCGGCATGCAGCAGCGCGCGGCTATCGCACGCGCCCTGATCCACGATCCGCGCCTCATTCTGATGGACGAACCGTTCGGCGCTCTCGATGCGTTGACGCGGGAGAAGATGAACCTGGAGCTTCTCCGCATCTGGTCGGAAAGCCGCAAGACCATCGTCCTCGTGACGCACAGCATCCAGGAAGCGGTGTTCCTCGCCACCCATTGTGCGGTGCTGACCGCCGGCCCGGCACGGATGGCCGCGAGCTTCCCTATCGACCTTCCGTCCCCGCGCACCCTCGACATGAAGACCCACGAGGCCTTCGGCGACTACACGCGACGCATCTACCGCCTGCTGGGCATGGACTAGATCAAGCGCGTTACGGGCCGGACCGGATCGGGGCGACCGCTACCAGCCAGACCACTTACGCAGGTAAGGGTTGCGGCCGTGCTTCGTATGGATGGTTGTTGACCGAGAGGCCCGTGCCGATATGTCGATCAGGTTTGTCCACCCTAGAAACTCGGGCAACGCCGCATGTTTTGCGGCGGCCATTCGATCCACAGGAGGGGCTTCATGTTCTGGAGATTTTCGTCGCTGCGTGGGCAGCGACTGCACGCAACCGATGGCGAGATCGGAAAGGTCGACGACTTCCTGTTCGACGATGCCACCTGGACGATCCGCTATCTGGTGGCCGACACGGGCGGCTGGCTGAGCGGCAGGCGGGTCCTGATCGTCCCGGCCTCGATCGGCGAGACCCGCGACGGCGAGGAAGATCTGCCGGTCTCGCTATCGAAAAGCCAGATCGAGAACAGCCCGCCGGTCGGTAGCGATCAGTCGGTCAGTCGGCAGCACGAGGAAGCCCTGCACGGCCATTACGGCTGGCTGCCCTATTGGTCCGGCGCCGCCCAGGCGACCGGCACCATTAATGACGAGCGCGGGGATTTCGGTGTGCCGCTGGGGGAGGCGGAAGAAAAGAACGGCGGTGACCCGCACCTCCGCAGCATGAGCGAGGTGGAGGACTATCACGTCAGCGCCAGCGACGGCCCGATCGGCCATGTCGAGGACTTCCTGCTCGACCCCGAAGGATGGTCGGTCCGCTATCTGCTCATCGACACCCGCAACTGGTGGCCGGGCAAGCGGGTTCTCGTCGCGCCGCAATGGATAGACCGGATGGACTGGTCGGCGCAGGAGGTCCACGCCACCCTGACGCGTGATCGCATCAAGGCTTGCCCCGAATTCGACTCCGACATGGCCATCAACCGCAGCTTCGAAGAACGCCTCTACCGCCACTACGACAAGATCCCTTACTGGGCTTAGGGAAGGCCTGCTGCCGCTGCGACGTTGACCCATCAACCGTCATGCCCGCGCAGGCGGGCATCCAGAGGCGCGTGAGACCGCCGCCGGATATGGGTTCCCGCCTCCGCAGGAACGACGGTTTGTAAGTGAAGACGACGGAGCGGCGGTGAGCCGTTCCCGTCGTCGCCTGCATCGCCTAGTCTGTTCAGGCGATGGCGGCAGGACGGACGATATCGCGGCTTCTGGGACTATGGCTGGCTGTGTCGCCGCTTGCGGTGCGAGCGGCTGAGATCGCCATCTCCTGCGGCGCCATCGGGCAGGAGATGGAGTTCTGCCGGTCGGCCGCCGAGCGCTGGGCGGCCGAAACCGGAAACACCGTCGAAATCGTCTCGACGCCGAACGACGCCAACCAGCGCCTCGCCCTCTATCAGCAGATTCTCGCAGCCCGCTCGCCCGACATCGACGTTTTCCAGATCGACGTCGTCTGGCCGGGCATCCTCGGCTACGCCTTCGAGGACCTGACGCCCTACGTTCCGGATGCGGCGAAGGCCGCTCATTTCCCTGCGGCGATTGCCAACGACACCGTCGGCGGGCGCCTCGTCGCCATGCCGTGGTTCATCGACATCGGGCTCCTCTATTACCGGCGCGACCTCTTGGAACGGTATGGAAAGCCGGTGCCGGAAACCTGGGCCGACCTTCACCGGACGGCGGCCGAGATCATGGCTGGGGAGCGGGACGCAGGTCGCGACATGTGGGGCTGGGTCTTTCAGGCCCGCGCCTATGAGGGGCTCACCTGCAATGCTCTCGAATGGGTGGCGTCGTTCGGCGGCGGAACGATCGTCGATGCCGACGGCGCGGTGACGATCGAGAACTCTTCCGCCGCCGCGGCGTTCGACGAGGCCGGGTCCTGGATCGGCACCATCGCGCCCGAAGGCGTTCTCAACTATGCGGAGGAGGAGGCCCGCGGCGTCTTCCAGTCCGGCCGGGCCGTCTTCATGCGGAACTGGCCCTATGCCTGGGCGCTCGCGAACGGAGAGGGGAGTCCGGTCGCCGGCAAGGTCGGCGTGACCGTCCTTCCCCACGGGCCGGCGGGCCGGTCGGCAGGCGCCATGGGCGGCGCGCAACTGGCGGTGTCCCGATTCTCGCGCCACAAGGCGGAGGCAGTGGACCTCGTCCTCTACCTGACCTCGGCGGAGGAGCAGAAGCGACGGGCGATCGAGGCGTCGTTCAACCCGACGATCAGATCACTCTACGAGGATGCGGAGGTGCTGGCCGCCAATCCCTTCTATGCGACCTTGGGGCAGGCCTTCGAAACTGCCGTGTCGCGCCCCTCAGGCGTCACCGGCGTGAAGTACAATCGGGTCAGCAATGCCTTTTGGAATTCCGTATACGAAGTTCTTGCAGGCGATACGGAACCCGCTGCTGCGCTCGCCGATCTGGCGGAGCGGCTGAGGCGGATGCGCGGCGATGGCTGGTAGCCGTCCGCTCTCCGCGCGGCGAAGGCGGGAGGCCTGGGTGTACCTCGCGCCGACGCTGCTGGTCCTCGCCGTGGTCGGCGGTTGGCCGCTCGCCCGGACGATCTGGTTCAGCCTGAGCGACGCCTATCTCGGCCGCGCCGCCGAAGCGTCCTTCATCGGCCTCGATAACTACCTGCTGCTGGCGGGCGACGGCGAATGGTGGGGCGCGGTGTGGAACACCGTGGTCTTCGCCGCCTGCTCGGTGACGCTGGAGACGGTGCTGGGGATCGGCATCGCCCTGGTCCTCAACGCCCGCTTTACCGGCCGTGGGCTGGTGCGGGCCGCCGTGCTGGTGCCATGGGCGATCCCGCTGGTCGTTTCGGCCAAGATGTGGGCGTGGATGTTCAACGACCTCTACGGCGTCATCAATGCCGGGCTTGCGGGGCTCGGGCTGATCGACGGGCCCGTCGCCTGGCTCGCCGATCCCGACCTCGCCATGGCGGCGGTCGTCATGACCGACGTGTGGAAGACGACGCCGTTCATGGCGATCCTGGTGCTCGCCGGGCTGCAGATGATCCCGGACGACATCTATGAGGCGGCGCGGGTCGACGGGGTGCATCCGGTGAAGGTCTTCTTCCGCATCACCCTGCCGCTGGTCTGGCCGGTGCTGCTGGTGGCGGTGATCTTCCGCACTCTCGATGCCCTCCGGGTCTTCGACCTGATCTACGTGATGACCAGCAACAGCCGCGACACGGCCTCGATGTCGGTGTTCGCGCGCCAGCAGATGGTGAACTTCGGCGACCTCGGCTATGGCTCGGCGGCCTCGGTGCTGATCGTCCTGATCGTCGGGTTGGTCACCGTGCTGTGGCTGATGGCGGGGCGGGTGCGTCTCGGTGCGGAGGGTGGGCGGTGAGGCCCGGCCTGTGGCTCGCGGTCGGGCTGATCCTGCTGTTCAGCCTGTTCCCGTTCTACTGGGCGATCGTCTCGTCGCTCGAGACCGGGACGGCCCTGTTCGACGCCGACCTGCTGCCGAGCGGCGCGACACTCAGGAACTATGGCGAGATCTTCGCGGCGCAGCCCTTCGGCCGGAACATCCTGAATTCGTTGCTGGTGGCCGGCGGAACGGTCGCGCTCGCTCTCACTCTGGCCGTGGGTGCCGCCTACGCGCTGGGCCGGGTGGCGTTCCGCGGTCGGGGCTTGCTGCTGATGGTGATCCTCGCGGTGTCGATGTTCCCGCAGGTCGCCGTCCTTTCCGGCCTGTTCGAACTGATCGCCGCGCTCGGCCTCTACAACAGCCTGTGGGCGCTGATCTTCTCCTACATGATTTTCACCCTGCCGTTCTCGGTCTGGGTGCTGACCGTGTTCATGCGCGACCTGCCGCGAGAGATCGAGGAGGCAGCGATCATCGACGGGGCCGGCAGCTTCACCGTGGTGACCCGCATCTTCCTGCCGCTGATGGCGCCGGCGCTGGCCAGTACCGGGCTGCTTGCCTTCCTGGTGGCGTGGAACGAGTTCCTGTTCGCGCTGACCTTCACGTTGAGCGACAAGGTGCGGACGGTGCCTGTGGCGATCGCCCTGATCAGTGGCCAGAGCCAGTACGAAATCCCCTGGGGCCACATGATGGCGGCGTCGGTTACGGTGACCTTGCCGCTGATCCTGCTCGTCCTCCTGTTCCAGCGGCGCATCGTCTCCGGCCTCACCGCCGGCGCGGTCAAGGGCTGAGGCGATGGCTCAGGTCCGCCTGGAAGGGGTTGCCAAGCGCTTCGGTCCCGTCTCGGCCCTTGCCGATATCACCGAGACGATGGCCGACGGCGAACTGACGGTGATTCTGGGGCCGTCAGGCTGCGGCAAGTCGACCCTGCTCCGGGTGATCGCCGGGCTGGATGAGGCGACCGCCGGCCGCATCTTCATAGGCGACCGCGACGTGACCGACCTTCCGCCGGCCAAGCGCGACATCGCCATGGTGTTCCAGTCCTACGCTCTCTATCCGCACATGACGGTGTTCGACAACATGGCGTTCGGCCTGAAGCTTGCCGGGCGCAGTCGTGCAGCGGTCCGAGCGAAGGTCGAGGAGGCGGCGAAGCTTCTCCGGATCGACGGCCTGCTCGACCGCAAGCCGCGCGCCCTTTCCGGCGGCCAGCGCCAGCGGGTGGCGATGGGGCGGGCGCTGGTGCGCGAACCCCAAGTCTTCCTGTTCGACGAGCCGCTCTCCAACCTCGACGCCGCTCTCCGGGTTGAGATGCGCTTCGAGATTGCCGCCCTTCAGAAGCAGCTCGGCGCGACGATGGTCTACGTCACCCACGATCAGGTCGAGGCGATGACGCTCGCCGACCGCATCCTCGTCATGCGCGACGGCCGGGTCGAGCAGAGCGGCGCACCGCTCGACATCTACCGGCGGCCTGTCAATCGCTTCGTCGCGGGGTTCCTGGGCACTCCCGGCATGAACTTCATCGATGGGCGGATCGTCGATCGTGGCGAGAACGGCCTCGGGATCGCTTTGGGAGACGGCGGGTGGATCGACCTGCCGCTGGCCGCCGAGACCAGGCTCGCCGGCGAGGTGATCCAGGTCGGGGGCCGTCCCGAGGATCTCATGGTCGAGAAGGAAAGGGACGACGGGAAGCACGGCGGTGTGCGGCTTTCCGCCGAGGTCCTGCTGGTCGAGCGGCTCGGTGCCGAGACTCATCTGCACCTTTCGGTCGCGGGCGGTCGCCGCATCATCGCCCGCGTCGGCGGCGAGACTTCGCTTCGGCAGGGTGAGACGGTCCGCGTGTCGGCTTCGGTCGACGTCCTGCATCTGTTCGACGTCTCCGGCGATCGTATTGCCCCTGTCGGCTGAGGACCGGCCGCATGCCCTGGGGTTTGTCGGTCAGCCGTGACTTGGCCATTGCAGATGGCGCTGCCACGAACGACATCATTCGGGCCGGTGCGCTTGCCGGTGTCAGGGCGTGACTGCGATGCGGCGGGACGGGGAACGAGAGGAGAAGAAGCCGATCATCATCGGTGAGACGGCGGAGGCATTGCCCTCGGATCCTCTCGACGAAGCGATGCAGCTCAAGGAGCAGGGCCGAACGGACCTTGCTGCCGCGCATCTGCTCCAGGCCTGGATCGGCGGTTGGCGGGAGCCTTACGCGGCAGATTGCCTGCTCGACCTTCTACAGGAAGCGGGACAATGGGACGCGGCGGTCTCGGTCGCCGAGACCGCGGTCGCCGAACGCCCGGACAGCGCCCATTTTCGGCATCGCCTGGGTGAGGTGCTTCGGCTGGCCGGGCGGGTGGAAGTCGCCGTGGAAACGCTCAGGGAAGCAGCTTATCTCGCGCCCGATTCAGCGGCGATCCTCCTCAGCTACGGCCGCGCACTCCTTGACCTCGAAAATTATCCCGACGCCGTGGCCGCGTTGCAGCGTTGCCTCCGATGCGACCCGGATTGTGCCGAGGCACATGCGCTGGCCGGCGAGGCCTGGGTCGCGCTCGGCATGGCGGACAGGGCCGGCCGGAGCTTTCAGACTGCGCTCATGCTCGATCCGGAAGATCGGGCCGGCACCGCGCTCCGGCTTGCGCGGCTCAACGCCTTGCCGCCGCCCGACCGGGCACCGCCGGCCTATGTGCGCTACCTTTTCGATCAGTACGCGCCGACCTTCGATCAGCAGCTTCTCGAAACGCTCGATTATCGTGGGCCCGAGCTCCTGGCGACGGCGGCCCGCGCGCTCTCCCTGCCGGAGGGCGGCCTATCGATCCTCGATCTCGGCTGTGGCACCGGGTTGTGCGGTGCGGCCTTCCGATCGAAGGCGGCTTGGCTCGAAGGCGTCGATCTGTCGCCCGGTATGATCGCCGAGGCGGGTCGGCGCGGCATCTACGACCGGCTGCACACCACCGACATCGTCGCATTCCTCGGCGAGACCACCCGGCGCTACGACCTGATCGTCGCCGGGGATGTACTCAACTATTTCGGTGATCTCGCTCCGGTGCTCGCCGTTGTGCGTTCGGTCCTGGTTCCGGAGGGTGGCTTCCTGTTTTCGCTGGAGAAGGGTGACGATGCAGCCTTTCGCCTGGCCCCGTCACGCCGCTTCGTCCATGCCGTGGCCTATGTGCATGACGAGATCGAGGCGGCCGGTTTCTCGGTGTCGAGCTTCGATGAGGACGCGGTCATCCGCATGGAAGCCAGACGCCCGGTCCCTGCCATCATTGCTGCTCTCAAGCGTACGCCCGACCCCGACCGTTAGAGCGGTCCGCCGGCCGAGAGCGCGGTCAGCGCCTGGGCGAGAAGGGCGTCCCGCTCGTAGATATCGGGGCGGAACTGGACAGTACCGTCCTCGCCTCGCCACACCGTCGAATAGGTGATGTGGACCGGGATGGGGTCGGGAAGGATCACGGTCTTGCGCTTCTTGTCGGCGATAGCTTCCTGGATCGTCTCCCGCGTCCATTTCGGATCGCTTCCGAGCAGGTATTCGGCGAGGTCGAGCGGCTTTTCCACCCGGATGCAGCCGGAACTGAACGTCCTCACCGCCCGCTGGAAAAGCTGTCGCGACGGCGTGTCGTGCAGGTAGACGTCGAACTCGTTCGGAAACATGAACTTGATCTGGCCCAGGGCATTCTTCGGCCCCGGGTCCTGCCGCAGCCGGTAGGGCAGGTGGCGTCCGACATAAGAGGCCCAATCGATCGCGGTGGGATTGAGCTCGCGGGCGTCGCTGCTCCAACTGCTGAAGACGCGGATGCCTTGATCGGCCAGATAGCCGGGGTCGTGCACCTGCTTGGGCAGGATGTCCTGGCGGGCGAGGCGCGGCGGAACGGTCCAATAGGGATTGATGTCGAGATAGGTCATGCGGTCGCTGAAGACCGGCGTTTGACGGTAGGTCTTGCCGACGATGACGCGCATGGTGAGAACGGGCGCGCCCTGTTCGACCACCTCAAGCCGGTACCCGGCAAGGTTGACCAGGATATAGCGCTCACCGAGGTCGTCTGGCATCCAGCGCCAACGTTCCATGTTGACGATGATCTGCTGTATGCGCTGCGACGCGGGAACATTGAGCGCGGCGCGCGTGTTGCGGCCGACCACGCCGTCGATCTCGAGTCCCTGGCGCGCCTGAAAGCGCTTCACCGCCTCGACGACGGGACCCTCGTATAGCTTGGGATCGCCGGAGACGGTGGTTTCCGCCATAACGTCCTCGATCGCGAGCCGGCGGCGGAGGATCGGTACGGTGGGATCCGTCATGCCGGGCTTCAATGTCGGCCCTTCGGGAAATTCCGGCCATCCGCCCGCTGCCGTCAGCGCCCGATAGCGTTCGAGGATCGTGACGAGGTCGGCGTATTCGCGATTCTTGGGCGCGAGGCTGTCGAGGAAGGCGGGAAAGTTCGTCGCTTCGGCCGCCGCGGTCAGCAGGCTTTCGGCATCGGTCCGTTTGCCGACCAGGAAGAACTTCGGGTCGACGGCGGGCGACAGGCGGCCGTTGCCGACATCGTCGGCATAGCGCAGAAACGCAGCGGTCGCCGTCAGTTCCATGGCGAGTTGATCGGCAGCCGAGGCATCGCCGAAGCGGCGCCTGATCGCATCGCCCGGATAGTCGCCGGGGTTCAGTCCGTGCCGCCCAGCTTCCGACAGGCTATCGAGGAGGGCGCGGAGCCGGACGGCCCCGCTTGCACCCTCCAGCCAGAGCGGCCGGTAGTTGCGTTGCCGATAGAATGTCGTGACCGGACCGAGATCGAGCCGGTCGCCATCGACCGCGATCGCGGGATCGGGTGTCGTGAGGACCGTCCGAAGATCCCGGACCAGCCGTCCTGCCTCGCCATAGGCGGCCTCTGCCGGCGCCGCCGTCGCGAACAGCAGCAGTGTCGCCAGCAGCCACCCGATGGCCTTATTGCCGTACCGCTTTGCCGTCACTTCACGAGACCGTGCCGATCGTGCCATTCCGCTATGGAATCCACAGGATAACCGTCGAAGGTCGGATCGCCGGGCCTGCTGTCGACCGGCACCCAGTCCGGCTTCGATTCCAGGAGGATATGAACGTGTTCAGGCGGCGAGGGCAACGGGGTGTCGATTGCGCCGGCATGGGGATGGACCAAGTCCGGCCACCGAGAGTCGTAGAGCCAGAGCGCGGTGCCGCAATGCCGGCAGAAGCGCCGCTCGGCTTCGCTCTTCGACCCGTCCTCCATCCGCGCGTGGAAGACCGTGATGTTCTCCTCTCCCGCGACTTCCAGCGTATCGAACGCCCCGGACAGGTTGATGGCATATCCGCCCGTGCCGGCCGTCTTCCGGCAGATCGAGCAATAGCAGCGCATGTAGGGGTAGGGATGAGGGGACTCCACCGAGAACGTCACCGCGCCGCAGTGGCAGGATCCTTCAAGCCGCATGCATTCCTCCTTTGGTCGAACGCCGGCCCGAGCATCGCAGGCAACGGAGTTCCGGCGCAAATCGTTGAGATCGCGAAGGCGCCGGATGGCCGGCGCAACGGCGAAACGCACTCAAGGAGGATGTGATGTCCGGCAGGAACGAAGGCGAGGGCAACCGGTCCGCGGCGCGTGCCTACGACAAGCATGTCCGTGAGACAGTCCGTGACAAGGACGTTCATGGCTTGGCGGAGAAGGCCAGAAAGGATGTCGAAAACGATCGCGGCGGCGATCTGAAGGACGCTGAGAAGGTCGGAAAAAAGCCGGCCGGCGGATAACACTTTGTGTGAGGCTGTGGCTCGCTGTCGCGACAGCGAGCCACGATCTCTGCGGCGGCTCGGTCGAGCCGCCGTTTTCATTGACGATGAGGCGGAAAACGGCCGGGGACGACGGCTCGACCGGAGCCTGCCATAGTAACGGGATGGCCCGGTCTACTGTTTCGCGGACATCCTCGGTCGAATGGTGAGCCGTCCAGCATGGTCGAAATAGGCGCCCATAAGCAGCGCAGGTTTCTCACCCAGCTTCGCGGGGCGATCCTGGACCTCCGCTCGCAGCTCTGGTTCCGTCCGGCGGCTTTCTGCATCGTCGCAGCCCTGATCTCCATCGCCGTTCCCTTCGCCGAAGTGCTTGTCCCGAAGGGGTGGGTCTCGTGGTTCGGTGACACCCACGCCGCGACCGCCCAGGAAGTGCTGAAGTTCCTGGCCAGCGGCATGCTGACCATCATCACCATCATCATGTCGGCCTTGATGCTGGTCCTGAGCGTCGCGTCGGGACAGGCGTCGCCCCGTGCCGTTCCCGAGCTGATGGCCGATCCGGTGGCTCAGAACACGCTCGGGATATTCCTCGCCACGTTCGTTTTCAGCTTCGGCGCCCTGATCGTAATCGGTGCAGATCTGGTGGAACGGCGGGGTATGGCGATCTATGCCGTCGCCACGTTGGTGCTGGTGATCCTTGTGCTCCGCTATCTCCTGGAGGTGATCCACCACGTTCCCGACATCCTGAAGATCAACACGATGATCGCCCGCGTGCACCGGCAGGCGGAGGCCGTACTCCAGCAGTATTTCGCCGAGGCGGCCGACGATCCCGCTGCGGCGGGGCCCGCGCCGCAGAAGATTGCCGAGGGCGTCCCCGTTTGGCCGAAAAGGGTGGGGTATGTCCGCTGGGTCGATCACGACCTGTTGGTCGAAGCGGCCGAGGAACACAACGTCAGGATCGAACTGCTCTTCCGGATCGGGGAATTCGTTTCCAAGGCGGCCCCGCTGATGCTGGTGGAGGGTTTGCCGGACGATGAAAACGATCGGGACGCCGTTATCGATCGTCTGCGCTCGCTCATCGCGATCGGCAGCGAACGGAGCAGTGCGGGCGATCCCTTGCTGGGCATCGACCTTCTCGCCGAGATCGCCAGCCGCGCGCTGTCGCCCGGGATCAACGACGTCGGCTCGACGATCACCTGCATCGACTACCTGGAAAGCCTGTTGGCGATCGCCGGGCGGGGGGCGCCGGCCAGCTATCCGCCCGCATGGATCGGGGAAGGGCGGGTCATGCGCCATCCGGTCGGATTTGCAGTCATGCTTCGGCACGCAATTCGCGGTCCGGCGCGTGACGGCGCCATGAAGGTCGAGGTCGCGCTGGAGTTCTTGAGCGCGATCAAGAAGCTGACGGCGATTTCCGATTCCGCCTATCGCAACGATCTCCTGAGCGAGGCGCGCCGGATCGCCGGCCAAGCCGAGCAGGCGCTGGCGCTGCAGTCGGATCGGGACCGGGTGAAGGATGCGTTGCGGACGGTGAAGAAGGTCGAAACGGGAGAGGAGAACGAGGGCGAGCACTACCGCTGAATCAGTATCGCTTCGCCGCGATAGCGATCTGAAAGGGAAACAGGGAGGACGGGATGGCAGCCTATCCGGGCAGCGAGAACGAACGGCGGATCGACGCGACGGTTCTGAAGACGGTTTGCGGCGACGTCTTCGCCGCTTGCGGCATGAGCGATGCCGATGCGGGACTCCTCGCCGACAGCCTGGTCATGGCAGACCTTCGCGGAGTCCACTCCCATGGCGTCCTGCGGGTCGGAGAATATGTCGAAAAATTGCTGGGCGGGGTCGATCCTCGCGGACGGCCGACGCTGGTGTCGGACCGTGGCGGCGCTCTGGTCGTCGACGGCGGCAACTGTATGGGCCAGATCGCGAGCGTATTCGCCATGCAGGCGGCAATCGAGCGCGCACGCGAGCTGAACGTCGCGGTAGCGGTGGTGCGCGGCAGCAACCACTGCGGCGCCATGGCCTACTACCCCATGCAGGCGGCGGCGGAGGGCATGATCGGCCTCGCCGCCACCAATGCCCTGCCGACGATGGCGCCGTGGGGTGGGGTGGACAAGATCGTCGGCATCAATCCGATCTCGGTCGCCATTCCGGCCGATCGGGAGGACGACATCGTCCTCGATGCGGCGTTCAGCGGATCGTCCCATGGCAAGATCCGCGTCTACGCTCAGAAAGGCGCTTCGATCCCTGATGGCTGGGCGTTCGATGCGGACGGGCAGCCGACCAACGATGCGTTGGCGGCACTCGACGGCCTGCTGCAACCGATCGGCGGCTTCAAGGGGGTGGGGCTGGCGATCGTCAGCGGCCTTCTGTCGACCCTGCTGTCCGGCGCGTGCTACGGCACCGAGCTCGGCAACATGGTCGACGGCCCCCGGCCCGGAGCGGACGGACATTTCTTCATGGCCTTGAACGTTGCGGGGTTCGTCGACCCGGAAACGTTCCGCCGCCGGACCGACGCCGCGATCCGGCAGGTCCGCGAAAGTCGCCCCGCGTCCGGTGGCGGACCGCTCTACGTGCCGGGCGGCCTGGAAGCCGAGACCGAGCGGCTTTACCGGCAGAACGGAATACCGCTGAACGAGTCGACGCTGTCCGACATTGCAGCCGCTGCCGGCAAGGTGGGAGCCGACGCGCGCGCCCTGATGCTCCCCTAAGATCGACGAGCGGCGGCCCAATAGTCCGGGGATGGTTCTTGTGCTAGCGTAATCCTCGCGGCTTATCCATTGCCGGCTGCTTAAGCGAAGGCCGGCTGAAGACAAGGGGGAAGTAAGAGAACATGGCACGCTTGTTCGATTCCGCGCGTGAACGGCTCGACGCGGCTGCGAAGCATATCGACGTGCATCCGGACGTGTTGGAGAAGCTCCGCTATCCGAAGGAGACGCTGGCCGCCAATCTGTTGGTCCGGATGGACGACGGGTCGCGGCGGTCATTCAAGGCCTGGCGCTGCCGCTACGACGACACGCGCGGCCCGACCAAGGGCGGCATCCGCTACCACCCCAACGTCAACCTCGACGAGGTGATGACGTTGGCGTTCTGGATGACTTTCAAATGCGCCGTGGCGAACCTGCCTTACGGTGGCGGCAAGGGGGGTGTCGCCGTCGATCCTAAGCAGCTTTCGCCGGCCGAACTTGAGCGCTTGTCACGGGCCTACGCCCAGGCGTTCTCCAACTTCATCGGCCCGGACCGCGATATTCCGGCACCGGATGTCTATACCAACGCGATGGTGATGGGCTGGATCGCCGATGAATACAGCTCGATCGTCGGTCATCCGTCGCCTGCGGTGATTACCGGCAAGCCCATTCCGCTCGGAGGGTCGCTGGGCCGTGGCGATGCCACGGGGCGTGGTGCCTATTATACGATCCGTTACATCGAAAAGGATCTCGGGGTTGGCCCCGAAAAGAAGTCTCGGGTCGTCCTTCAGGGCTTCGGCAACGCTTCGTACCATGCGGCGGAGCTGCTGCATAACGACGGCTACAAGATCATTGGCGTCTCGGATTCGCGGTCGGCGATCTACGACCCCGATGGCCTCGATCCGATTGCGGTGTTCGAGCACAAGCAGAAGACGCGCGGTCTGGCGGGCGCACCGTCGGCGGGCAAGCTGACCGAATTGTCGAACTCGGAGCTTCTGGAACAGGAGTGCGACATCCTGATACCGGCGGCGCTCGAAAATCAGATCACGGACGAGAATGCGGATCGCATCGTCGCGCCGATCATCGTGGAAGTGGCCAACGGGCCGACCACGCCGGAGGCCGATGCCATTCTCAACAAGAAGAACATCACCGTCGTTCCGGACATTCTCGCCAATGCCGGCGGCGTCACCGTCTCCTATTTCGAGTGGGTGCAGAACAAGGCCGGCTTCTACTGGCCGATCGAGGAGGTGCATTCGAAGCTTCGCACCTTCATCGAACCCAACGTCGACGAGATCTGGAGGTTCAAGCAGGACCGCGGCATCGACATGCGCACCGCGGCCTATGTTCATGCACTGAACCGGATCGCCAGCGCCGTCGCCGCGCACGGGACCAAGGCGTTCTTCGCCTCCTGACGGGTATTCGTGGGGCGGGTCTACCTGCCCGCCGCCGATCGACCCCTCTTCCGGTGACGGGAGAGGGGTCTTTCGTTTCGAGCGACGGGAACCGGAGATCGCCGGCCGAAGAGCGAGGCAGGCGCAAACGAAAAGGGCGGCCCCTTGCGGAGCCGCCCTTCTTTACCGGGACTAAGCCGGTCTATCAGTTGCCGGTGTAGGTGATCGTCCAGATCACGCCGGAACCCGCGGTGGTGTAGAACGGCGACGGCATCTCGAAGTCGGTGTAGACCTCGCCGTAATCGACCACGTACATGGTCTTGCCGTCGTTCGAGAACACGACGTCGTTCGGACGCTCGAGGCCGCCGCGGTTCTCTTCCTTCTGGTAGGCGTTGGGGCCGGGCTCGATATTCTGGGCGAACGCGGACCACTTGATACCCGTCGGCTCCAGGAACTCGACCTGAAGAATCATCGGCCAGGTCGGGATCAGGCTTTCAGGGCCGGTGTCGAGGATGCCGTAGACGGCGCCGAACAGATGATTGTCGGCACCGTAGTTGCCGGCGCTCCAGGCGATGCCGTCGATGGGATTGTTGGTATCCCATTCCAGGACCGGATTGATGTAGCCGTTCGGGTTCGGGTTGGCGGTGATCAGCGGCACGCCGCGGATGTTGTCGACATGGTGCTGGAAGCGGTAGGGCACGCGCTCGGGCACCCACGGCTCGTCGCCGATATAGGCGTTCGGCAGCGGCCGGTCGACGACCGAGCCGTTGTAGGTCTTGTGGCCGAAGCGCTTGTTGGAGACGAAATTCATCCCCTCCTTGTCGGGGAAGCCGCCGTCCTGGCCCTGCTCGGTGACGATCCACAGCTTCTCGGCACCGTTGGCGATGCGTCGGTTGCCGAGGTCGTTGGCGCCGTTATCCGACACCGCCAGCGCGTTCTCGAATTTGCTGCCCTTCGGCCCGAATTCGACGCCCGACTGGTTGCGGAAGCCCCAGGCATAATTCTCCATCGAATCATGGGAATACATGCCGTCGGCGTTCTTGTCCGAGAGCTTCACCCGGATGACCGAGCCGTGGCAGGGAGTCTGCGCCTTGACGATCTGCCCAGGCTGTGCGGCGACGCCCACCGGCATGTAGGCGCCGGTCAGACGGCCGTCGCTCGACCGGACGTTGAGGCCGGTGTGCTCGATGTCGCGGCACGGTGCGTCGTGGGGCGTGTTGGGCAGACCGTCGTCGTGGATTTCCCAATAGGGATCACTGGGGACGTCGACCCAGCCGTGATTATCGGGATCGGCGAAGCCGGTGTTGCTCGGTAAGCCGAGCGCGAAATAGAGATAGCCGTCCCTGCAGGTGACGCCGCCGTTGCGGTGGTCACCAACCGGCAGGTTGCCGATGATCTGGGTGAGCTCGCCGTCGACGCCGTTGATCTCCCAGATCTTCTCGCCGTACTCGGGAATGTAGGTGACGCCGTTCTCGGGGCAGTAGGCGATCTCGTTCATGACCGTCGAGAAGACGCCCTTGCCGATCTCCTTGATCAGATTGCCGTCCTTGTCGAAGACCTTGACGTGCGGCGGATCGATCTCGTCGAGGCCGCCGAACAGATTGCCCGAGATCGCGACCCAGAGGTTGCCGTCGCCGTCGACCGTCGCCGCAGAAGGTGTGTCGAGACCCTTCACGAAGACGCCGACCTCATAACCGTCAGGCACCACGACTTTGGAGGGGTCGGGTTCGATAGCGACACGCTTTTCCCATCCACCGGACTCACCGGTGCCTTGCATGTCTGCCAGTGCCGCGGGCGTCGCAGCAAGCGCTGTCCCGGCGGATAGCGCCAGGATTTTCCAAACTCTCATCTTTTCCTCCCGTTTTATTTTACTTGTTTGTACTGATCGTCACTGATTTTGTGGTCGGTTCCTCCTTTCTTCTTCGTGCCGTCAGTAAAGCGGCAAACTCCGGATGTGGGAAATGATGTCGACGATCTCTTCGTCGGACAGTTTCTCTCCCCATGCCGGCATGTAAGCGCTTTTGCCCACGGCGCGTCCCCCATCCGAGATCACCAGGAAAAGGTAATCGTTGGGCACAAGCTCGATGTAGCCCTTCTTGGTTAGGGTATCGACGTGGGGCATGAAGGTCTGGGCACCGCCCCGACCGTCCTTGCCATGGCAGCCCCGGCAATATTGCAGGAACAGCTTCTCGCCATGGGTCGAATCGCCCGACGAAATATCCAGATCTTCCTGGGCCGCTGCAGGCAGCGACAGGAACCCCAGAAACATCGACAAGAGCGTAACAAAGCGAAACGAACTTCGAGTCAAGTCGCTATCTCTCCGGAAAGTTTGTGAATTCCCGTCGTCGGCGCCTCTTCCGAGAAAAAGATTCCTGAACGACAGGCGGGTCGATGTCCAGCCAAATCCGATCGCGTACCACGAGCGGTTAATATAGAACGATTGGCTGATATCGGTGGTTGTTTACCACCATGCACGCGATATGCAGTGTTCGCCAAGGTCGGGACTTGCCGACGGCACGGCCGTTTCACGCCGGAACGACGTCAGGTGATCGCGCGCTACTCTCTTGAAACAGATGAAGATTCGCGTCCCGGGTCGAAGCGACCTGAAACGATCTCGATCCCGATCTAGCCGATGCCGACCGAAGTGTGTTGTCCCCGGGCCGGGACCGTGGGTACGCGCGGCGGACCGTTGCGCTGCTCCTGCGGAGAGGCGGAGACGGATGCCAGGCTGGCGGCGATCTTATTGGCGCCGAATGCGAACTGATGCCGGCACATGGTCTCGGTGATTTCCCGAAGTCGGCCGATATCCATGCGCTGCAGGGCTTCGGCGCCCTCGGTCACCAGCTTGTCGAACAGAGGCTTGTCACTCGCCAGATAGCGCTCTTTCGACAGGTCCTGGTAGAGGTAGACGACGAACCCGGCATCCTGCCAGAGGGCGCGCAGCATGGTCGACTCGAGCTCGTCATGCAGGGCTTCGACTTCGTCCAGCCGCTCCTGGGTTTCTTTCTTGAGCTTCTTCTGGGCTTCCTTGAGCAGGGAATCGAATCGCTTGACCGTCGGCTTGTCGGCGTTTTCGCGCGCAACCTGTTCGAAGATCGTCCTGACCTCGGCCAGGGCGTAACGCAGGACCTTGGCACGCGCATTCGGCGTGGCCGCCAGCAGGGCCGTCGCTTGGCGGACGTGGCGCGCCTCCTCGGTGACCGATCGGATCGCGTCGGCATCGGTCGCATTGCTCAACGCTTCCCGCGCATTGGCGAGGCGACGATGAATCGGGGCGGTGTTTTCGGCAAAGGCGCCGCCGGTCGCTTCCTCGAATTCGGTGAGATCGCGCTCCGCCTGTTTGAGAGCGTTGGCCGCCATCCGTTCACCGTCTTCGCCGACATAGGACGCATGTCCCGCCTGATCGACGTAGAACTTGGGCGTGGAGAACTTACGACGGATCGACGGCAGCTCGACATTGGCCGTCAGCAGGCCGCTGTCGTCCATCGCCCAATGGAACACGACCGCATCGCCGGCGCGGATAACCGTGCCGGCCGCCAGATCGTCGGCGCTGAGGCGGAAGACGCCGACCGGAAGGTTGAGGGCGGGGTCCCCGAGATCGGATTCACGCTGGAAGACTTCGAGATCGATGCTGCCCGGCTTGGACGCGACCAGCTCGTGCGCTGCGAGCAGGGACTTGCTGCCCGATGCCGGCAGCAGCTTGCCCTTTTCGATTAATGGCTCTAGCCGGTTGCGCCCGGAACCGTTGTCGTCCCGGACCTTGACCGCCAGAGTCTGCGTCGCTGGTACGCCGGCAGCGGTGGCGTGGGTGCGGACGATCTCGATCTCCGACGATCCGTTGATCACCGGCTTGCCGGTGTCGTCGTAGACGACGACCTTGAAGGCGTTGCGGCCCATGGTCTTCAGCGGCACGTCGATGCTGATGTCGCCCATGACGCGCTGGCGCTCGGACTTCCAGCCGGACTCGGCGGAGATCATGACGTCGCACCGTTTCTCGGCCGAGTTCTTGCCGCCGTAAACGTGGATCTCAGCGCGATCGTCGGCGGTACGGATCGGGAAATCGATCTTGAGGGCGAGGTCGCTGCCGATGGTCCGGTAGGCCTGCGCCGCCTTCCGCGAGGTACCGTCCCGCCGCCATTCTCGGCTCTCCGCGAACATCGCGGCGCCCAGGGCGACGGCCGTCATCGGGTCGATCTTCAGGTCGGCGGCGATGCCCAGCTCCTGGGGCACATGCTCGCGCACCCAGTGCATCTTGGTCGCGCCGCCGATGAAGACGATACGGTCGATGTCCTCGGGCTTGCAGCCGTTGTCGGCCAAGACCTTGCGCGACAGGGCAATGGTGTCGGCAAGCTTCTCGCGGACCAGCTCTTCCAGCATCGGCCGGTCCAAGTCGATCTCCAGGTACATCTCGCGGCCGGAGTCGTCGGCAACCCTCAACTCGTCGGACGAGGCGAAGATCTTTTCGCTGGTCTGCCGCGACAGGGCGACCTTGGCCTTCTCGGCGGCCAGCTGGCCGATGCGGACCAGCCGCCGGTACTTGATGTCCTTCTGGAAGTTGACCGGCAGGTCGAAGGTGTCGATCAGCCAGGGGCGGACGATGTTGTTGACGATGGCGCGGTCGAAGTCGCGCCCGCCCAGCATGTTGATGCCTTCATGGGCCAGCACCTTGACCGAGCCGATCATGCTCTGGACCAGCGCGAGGTCGAAGGTGCCCCCGCCGAGGTCGTAGACGAGGAACAGGCCGTTGCGGCCGCTATGCCGGGCGATCGAGGCCATGGCTGCGGCGATCGGCTCCTGCAGCAGGCTCACCCGTTCCAGCCCGGCCTTCTTCGCGGCGCGCAGAGTCGCTTCCGACTGCATCTGGTTGAACGCAGCGGGGATGGTGATCACCGTACCTTCGATCTCCGACTCGCCCGACTCGACATAGGCTTGTCCGACGAGATGCTTGAGGATCTCCGCGCTGCAGTCCTCGGCCGACATGGTCAGGCCGGCCTCGGCGAACTCGATCGGGGCCGAGGTCCCCATCAGCCGCTTGAATCCGGCGGCGACGTTCTCCGGCGAGATCAGCGCCTGCTGGAAGGCCCGCTGTCCGTAAAGCCGGTGACCGCCCTTGTCGATGTAGATGACGGACGGCAGCACGTCGTGGCCGTCGATGGTCTTGAAGATCCGGATGTCCGAATCGATGCTGCCGGCGACGGCACTGTTCGTGGTGCCGAGGTCAATTCCGAGATGCACGGGTGGGCAACCTTTGTCGTGGGGTGTCTGGCTTCGGGGCGGATCGTCTTCTTGCGGTCAAAGTTCCGGTGATCGGATCACCAGCATCTTCTCGATGGACATGTCGCGCATGGTGTGCGGGATGCCGCCGACGCCGTAACCGGACTGGCGGAGGCCCGCGAAGGGCATCCAGTCGACCCGGAAGGCGGTGTGGTCGTTGACCATCACCGCCGAGGCGTCGAGTGCGGCGAACGCGTGCATGGCGGTATCGATGTCTCGGGTGAAGATCGCGGACTGGAACGCGAACGGCAGGGCATTGGCACGGCCGATCGCGTCGTCGACGTCGTCAAAGGGATAGACGCAGACGACGGGGCCGAAGATCTCCATCTGCGACACCTTGGCGTCTTCGGGTGGGTTCATCAGCACGGTGGGGGCGTAGCAGGTCTCTGAGATCGGCGAACCGCCGGTCAGCACCGTCGCACCTGCGGCTTTCGCTTCGTCGACCCAGGCACCGACGCGCTCCACCTCGGCCGGTCGGATCAGTGGCCCGACTTCGGTCTCGGCACTGGTGGGATCGCCCACCCGAAGCTTCCCGGCGGCATCCGCCAGCCGCTTGGCGAAATCGTCGGCGATGCCGCGGTGGGCGAAGACCCGCTGCACGGAAACGCAGACTTGGCCCGCATGATAGAACCCGCCCTTGGCGATCGACGGCAGGGCGACGTCGAGGTCGGCGTCTCCGGCGACGAGCACCGGCGCGGCGCCGCCATGCTCCAGCGCGCATCGGGTTCCGGGCGCGAGCTTGCTCCGCAGCATCCAGCCGACGCGGGCGCTGCCGATGAACGAGAAGAAGGCGACCCGCGGGTCGGTGACCAGGGCCTCGGCGACCTTAAGGTCAGAAGCTACAAGGGCCTGACACCATTCCGGCGGCAGTCCCGCCTCCCACAAGATGTCGACGAATCGGAAGCAGGAGAGGGGGGTTACTTCGGCCGGCTTGACGATCACCGGGCACCCCGTCGCAACTGCGGGGGCGACCTGATGGGCGATCAGGTTGAGGGGATGGTTGAACGCGCTCACCGCGACCACCGGTCCGATCGGCTCCCGCCTTGTGACGGCAAGCCGGTTCAGCGAGGCGGCGTTGAGGTTCATCGGGATGTGGTGGCCGGCTTCGGTGCGGAGGACTTCGACGCAGATGCGAACGCTGTCGATCGCCCGAGCGACCTCGACCCGCGAGTCGAGCAGTGGTTTGCCGCCCTCGCGCGCCGCTTCCACGGCCAGTGTCTCGGCGCGCTCGGCCATGATTTCCGCCGCGCGCTCCAGGATCTCGATACGGCGTGCGACGGTGAGCCACGCCCCGCGATTGCGGTAGAGGGCATGGGCGGTGGACAGGGCGTGGTCGACGGCGGCGAGATCGGCGCCTTCGACTTCGGCGATGGATGAGCGGTCGAAGGGGGCCGCTACCTCGATCACGCCCGAGCCCTTGGCGCCCGGAATCATCAAAGGAAATCGTTCGCGGTTGCTGTCGCCCATGGTGGCTCCCCCGTCCTTGACCCCGTTATGGGCTCGCCCGATCCACCGTCCCCCTCGGTGTCCGGCCAGGCCGACCCGTGCCCGCGAACTCAGCGGATATAGGCGTCCGCTGCGTAGCGCCGCATCATCCGATGGCTATTGTAGTACGACCCGATCTTGCTGACCGTCTGTTTCATCATCCAGATCCAGCGGTCACGATCTCCGTAGTAGAGCGGCAGCACCACCTTCTCCAGCTTTTCGTAAAGATCCGCCGAGTCCTGATCGTGCGACGTGTCTTCCGACCCGTCGCCGATCGCCCATCCCGTGGTGCCTTCTATGCAGGCTTCGTACCACCATCCGTCGAGGACGCTGAGGTTGAGAAGCCCGTTGATCGCCGCCTTCATGCCGCTGGTGCCGGATGCCTCCAGCGGCGGCAGGGGTGTGTTCAGCCAGACATCGCAGCCCGAGACCAGGAAAGCGGCGACGTCGGTATCGTAGTTCGGCAGGTAGGCGACCGGAATCTTGTCGCTCAGCCAGTGCAGATGCTGGTGGATATCCTCGATGATCTTCTTGCCCGATCCATCGCGGGGATGGGCTTTGCCGGCGAGGACGAGCTGGAACGGATGCTTCTGGTAGATCCTCTGCAACCGTTCGAGGTCCTGGAACATGAGATCGGCCCGCTTGTAGCCGGTCATGCGCCGAGCGAAGCCGAGCAGGGGAATCTCCGGGTCCATCTTGACCCCTGACGCCTTCTCGATCTCGGCGATCAAGGCGCGCTTCGACGTCTGGTGGGCCTCCCACACCTCCCGATCCGGGGCCTTGTCGGCCCAGATCAGGAGCTCAGGCTCATGGCGCCAGTCGGGAACGTATTTGTCGTACAGGCGGGCGAAGCTCGGCGAGACCCAGGTCGGTGCGTGGACGCCGTTGGTGATGGCGTGAACCCTATAGCCCGGAAACATGTTGCGCGAGGTCTCGGCGTGGCGTTTGGCGACACCGTTGACGTAACCGCTCAAGTTCAGCGCGAGCCGCGTCATGTTGAGGCTGTCATCGCCTGCAAGCAGCTTCAACTGGTCGAGGGCGAAATAACTGGCCCCCAGGATTTCCTCGACCATCGCGTAGGGGAAGCGGTCGAAACCGGCATGGACGGGCGTGTGGGTGGTGAAGATGCACATGTTCCGCACCCGTCCCACGTCATAGGCGATCTCGCCGGTGATGCCCTTGCGCGACACCAGCTCGTAGTTGCGAAGCAGCTCCAGCGACAGGAAGGCGGAGTGGCCTTCGTTCATGTGGAAGGTATGGATATCGAAGCCCAGCGCGCGGAGGATGCGGGTGCCGCCGATCCCCAGCACCATTTCCTGCTTGAGGCGATAGCTTTGTTCGCCGCCATAGAGATAGTGAGTGATCTCGCGGTCGCGGGGGTCGTTCTCCGGCACATCGGTGTCGAGCAGGATCACCGGAACCTGGAAGTCGGTTCCGTTGTGCTGGTTATAGAGCCAGGCACGTACCCAGACCGCGCGGCCTTCGATTTCCAGCATCACCATGGCGCCCAGCGGCGTTACCCAGTCCTCGGGTCGCCAGGGGTCGGGATGCTCGACCTGTCGGCCTTCCGCGTCGATCGTTTGCCGGAGATAGCCGGCCCGGCTGATCAGGGTGACGAAAGCCACCGGCAGATCGAGGTCGGCACAGGTCCGCGCCGTGTCCCCGGCAAGCACGCCGAGACCGCCGGAATAAGTGTGAATTTCCGGGCGTAGCGCGATCTCCATCGTGAAATAGGCGATGTGCGCGGTCCGGACGAAGTCGTCCAAAGCGATCATGTTCAACCCGCTGAAGCGCTAACCGGAATGTGACGGTAGTGAGACCGCGTAAAGATAGGATGAATGGCGGTCGCGAACCATGGGCGAATCGCCGGTCAACTGCGTTCCGTCAGTTCGAAAGCCTGTGCCAGAAGCTCGTAGGACCGGGCGCGGGCGCCGAAGTCGTGGCAGATGGTGACGACCACCAGTTCCTCGACGCCGTAAGCCTCCGCCAAAGCGCTCAGTTTCGCCTTCACCTGATCGGGATTGCCGGCGATCGTGCGCTTGCGGGCCTCGGCGACGAAGGCGCGCTCGGCGTCGGTATAGGGATAGGAGAGGGCTTCCTCGGGCGATGGGACCGGGCCGGGCCGGCCGGTGCGAAGCCTGAGAATCCACAGGTCGCGTGTGCTCGCCAACCGTTCGGCTTCGGCCTCGGTATCGGCGCAGACGACGAACACGCCGATATTGCCCAGCGGCTTGTCGAGGAAGGGCGAGGGGCTGAAATGCTGCCGGTACGCCTCCATCACCATCTCGCCGCCCTGGGCATTGATGAAGTGGGCGAAGGAGAAGGCGCAGCCGAAATGGGCGGCGAAGGAGGCGCTGACGTCGCTCGACCCCAGCAGCCAGAATTCCGGCGCCGACGGGCCTACCGGCTCGGCGCGCACCGACGCGAACGGATGGTCGGCCGGCAGCTCGCCGTGGACGTAGCCCATCAGGTCGTGGATCTGGCGCGGGAACTGGTCGATGCCATAGCTCTGCGGCCCGGCCTGGAGCGCCTGGGCGGTCCGGGAATCGCTCCCCGGCGCCCGGCCGATCCCGAGGTCGATACGGCCCGGATAGAGAGTCTCCAGCATGCGGAAGTTCTCGGCCACCTTGAGCGGGCTGTAGTGACTCAGCATCACGCCGCCCGAACCGACGCGGATGCGGTCTGTGACCGAGGCGACCCGTCCGATCAGGATCTCGGGCGTCGAGCCCGCCAGCCCGCCGGTGCTGTGATGCTCGGCCAGCCAGTAGCGCCGGTAGCCGAGCCGGTCGGCCAGACGTGCGAGTTCCAGGGTCTCGGCGACGGCATCGGCCGGCGTGGCCCCGCTCCGGATCGGCGACTGGTCGAGAACACTAAGCGAAATCAAATTCTTACCCAATTTTCTTATGAATAAAGGCGAGCGGACCGCTAGGTCCTCCGGTCAAGCCGGAGGACGACGAGAAAATTTGAGACGTTTAATCATCCCTTTTCTTCGTCCTTCGGCTTGTCTGGAGGACCCATCGTGCCGAGAAGACTTGGCCTGTCACTCCGCCGCCACGGCGTCCGGCGTGTAGGAGGGCACCACATACGGGCCCTCGGGGATGACGGCGACCGACTTGTCGCCATGGCGCGCCACCGCCGCTCGGATCGCGGTGCCAAGATCGTCGACCATCGTCACGCCCGTAAGGCCTCGCGCCTCTCCCTTGAGGCCCTCCGTGAACAGATGCACTTCGCCGATGCGGGTGGCGCGGAGCTGCATCTCGGTCTGCCACTCGTCGATCTCGGCATAGCGCTGGGCGGTGATGCGCTCGATGAAGCGCTGCTCGCCGAGCTCGATCAGCCGGCGCTGGGCGGCGACGAACTCCTCCGAGCCCATCCCCTCGGAGCATTGCGAGACCACGAACATGTCGCCGCCGGGGGCGAGGATGTCGACCGGCGCCACCATGCCCTTGATGGTCTGGTAGTAGGTTTTGTCGAGCGGATAGCCGGCTGAGCTGGTGATCACCGTCCGGAACCGGCGATCGATCGCGACCTCGGTGTAGCGGCGGGCGAAGTCGACCGCCTTCAGGTGGCTCGCGACGATCTCGCCATAGTTGACGAAGGCGAGGCGGCGTTCCTCGTCGATCACGGTGTTCATCGCCAGCGCACCGCCGAGCTGCTCGACGACCTCGAGCTGGTCCTTATGGAGCGGGTTGTCGTCCAGCCGCCCCATCGTCGCCAGCGGGTTCTCCATGAAGCGGGCGCTGTGGAAGGTGGTGATGGTCTCGGCATGGGCGACGCCGGGGGCGATTACCTTGCGCCCGCCCGAATAGCCGGCCATGAAATGCGGCTCGACGAGTCCGGTCGCGATCCTCAGCTCCGCCTCGACGAAGCGCTTGTCCAGGCGAATCCGCGTCCCCTGCGAAGTGACGCCGATCTCGACATGATCGTCATCGTTCCGGGCGAAGTGATTGACGACGTTGACGGTTTCCAGAACCCACGGGTCGCCGACCAGCTCGGCCAGCTCCTCGCCCTCGTTGGGGCGGTGAAGGCCGGTCGCCACCAGAACGGTGATTCCCGCCGCCGGAACCCCGGCATCGAGCAGGGTACGGACGATCACCGGCAGGATCAGCCCGTTCGGCACCGGCCGGGTGATGTCGCAGATCAGGATGCAGGCTGTCTTTTTGCCGCGCGCGGCTTCGGCCAGCGGCGGCGCACCGACGGGGCTCGCCAGGGCGCCCTCGACCGCCGCGACCGGGTCGTGGATCGCCGGCATCGGCCGCTTGCGGATCACCGAGACGTCCCAGTCGTCGGGAAGCTCCAGCGGCAGGGCGCCGCGCCCATAGAGCAGATCTACGCGCATCCCGTAACCTCCCTGTCTTACGAACCCCGAACTGTAACGGACCCAGCGGGGCCTTGGACAGAGGCGATCACCGCAAGAGACCCTTGAGAAGGGACGACCCCGAATCCGCCTCTTCGTCGCGGCCTGCGGTCAGGATGGGAACGGCGGTGAAGCGGGCCAGGGCGGCGGCCGTCTCGGCGAGCGGCACGGGGTTGGATTCCGACTCGCTGATCACCAGAGCCTTCGCCTCGATGCCCGCGACGGCGAGACTGTCCAGCGTCGTCAGGCTGTGGCTGATGGTGCCGAGATAGGAGCCCGCCACGACGACGGCCGGAATGCCCAGTGCAGCGATCCAGTCGCGGACGGTATGCCCCCCATCTAGCGGCACCATCGCCCCGCCGACGCCTTCGATCAGCAGCAGACCTTCCGCCTCGGCGATCCGGCGGCGACAGAGTTCGACCAGGGCGTCGAAGTCGACGGCCCGGCCTTCGCGGGCGGCGGCCATGTCGGGTGAGAGCGGGGCCGCGAAGCGCCATGGCGAGATCGTAGCGAGCGTTCTCTCATCGATCGGTCGGCCCAGGGCGGCGAGCAGGTGGCCGCTGTCGCTCTCCGCGGCGTCGTGAGGATCGAAACCGCTGATCACCGGCTTCAGGGCCTCGACGGGCATGCCGGCGGCCCGGGCTTCGCGGATCAGGCGGGCGGTGATCCAGGTCTTACCGACGCCGGTGCCCGTTCCGGTGACGAAGAGGGCGGTCACGCCGCCGCTAGCCCCCGGTCGCGGAGGAGATGGGCGAGGCGCAGGATGTCGTCCTCCGTATGTTTCGCGGTGAAGGTGAAGCGGAGGCGCGCCGTTCCCTGCGGCACCGTGGGCGGGCGGATCGCCGTCACCAGGAAGCCTTCCGCCTCCAACATCCGGCTCGCGGCCAGCGCCGTCTCCGCCTCTCCGAGGACCAGCGGCACGATCGGGCTCTCGGCCGCGGGCAGGTTCAAGGTCCGGCAGAACAGGGCCGCGTTCTCGACCGGACGCGCGCAATAGGCGGGCTCGCTCTCGATGATGTCGAGTGCGGCGATGGCCGCGGCGACCGTCCCCGGCGGCAGGCCGGTGCTATAGATCAGGGTCCTTGCCCGCGTCTTCAGCAGGTCGATCACCGGCCGCGAGGCGCAGATATAGCCGCCATAGCCGCCGACTGCCTTGGACAGCGTCCCCATCTGGAGTGGCACCGGCAGCTTCTCGCCGAACGCGAAGGTGGAGCCGCGGCCGCCGCCGATGACACCGATGCCGTGGGCGTCGTCGGTCATCAGCCAGGCATCGAAGCGCTCGGCCAGCTCGACGAGGTCGGGCAGGGGGGCGAGATCGCCGTCCATGCTGAAGACGCCGTCGGTGAGGATCAGACAGCGGCGATGGCTGCCCCGGTGCGTTTCGAGCACGTCTTCGAGATGGCCGGCATCGTTGTGGCGGAAGAGATGCGAGGCGGCACCCGAGAGCTGCCGTCCGGCGAGCAGGCAGGCGTGTGACAGCTCGTCTGCCAGGATCAGGTCTTTGGGCCCTACCAGCGTCGGGATGATGCCGAGATTGGCGAGATAGCCGGACCCGAACACCACCGCGTCCTCCGCCCCCTTCAGCCGGGCGAGCCGGGCTTCGAGCTCCGGGAGCAGCGGGTGGTTGCCGGTGACGAGGCGGGACGCACCCGATCCGACGCCGTAGCGTTCGGTCGCGGCGTGGGCGGCCGCCTTCACCCGCGGATCGTGAGTGAGGTTGAGGTAATCGTTGCAGCAGAATGAGATAAGGGTGGGGCCTTCACGTTCGATGTGAACGCCGTCGGTGCGGTCGCTGGCGACCAGCGTGCGCTTGAGGCTGGCCGCGTCGAGCTCGGCGAGCTTCGCCCGCGCCATGGCGTCGAGGGAGGTGGTCATGTCGAGCGATGGGCTTGAGGGGCCGTCGCGTTCCCCACCTCACCCCGTCCCTCTCCCCCCCAATGGGGCGGAGAGGGGGCAGCAGCGGCACCGTCGTCGGAAGTCCCCCTCCGCCCCATTGGGGGGGAGGGGTGCGGGGCGGTGGGGAACGCGAGGACAAAGAAGCCGGACTCGGTCGAATGTTGATGTTCGGCCTGGCCCATCCATGGGTCCTCCGCAAGTGCGGAGGACCCGGCTGCCGCTTGCGCCACCATCACCCCCCGTGGAACCGCTCGGACCATGCGCGCGTCACGCGCACCATCGCGTCTGCGATGCGCGCGAGGTCGTCCTCGCCGATGGCGAGGGGCGGCGTAGTGTAGATGATGTTGCCGAACGGGCGCAGCCAGACGCCGGCATCGATGAAGCACTGCTTGAGCCATGGGTTGTCGCGGAGGGCGTCGACCTCGATGACGCCGATCGCGCCTTCGGTGCGGACGTCGCGGACGCCGGGGAGGTCGCGGGCCGGCTCAAGATGGCGGGCGAGGAAGCGGCCGATGGCGGCGGCCTGTGCGACCCGCGGCTCGCTCTCGAACAGGTCGAGCGAGGCATTGGCGGCGGCGCAGGCCAGCGGATTTCCCATATAGGTCGGCCCGTGCATCAGCGCGTGGCCGGCGTCGTCGCCGAGGAAGCCCTCGAACACCTTGCCTGATGCCACGGTCGCGGCGAGGGGCAGGGTGCCGCCGGTGAGGGCCTTGGACAGGGTGACGATGTCGGGCTCGACGCCGGTCGCCTCGCAGGCGAACAGGGCCCGGCCGGTCCGGCCGAAGCCCACGAAGATCTCATCAAAAATCAGCAAAACGCCATGCCGGTCACAGGCGTCCCGCAGGCGCTTCAAGGTCGCGGCGTCGTGAAGCCGCATGCCGCCGGCGCCCTGGACCAGCGGCTCGACGATCACGCCGGCGATGTCGTCGGCATGATCGCTCAGGCAGGCATCCAGCGCGGCGGCGCTGTCGTCGTCCACCGGCAGGTCGATCACATGCTGCTCGGCCAGAGCCCCGCGGAACAGGCTGTGCATTCCCTCCTCGGGGTCGCAGACGCTCATCGTCGCGAAGGTGTCGCCGTGATAGCCGCCGCGGAAGCTCACGAAGCGCGACCGGGCGATGCCTTGGTTGCGCCAGTACTGGATCGCCATCTTCATCGCGATCTCGACCGAGACGGACCCCGACTCCGAGAAGAAGACGCGATCGAGTGATCCAGGCAGCAGACCGGCGAGGCGGGTCGCCAGCCGGTAGGCCTGCTCGTGCGCCAGCCCGCCCAGCATGACATGAGGCAACCGGCCGAGCTGATCCTCGACCGCGGCCTGGATATGCGGGTGGCAATAACCGTGGGCGACCGTCCACCAGGAGGCGATGCCGTCGACCAGCTCGCGGCCGTCGGCGAGCTTAAGCCGCGCGCCGGAGCCGGAAACCACCGGGATCGGCTTCGGCGCCGTCCCCATCTGCGTGTAGGGCAGCCAGATATGGCCGAACCCGTCGTTGAGCCACGCCGGGCCGGTTCGGACCGCCGCGGCTGCGGCGTCCATCAGGCGCGGTCGTCGGGTGCGGCCGGAGGACGGCTCTCGTGGGCGGGCATCGGCTCCAAGCCCAGCCGCGCGAACAGGCGGTCGTCCCGTTCGACCTCGGGATTGCCGGCGGTCAGCAGCGTGTCACCGACGAAGATTGAGTTGGCGCCGGCCAGGAAGCAGAGTGCCTGCAACTCGTCGCTCATGGACTCGCGGCCCGCGGACAGGCGCACCATCGACGCCGGCATCACGATGCGGGCGGTGGCGATGGTGCGGACGAACTCGATGCCGTCCAGGCCCTCGGCACCGAACACCGGCGTACCTTCGATCGGAATCAGCATGTTGATCGGCACGCTTTCCGGGTGCTTGGGCAGGGTGGCGAGGGCCACCAGCATGCCGACGCGATCGGCGCGCGTCTCGCCCATGCCGACGATGCCGCCGCAGCAGACCTTGATACCGGCGTCCTGGACCCGGCCCAGCGTTTCCAGCCGGTCGTCGAAGGTGCGAGTGCTGATGATCTCCGAATAGTAGCGCTCGGAGGTGTCGATGTTGTGGTTGTAGTAATCGAGCCCCGACTCCTTCAGGCGCTCGGCCTGGGCGTCGGTCAGCATGCCGAGGGTCGCGCAGCTTTCCATGCCGAGGTCGCGGATGCCCTCGATCATGGCGCAGACCTTGTCGAGGTCGCGGTCCTTGGGGCTGCGCCACGCGGCACCGAGGCAATAGCGGGTGGCGCCCCCGTCGCGCGCCTGCCGGGCCAGTGCCAGGACCTCGTCGACCTCCATCAGCTTGCTCGCCTTGACGCTGGTCTTGTTGCGGGCGCTCTGGCTGCAATAGGCGCAGTCCTCCGGGCAGCCGCCGGTCTTGATCGACAGCAGCTTGCTGCACTGGACGGCATTGCTGGCAAAATGGCGGCGGTGCACCGTCTGGGCGCGGAAGATCAGATCGGCGAAGGGCAGGGCGAAGACCGCGGCGGCTTCCTCCTGCGTCCAGTCGTGTCGGGGCGCGGCGTCGTCCTGGACGCGGGGCGCGGCGGCAATGGCTGTTTCGATCATCATCCTGCTTCGGCAATGTTGGTGCGCCGCACCATAAGGGGGCGCATGACGGCTGCCAACCCCGGCGCGTTCATCGCGGGGCGGTGAGGTGCAAGGCCCGCAGCGCCGCGCAGGCGGCGCCGTAGCCGTTGTCGATGTTGACGACGACGAGGCCGGGCGCGCAGCTCGTCAGCATCGCCGCCATGGCGGTCTCGCCGCCGCGGGCGGCGCCGTAGCCGGTCGAGGTCGGCAGGGCGATGACGAGCCCCGGCACCAGCCCGGCAAGGACGCTGGGCAGCGCGCCATCCATGCCGGCAGCGACGACGATGACGGGGTGGGCCCGGATCGCCTCGATGCGGTCGAGCAGCCGGTGGAGCCCGGCGACGCCGACATCGGCGTATTCGGCGGCGGGCTCGCCGTAATAGCCCAAGGTGCGGACGACCTCCCGCGTCATGGGGAGGTCCGAGGTCCCGGCGGTGACGACCGCGACCTGGGGCGCATGGTCGGGTGCGGGAACATCCCCCAGAATTGCCGTCCGCGACATCGGGTCGTAGTCGAGCGCGGCCTGATGGTGCGGCGCGAGGGCGGCGTGGCTGTCGGGATCGAGGCGAGTGAAGAGGAGGGGACGCCGCTTCTCCGTCGCTTCGTCCAGGATGTCGGCGATCTGGCCGGCCGACTTCCCGGCACACAGGATCGCTTCGTCGAGGCCGACCCGCCGGCGGCGGTCCCAGTCGAGGACTGCGTCCTCGGTCATCGGGCGCCGTCGCGGAGGAAAGCGCTCCCCATGCGATAGGCGGCGAGGGTCACCGGTCGTCGGTCACCCTCGGCGCGGAACATCCGTGCGACCTCGGCGGTCACGGCCTCCTGCCCGCTCTCACTCAGTCCGGCGAGGGTGTCGGAGTCGAGCTCGATCACCACCACGTCCCGACGAACCCGGCAGCGGACCGTCGCCGCCCCGATCCGGCGGGCGACGAAACGCTCAGCCGCGTGGACCCGGGTGAGGACGTCGGGCTCGATGGCGAGGCCCGTCTCGACGCGGCTGGACAGGCAGGGGGCCGCCGGTAAGGCCTGCAGATCGTCGAGACCGAGATATGCGGCGATCGCTCGGACGCCGGCCTTGTCGATGCCGGCCTCGACATAGGGGTGCCGGACGTCGTGGGCCGCCGCCGCTTCGAGCCCCGGCCGATAGTCGCCGAGATCGTCCATATTGGTGCCCGAAAGGATGGTGCGGTCCGTGCGGGCGGCGATGCTGTCGTAGAGGTTGGTCTTGCAGAAGAAGCAGCGGTTCGCCGGGTTGGCGCGGTAGCGGGGGTCGTCGAACTCGCCGGCATCGAAGACGGCGAGCGACCAGCCTTCCACGGCGGCATAGCGGCGGACGCGCTCGCTGGCCTCGGCCGGAACCGCGGGCGAGGCGGCGTGGAACATCTGCGCCCGCCCGCCGAGACGGCGTCCGGCGACGACGGCGAGGGTCATGCTGTCGACGCCGCCGGAGACGGCGATCGAGGCCGCACCGAAGCCAGCGAGGACGGTTTCGAGCGAGTCGAGAAGAGAGGCCGTCGCGCTCACCACCTCACCCTCCCCGCCGATGGCGGGTCCCCTCCCTCTCCCCCGCCAAGCGGCGGAGAGGGCCCATCATCTCCCTCTCCGCCCCCGGGGGTGGAGAGGGTCGGGGTGAGGCGGGGGGAGCCACCGTCACCGGCATATCCTCAATCCTCATCATCTCGTTTCAGCGCCGCATCCTCGACCGTCCGACGCCGCGTCTCCCGATCGATATGGTCGCCAGCTTCGGCGATGTCATCGATTTCGGCCTTGGCGCTTTTGCGACCGTGGCGGTCGACCACCTTCGCGCGACCTTCCGCGACCGACACACCACGGCGAGGCAGGACGGCGCGTTCCGCCGTATTCCACCTGAGTCCGATCGTGGTCGTCTCGGCGAAGCAACGGTCGATCACGTCGTTCAGCTGATCGGGCCGGACGAGCAGGCGGACAGCCGTCGCGAGCCGGCCTTTCTTACCCGTAACGGGCGCCTGCCAGGCATCGAGCACGCCGTCCGTTGCCCGTAACCGCTCCATCGCTACCGCCAGATCTTCGGCCGTCTGGTCGTCGACTTCGAAGGCGAGAACGGCGACGGTCTCGGTATCCGCCGTTGCTCCTGCCTCGAAGGCCATGACCCGAAGGGCGTTGCTGATGCCCTGAAGGCGCCGGGTCCCGAAGCCGAAGCCTGTGCGAAGCAGACAGCGGGGTGGCGTCGGGCCGCGCTGGCTGGGGGCCAGATGGCGGAGGATGGCGGCGCCGGTCGGCGTGATGCGTTCGCCAGGCCGCCCATCGTCGAACAACAGGAAACCGCGCAGAAGATGCGCCGTCGCCGGGGCGGGGACCGGCAGGTCGCCATGGGCGGTGGCGCCTCGGCCCGCCCCCATGGGCAATGGTCCCGCCGACCACGATCCGGCGCCCACCACGTCGATGAGAAAGGCGGCAGACACGACGTCGACGATCGAATCCCAGGCTCCGACCTCGTGGAAGGATACTTCCTCCACGGGAATGCCGTGAACCTCGGCTTCGGCCTCGCCCAAAAGGGCGAAGATCGCCAATGCTCGGTCGCGAATCGCGGCCGACAAACGAGAGCCGGCGATCCGACTTCGAACCTCGGCATAGGGCGTGTGGTGGTGACCGTGCGGTTCGGTGACGTGGAAGCGCCTGCCCGTCAGCGTTCCGTCATTGTGGTCGAGCAGTTCGACGGTGACGTTCGAGGGCGCGCCGAGGACCGCCAGGGCGTCGAACAGCGGGGCGCGGTGCTCAGGCCATGCATCCAGCATCGCCGCCGCGAACATGTCGCCGGCGACGCCGCCCAGCGGATCGAGATGGATGTGCACGGGCAATCCGGCGCTCAGAACAGGGCCGTCGGGTTGGGGATCGGCTGCCGGTCCTTGAGCAGCAGCCAGCCCCGCGCGATCCGGTAGATGTACCAGACTCCTGCCGCAACCAGCCCGACGATACCGACCGGGCTGATGATGACGGTGAAGACGAGCAGCATCGAGATTGCGGCTAGCATCAGCGGCCACCAGAAGGTCCGGATCAGCCAGGGAAAGTGCGTGCGGAGCCCCTCCGGCATGTCGTCCTGACCCTTGAGATGTGCGAAGGCGACGCCAGCCAGGGCGAGGATGGGGACGAACAGCCCCATCACGTAGAAGGCATAGATCATATGGGCGGTCGTCTCGGCGGGGTGCTTGCCGGAGGGCGCGGGTTGCGGTGCTTGGTCGGCCAAAGAGCGACTCCGTTCGTCGGTACGGTTGCACGCGGTGGTAGGCGCGGCGGCCTTCGGAAGAGTAGCATGGCCGCCACGGACAAGCCGCGAGAAGCGGCGCCGATGGTCGAGGGAGGATCGCGATGCAGAAGCTGCTCGTCTACCAATCGATGTGGGCGATGGAGCGGCGCCGGCCGGACGGTGCCGAATGGTCGCTGGAAGAGAAGCTCACCATGATCCGCGACGCCGGATTCGACGGCGCCGGAGTCCGCTTCTTCGACTATGCCTTCGCCAAGGAAGTGACGGACTTTCTGCGCGCCAACGGCATGACCTGGCAGGCGCAGTGCTATCCGACCTCCGTCGACGATCTGAAGCCCATTATCGAGCATGTGCAGGATCTGGGGGCGGACCACATCAACCTCCAGCCCAATGTCCGGCCCTACAGGCTGGAGGACTGCATCCCCTATATCGAGGGCTGGCGGCGGATCGCCCACGACTCGGGCATCCCGGTACATATCGAGACGCATCGCGACCGGATGACCACCGACCTGTTCTTCACCCTGCATCTGCTGGACTGCTTCCCGGACCTGCGGCTCACCGGCGACCTGTCGCACTACGTCGTCGGGCGCGAGTTCGCTTGGCCGATCGACGAGACCAATCACGGCTACATGCACCGCATCCTCGACAATTGCTGGGGGTTCCACGGCCGGGTGGCGAGTCGCGAGCAGGTGCAGCTTCAGATCAGCTTCCCGCACCACAAGGACTGGGTCGACCTGTTCATGGGCTGGTGGGAATACGGCATCCGAAGCTGGCGGAAGCGTGCGCCGAAGGACGCGACCTTCACCTTCCTCTGCGAACTCGGCCCCCGGGAATACGCGATGACCGGACCCGACGGCTACGAGCTTTCCGACCGCTGGCAGGAGGCGCAGATGATGAAGGACATGATCCGCGCCCTGTGGGCGAAGATCGAGAAGGAGGAGGCGGGGCGGGCCGCGGCGGAATAACCTCACCCTTTCCTGTCATGCTCGTGCCTGACACGAGCATCTCTGCCGCTTCGTCGCCTGTCTTGGATCCTCGTGTCGAGCACGAGGATGACACCGGTGGGGCGATTACCGCATTGCCCGACGCGGGACGACGCCAAAAGATGACGACACAGCACGCTCTGACGAACACGCGGGACGATTGATGGACTTCAACTTCACCGAAGAGCAGGAGGCGATCCGCGAGAGCGTCGCCCGGATCTGCGCCAAGTACGACGACAATTACTGGCTTGAGCGCGATCGCGACGGCGCCTTTCCCGATGAATTCGTCCGCGACATGGCGGCCGGCGGATGGCTGGGGATCGCCATGCCGCCCGAATACGGTGGTGCCGGGCTGGGCGTCGCCGATGCCGCGGTGATGATGATGACGGTTGCCCAGTCGGGCGGCGCCAAGGCGGCGGCTTCGGCGATTCACATGAACATCTTCGGGCCGAACCCGATTGTCGTGTTCGGCACCGACGCACAGAAGCGCCGCATGCTGATGCCCCTGATCGAGGGACGCGAGCGATGCTGCTTCGGCGTCACCGAGCCCGATGCGGGGCTCGATACAACGCATCTGAAGACCCGCGCGGTGAAGGACGGCGACCGCTACGTCGTTCATGGCCGCAAGGTTTGGACGTCCACCGCACAGGTCGCCGACAAGATCCTGCTGATTACGCGCACGACGCCGATCGAGGACTGCGCCAAACCCAGCCAGGGGATGACCCTGTTCTACACCGATCTCGACCGGCGCCGGGTCGAGGTGCGCGAAATCGAGAAGATGGGCCGAAAGTCCGTCGATTCGAACGAGCTGTTCATCGACGGGCTGGTGATTCCCGAAGAGGACCGCATCGGCGAGGAGGGCGAAGGGTTCAAATACCTCCTCCACGGCCTTAATCCGGAACGCATCCTGATCGCGGCGGAAGCGCTGGGCATCGGCAAGGCGGCGATCGAACGAGCGGCACGCTATGCGCGGGAGCGCGTGGTGTTCGGCCGGCCGATCGGCCAGAATCAGGCGATTCAGCACCCGCTGGCGGAAAGCTGGATGGCGCTCCAGTCCGCCGAGTTGATGACGTTCAAGGCGGCGACTCTTTACGACGCCGGCCTTCCTTGCGGTCTGGAGGCGAATTCGGCCAAGTTCCTCGCCGGGAAGGCTGGGTGGGAAGCGTGCCTGACGGCGGTGAAGACCCATGGCGGCTATGGCTATGCCAAGGAATTCCATGTCGAGCGCTTCCTCCGCGAGGTGCTGATCGATCGCTTGGCGCCGGTCTCGGAGGAACTGATCCTCTGCCACATCGCCGAACGCGCGCTGGGTCTGCCGAAGTCGTATTGACGGAAACCCAAGTCGTCATTCCCGCGAAGGCGGGAATCCAGACGCCGTGCGGCTGCCTGGGCCCCCGCCTTCGCGGGGGCGACGGACTTTGCGAAACGAGGAGAACAGCATGACAGTTCCGAGCTTCGATCTCTCGGGCAAGCGGGCGCTGGTGGTCGGCGGCCGTACCGGCATCGGCCTTACCATTGCGCGGGCATTCAAGGGCTATGGCGCCGAGGTGATGGTCACCGGCACGCAGCACGACCACGATGCCGTGCAGTCCCTGAAGGCCGAGGACATCGCCTATTTCGCGCTCGACGTCAGGGATGACGGAGCGGTGCAGATGCTGGCGGCGAACATCACCAATCTCGACATCCTGGTGAACTGCGCCGGGCTGGTGATCCGCGACGAGAAGGGCTACGAGACCGCGGCCTTCCAGGACACGCTCGACGTCAACCTCACCGGCACGATGCGGCTCTGCAACGCCTTCAGGCCGCATCTGGAGAAGAGCCGCGGCGCGATCCTCAACATCGCTTCTCTGACCACCTTCATCGGCAGCCCGAAGACCATCGGCTACGGCGCCGCCAAGGCCGGCATCGCCCAGCTTACCCAGTCGCTGGCGATCGCCTGGGCGCCGCTCGGCATCCGGGTGAACGCCATCGCGCCGGGCTATATCCGGACCAAGATCAACCAGGAAATGCAGGACAAGCCGGAGTTCGACAGCTATGTCAGCCAACGGACGCCGCTCGGCCGCTGGGGCGCGCCGGAGGAGATCGCCGGCGGCGCGGTCTATCTGTGCTCGGACGCCGCGACCTACGTGACCGGCACGACGCTCGCGATCGACGGCGGCTTCCTGGCGACCTAGGGAGACGCTCCCCCCTCCCAACCCTCCCCCTGAAGGGAGAGGGCTTTGGGACTTGGCCGCGCACCGTCCAACCGAGACCCTGACCCACTTCCTTGAGCCCTCTCCCTTCAGGGGGAGGGTTGGGGAGGGGGCGGGGAGCGGCTTCTACCGCGCCACCACCACGCCCGCGGCGATCAGGTCCTCGATCTCGCCGACCGCGAGGCCGGCTTCGCCGAGGACGATGCGGCTGTGCTCGCCGAGAAAAGGCGGCTTGGTGCGGGCCGCGCCGGGGGTGCGCGACATCTTCACCGCCACGCCGAGGCCGCGATAGCCGTCGATCTCGACGCCCATCTTCTGGTGGCGGACCTGCGGATGCTCCAGCACTTCCGGGATCTCCTGGACGACGCCGGCCGGCACGCCCGCCTTCAGAAGCTGGAAGGAGAGGGCGGTGCCGTCCTTGTCCGCGAGAAGGGTGCACAGGGTCCCGGTCAGCGCGGGGCGGTTGGTCAGCCGGTCGGCATTGGTGCGGAAGCGCGAGTCTTCGGCGGTCTCCGGGCTGCCGAGCTCGGCCATCAGACGACCGAACTGGCGGTCGTTGCCGATGGCGAGGAACAGCATGCCGTTCGCGGTCGGGAACAGCTCGTAGGGCGCGATGTTGGGGTGGGCGTTGCCTGTCCGCTTCGGCCGTTTGCCGCTCATCAGGTAGTTGGCGGCGTGCGGGTGCAGCAGGCTGATCGCCGCATCCAGCAGGCAGATCTCGACCGACTGACCGCGGCCCGAGCGCTGGCGTTCGATCAGCGCCATCAGGATCGCCGACAGGGCGTGCATGCCGGCGGCGAGGTCGGCCATCGGCGCGCCGACGCGAACCGGCTCGCCATTCGCTTCGCCGTTGATGCTCATCAGACCGCTCATCGCCTGAGCGATGGCGTCGTAGCCGGGCAGGCCCCCATAGGGTCCGGTCGAGCCGTAGCCCGAGATGCGGCAGTGGATCAGCGAGGGGAAGCGCGGTGCCAGCACGTCGTCGAAACCGATGCCCCACTTCTCCAGCGTTCCCGCCTTGAAGTTCTCGACCACCACGTCGGCGGTGGCGAGCAGGCGGAACAGCACCTCCCGGCCGCGTTCGCTGGCGAGATCGAGGCCGAGCGAGCGCTTGTTACGGTTGACCCCGCTGAAATAGGCGCTCTGCCCGTCCTTGAACGGCGGGCCCCAGGTGCGGGTCTCGTCCCCCACCGGCGGTTCGACCTTGACGACGTCGGCACCATGGTCGGCGAGATGCTGTGTGCAGAACGGACCGGCGAGGATGCGGGTCAGGTCGACGATGCGGATGCCGGCGAGGGCGCCGGTGCTCGGCGGCGTAGAGGAATCGTTGCTCATGGGCTCAGGCACCGAGCTTGTCGGCGAGGTCGTTCATGTCCTTGGCCGGCACGTCGATTTCCGGGTCGGCTTCGAAGTCTTTGTCCTGGTGCGGACCGTATTCCGTGGGCCGGGGGATAAAGGCGGTGCGCATTCCGGTGGCCGCTGCAGCAGCGAGATCGTCGTTATGCGCGGCGACCATCATCACTTCCTCGGTTTCGAGCCCCAGCATGTCCGCCGCGCCGCGATAGACCTCGGGCACCGGCTTGTATTGCTGGAAGGTCTCGCCGCACAGCACGCAGTCCCAGGGCAGGCCCGCATATTTCGCCATGTTGACGAGCAAGGCGACGTTGCCGTTGGAGAGCGTCGAGATGATGAACTTCTTCTTGAGCCGGGTGAGGCCCGACACCGAGTCCGGCCAGGGATCGAGCCGGTGCCAGACCTTGTTCAGGTGGTCGCGCTGCGCCTCGTCGAGCGTCTCCAACCCGAACTGCGGGATCAGCGTGTCGAGGATGCGCCGGTGCAGCGTGTCGATGCGGAGGAACCCCTCCTTGCCGGTGCGGATCGGCTCCATCGCCGGCTGGTAGCCGGCGCGGTAGGCATCGGCGAAGGCTTCCCAGTCGATCGAGATGCCCCATTCCGCCCCCATGCGCTGACCGTCGCGGATGATCGAGCCGCGCCAGTCGACGACCGTTCCGAAGACGTCGAAGGTCAGAGCCTTGATCTTGCTGATGTCCATGGCTTCTTTCGATCCTCCCTGGGTGTCCGCGAAACATGGACAGCGCGGCACCGGTGCGGCAAGTTACGGCCCCCGCCAATCGCTCGCAAGCCGTCATGCCGACGAAAACCCTCCGTCCCCGCGACGCAGCCACCCTGATTCTCGTTCGTCGTGACGGCGGAACGCCGGCGATCCTGATGGGCCAGAGACACGGCAGCAGCGCCTTTCATCCCAACAGCTACGTCTTTCCGGGTGGCGCGGTCGATCGGGGGGATTGGCAAGTTGCGGCCGCGACCGAGCTCAAACCCGATACGATGGCCCGCCTCGCGCGGGCCGCGACGCCGGCGCGGGCGCGGGCGCTGGCCATTGCCGCAGTACGCGAGACGTTCGAGGAAACGGGGCTGATGTTGGCGAAGCCGGCTTCGGAACGTCGGCGCGTGCCTGAAAGCTGGCGAGGGTTTCTCGACCAGGGACTGGCGCCGGCCTTGGACGAGCTCGACTACATCTTCCGCGCGGTGACGCCGCCGGGCCGTCCGCGGCGTTTCAACGCGCGTTTCTTCATGGCCGACGCGGCGCATCTGCGTGGTGAGGTCGGGGGAGACCAGGAACTCGGTGAGGTGCGCTTCGTTCCGATACCGGAAATTCTGGAGCTGAATATTCCGGCGATCACGCGGCGGGTGGTCGGCGAGGTGTCGCGCCTGCTGGAATCGCCACCCGAACGAGGCGTTGCACGTCCTGTCCCGGTGTTCCGGGCGCTTCACGGCAAGTTCATTTTCGGCGAGGAGTAGACCCGCCGGACCTCGGGAGGTAGCCGCAGGGTTACGAGCCCGAGGCCCTGCCGTATGTGGGCTCCGACGCATCAACCGCGGGGTCGAGCCGGACCACCCGGCCCGTTGCGATCATGTGCTCCAGATGCGCGAGCACGGACCGTCCCGCCGCGCGATGCAGGCGCGGATCGACGTCGGCATACATGCGGGCGACCATCTCCGGGATCGTCGCGGGACCGTCGGCGAGACAGGCGAGGATCTGACGCTCCCGCTCCTCCCGATGGGCGATATAGGCGCAGACCAGGGCCTTGGGGTCGTCGATCGAGGGGCCGTGGGTCGGCCAGTAGATGGCGTCTTCGCGGTCGAGCAGCTTCTTCAGCGACGTCATGTACGCATGCATGTCCCCGTCGGGCGGCGAGACCACGGTCGTCGACCAGCCCATGACGTGGTCGCCGGAGAACAGCGCCTTCTCCTCGGGTAGAGCGAAGCAGAGGTGATTGGAGGTGTGGCCGGGGGTCGCTACGGCCTCGAGCGTCCAGCCTTGTCCCCGAATCGCATCGCCGTCCCGCATCTCGACATCCGGGCGGTGCTCGCTGTCGGCACCTTCCTCGACACCGGCTCCCGATGCGAGTGTCCCGTGGGGGCCACAGCCGTAGATCGGCGCGTCGAGCGCCTGCTTGAGCGCGCGCGCCGCCGGCGAATGATCCCGATGGGTGTGGGTGACGACCAGATGGGTGACCGTCTCGCCGGCCACGGCACCCAGCAGCGCGTCGATATGTTCAGGCATATGCGGGCCGGGGTCGATGATCGCCACCGTTCCGTTTCCGACGATGTAGGTGCCGGTGCCATGAAAAGTGAAGGCGCTGGGGTTGCGCGCGACCACCCGGCGGATCAGCGGGGACACGCGTTCCGCCGTCGCATATTCGAAGGCGATGTCACGGCGATAAGGGATGCTGATCGCCATCCGGCGCTCCTTGCAGACGAGGTTCATCCGCTATCTAGCCGGAATGGGCAGGTCGACGAAACCCGGGTCAATGGAATGCCGGGTCAGCGGACCTTGCCGCGAGCGGCGACCGGCCAGGGTTCGCTTACGCCATCGGAGAACGCGATCACGCGGTCGGCGAGGTTGGCGACCGGGCAGGAATGGTTGGGGACGATCCTCAGGCGCGTGCCGACGGGGAGCCGTGCTCCGTCGGTGGCGACGAAGCCGTGCTCCTCCGACAGGCGGGTGACGGCGAAGCCGGGGCCATCGCCCAGGGGGGCATCCGCCAGCCAGGCGCGGCCGTAACCGCCGCTTCCCGTGCCATGAGGCCCAAGATCGGTGCTCAGGACCTTCGAGCCGGCGTCGATGATGGCTTGTCCTTCATGACTGCTGACCACGGTGGTGAGCACGGTGAGCGCGACCTCGTCCAGGCTCGCGACCCCCAGGCGAAGCTGGGTGAGGTCCATGAAGACATAGTTCCCCGGCCTGATTTCGTCGACGCCGCCGAAATCCTCGGCTGCCAGCACCGTTGGGGTCGATCCGACCGACAGACAGGGAGTCGCGATGCCGGCGTCGTCGAGACAGGAACGCAGCCGGTTGAGGATCGCGGCTTCCTCGGTCGCGATCGCGCGCACGGCATCGGCGTTTCCCGCGGCATAAGCATGCCCGGCATGGGAGAGCAGGCCCGCGAACGTCAAGCCGCGTGTCGCGTCGGCCCGTCGAGCCAGGTCGATGATCCGCGGATCGGCTTCCTTGAGGCCGCATCGGCCAAGACCGACATCGATCTTGATGAGTACCGGAATCCCGTCTGTGGACCGGTCCGCCGCGCACGCCGCCAAGAGGTCCAGGCCGGCCTCGCTGTCGACGATGAAGCGTGTGTCGGTGCCGTGATGACGGGCCGCACCGAGGACCCGGTCCACCTTGCGCGGGTCGGCCAGCGGATAGGCCACGGTGACCGACGGGACGCCGGCCTCGATGAACGTCACCGCCTCCTCGGACTTCGATGTGGTGAGCCCTACCGCGCCTGCCGCGAGTTGCAGGCCAGCGATCTCCGTAACCTTGTGCGTCTTGGCATGCGGCCGAAGCGCTACCTTCCGGGCAAGCGCCTTCCGCTGCATGCGGGCGATATTGGCTTCGAGCCTTCCGGTATCGATGAGGATGCAGGGAGATTCGACGTCCGGGATCATCGACTCATGTCTTCTTGGTGCCCTTGATGCGGCGGTAGGCGACGGGGATCAGTGAAAGGACGGCAAGACCCACCAGAGCCGCGATGATCTCAGGTTCGAGCGCAAGCTGGATCGAGAAATCTCCGCCGGCTTCGACCAGCTCGCGAAGCGCCGCACCGATCGACGTGTAGACGAAAGTTCCGGGAATGATGCCGATGAACGTGGTCACGACATAGGTACGGAGCCCGACGCCGAGGAAGGCAGGTACCAGATTGACGGCGAAGAACGGAAAGACAGGGATCAGGCGCAGGAACAGAAGGTAATTGAAGGCGTCTTCCTGGAAGCCCTTTTCCATGCGGGCGAGCCATGGACCGGCGCGCTCCCGGAGCGGATCGCCGAGGGCGGTCTTGGCGATCAGGAACAGGGCGGTGGCGCCGACGGTGGCGGAGACGACGGTGAGGATCGTGCCCACGATTTGCCCGAACAGAAACCCACCCGTCACCGTCATGACGGAACCGACGGGCAGCGAAAAGGCGACCGCTACCGCGTAGGCCAGTCCGAACAGCAGCATGGCGACCGCCAGGTGTTCGTTCACGAAATCGGCGAGCGCTTGATGATGCGCGCGCAGGGCGTCGAACGAGACGTACGAGCCCAGATCGAAGGTGAAAAAAGCCACAAGCCCCAGAATCAGCACCGCGATCAGCAGCAGGTGCATGACCGAAATACCCTTGCGCCGCGTACGGCCGGTGCCTTCCGCCACGCTGTCCGGAACCTGGTTCATCTCGACTCCCCGACGATAGTCCGAGCCGGACCCTGGCATAGCTGAGGATCGCCATCCAGTGACGCTCCGTCAAATCTTGCGGAGCGCGGTACCCTGATCCGAATAGTTGCGGTGAGCCGCAAATGCTCGGTAGCGCTGTGTTTCGGGACTGTGGACCTGATCTCGTCGTCAACCCTATAAGAGGGCTCTGCCGAGGGCAGTTGCCGGTCCCGCGAGGACCGCATTCCGCAAGAAAGTGTCGCGCGCGAGAGGGCGTCAGGGTGAAGTTCGAGGACAGGGCGGCAGGTATCGCGGGTACGGCACTTGGGTCCGAAGAAGAAATCGAGAAACCTTTTGCGGTTGGGGACGCAAAGGTAGTCGTGGACGGTCCGGTCGCGCCGGGGCTTCGGCTGAGATCGTCGGCCCGGCACCGCTTCCGCCGGCGGAACCCGGTCTTCGCCAGGGGCCGAAGTCGTCCGAAGGTCGACAGGAGGCTTTGCATCTGATGCGCGAGTGCCTGCGTACAAAGTTCATCGGGCGGCATGCCATGCCTCGGCAATCTGCGCGCCTGGATCGTGTTACGCCGGGTTGAGTGCCAGAAGATCCGGCGGGCCATGCATTCGGCAGTCATCAGTTCCCCATGGCGATGAGTGATCCAGCCCAAATGATGACCCGTTCTCGGGAAGAGGTGCTTCTCGTCGAGGAAACGCGGCCACTCGCCCGTGTCTATGGCGAGTATCTCCGTGACGAGAATCTGACCGTGACCCAGGTCGAGACCGGGGCCGCCGCGCTGGCGGTGCTGGCTGAGCGCGTGCCGGACGCGGTGCTGCTGGAAACGCGGCTGCCGGACATGGATGGCCTCGATGTCCTCCGCCACATCACCGCCAACCGTCTGCAGACGGTCGTGGTGATGATCACCGCACAGGGGACGATCGGCAACGCGGTCGAAGCCATGCGGGCGGGGGCCGATGATTTTCTTTGCAAGCCGTTCAATGCCGATCGCTTGCGCATCACCGTCCGCAACGCGCTGGAGCGGCGGCGCCTGAAACAGATCGTCGCGACGCTGAACGATACCGCTCCGATGGAACGTTACTGCCGTTTCATCGGCCGCTCACCGTGCATGCAGGCGGTCTATCGGACTATCGAGCGGGCGGCGACGAGCCGCGCTACGGTCTTCGTCACCGGCGAGAGCGGGACGGGGAAGGAACTCTGCGCCGAAGCGATCCATCAGCGCGGGCCGCGGGCGGACGGGCCCTTCGTGGCGCTGAACTGCGCGGCGATCCCCCGCGACCTGATGGAAAGCGAGATGTTCGGGCATGTGCGCGGTGCCTTCACCGGCGCTCATGCCAAGCGCGACGGCGCGGCGCGGCGGGCCCATGGCGGCACGCTATTCCTGGACGAGATCTGTGAGATGGATCTCGGACTTCAGACCAAGCTGCTGCGCTTCATCCAGACCGAGACCTTTCAGAAGGTCGGGGGACATACCGACGAGACCGTCGACGTGCGTTTCGTCTGCGCCACCAACCGGAACCCGCTGAAGGAAATCGAGGCCGGGCGCTTCCGTGAGGATCTTTACTACCGTCTGCACGTGATCCCCGTGACCATGCCGCCGCTCCGCGAGCGCGGCGACGATGTGCTGGCCATCGCCCGTCATTGTCTCGCTGCTTATGCCGAGGAGGAGGGCAAGTCGGTGCGCGGCTTCACACGCGAAGCGGAGGAGCGGCTTCGGAACTATACCTGGCCGGGAAATGTCCGGCAGCTCCAGAACGTTCTCCGCCATCTGGTGGTCGTCGGAGAAGGCGACGAGATCACTGCGGAAATGCTGCCGCATTTCGTTACCGAAGAACAGACCGCCTTCCAGCCGCCGCTGTCGCAACCGGGCATGAGTGAGGCGCCGGCGAACGGTTCGTACCATCCGCTGATCCGTCCCCTGGTCGATGTCGAACGGGAAGCGGTCGAGCGCGCGATCGCCGCCTGCGACGGGAATATTCCGCGGGCGGCGACTTATCTGGGCATCAGCCCGTCGACGATCTACCGCAAACGGTCCACTTGGCGTCAACAGGGCTGCTGACGCTCGACCGGCGGTCTTGTGTTCGTGTCGGTGCTCTGGCGGCGGATGGGGACCGGAGAGCCCCCGGCGCCGATGAAGGGCGGAAACGCCCTTACTTGTAACGGTAGGTGATGCGACCCTTGGTCAGGTCGTAGGGGGACATCTCAACGTCCACCTTGTCGCCCGGCATGACGCGGATCCGGAACTTGCGCATCTTGCCCTTGGGCTGAGCGATGATTTCGTGATCGTTGTCCAGCTTCACGCGGAACATTGCGTTGGGCAGCTTTTCGACGACGGTACCGCCAATTTCAAGAAGATCTTCTTTCGACATACCAACTCCAAGATAGGTAAACGACCCTGCCCAAATAGGGGGCGACGCCGAGGAAGTCAAGTTAACGGGGTGATGGCGGCCAATGAAAGCGCCGATTCTTCAAAAAGTTACCGCTTGGCAAATTCCAAAGCGGCAGCTGGAAGCGGGGACCCGGCGATCCGGGTCCCCGCCACACCGTCGCACCGTCGGCCGAGGTGAGGGAGCCCGCTGATGCCGGACCGCGCGAACCGGCGGCGATCAGGCTAACGGCCGGAAGATGACGAACGGGAGGCGGGTTCGTGAATTTTCCCTAACGATCCGACCGGATCGTCGGGATCCGCGTCATGGACCGGCGACGCACCGGCAAGACCTAGCCGGATTTGGGAGGGGACGGGGGAGGTGTGTCCTCCCCGGCTTCAGGCTCGGCCGGCTCTTCGATGTCCATCTCTTCGACGACCGTATCGCTCGAGGCTTTTTCTTCCTTACCGAGCAACGCGCGTAGCCGATGATTCTCCCGTCGGAGCTGCTGGATTTCCCGGTCTTTCCGACTCATCTGGGCAGCACGACTCTCGAGTTCGCGCAGCATGTACTCGTAGTTCTGCGCCATCTTCGACTGCTCGCCCATCACGTATTTGGCGAGCATCGCGACGAGAGCCAGCACCACGAGAACGCTCGCGATGACTGCGATCACCACATCCATGGGCGATCCTCTCTTCGCATCGTTGAAGCCGTCCGGGCACCATACGGTATCATGCTCTTGTAACCGCCGCGCCATCGGCCAACAAGCGAGCACTTCGTGCAGTTGACGTGGGTGCGGCGGTGGTTCATGGAGCGAGTCCGGTTTCCCGACGACAGGCCGATATGACTTCGCGTGGAATCAGACGATAGGCGAGCCAGCACAGGCCGGCGACGATCAGGACATCGTCCGCCTGTCCCAGGACCGGAATGAAGTCGGGGATCAAATCGATCGGCGATACCGCGTAGGCGAGGGCAGCCGCCAGCAGCCATTTCGACAGGCGCGGTACGCGATGATTGGTGAGCAGCAAGCGAAGAACCGCGAGTTCCTTGCCCAACCGATCGCGGGCGGCGGCGAGGCGGGCACGAAGACGCTGGCCGGCGTTCAGTAGTCGAACTCGTCGCCGCCGCCGCCGGTATCCGTATCTCCCGTCTCACGGGGCGGACCGACCTGGTGGACGATGGGTGGGAGGCTATTCAGATACGCGGCGATCGCCTGCCGGTCGGTGTCCGTCAGGCGGCTGGTGCTGTGCTCGACCACCTCCCCCATACCGCCCTGCACATTGTCGCCGTCCGGCAGAAAGCCGGTGATCAGCAGCCAGGTGATGTCGTTGTCGCTCCAATTGCCGATGCCGGTTTCAGGATCCGGCGTGATGTTGGGAACGATGCCGCCTTCGGGGCCTTCCTCCTGCCCCGCGAGGTGCATGTCGTCCTTCAAGACACCGAAGCGGTTCCGAGGCGTGTGGCATTCGCCGCAATGGCCCAGCGTGTCGACGAGATAAGCGCCGCGGTTGACGAGGTCGTCACGTTCGGGATCCGGGGCGAAACGCTCGGGATGGAAGAACAGCCACTGCCAAGGCGCCATCACCCAGCGCCAGGAGAACGGCCATTTGAGGTCGTGCGGACGATTGGCCTTCTCGACCGGCGGCAGCGAGAAAATATAGGCCTTGAGATCGGCGACGTCCTGATCGGTCATCCCGCTGTAGGAGGTGTACGGGAACACCGGGTAGTAGCGCGCGCCGTCGGGTGCTCTGCCGTGAATGAGGGCGCGGCGGAAGTCCTCATCCGACCAATTGCCGATGCCCGTCTTCGGGTCGGGTGTGATGTTGGGCGAATAGAAAGTGCCGAACGGCGTCTTGAGCGCTCGGCCGCCGGCCAGCAACGCGCCGTCGTTCGCGTAGTCGGTGTGGCAGGATTGGCAGTTGGCGGCGATGAAGACGGCTTCGCCGGCCTCGGCGTCACCTTGGGCCCAGGCCGAACCGCACGCCGATGACAGCCCGCACAGCGCAAGGACCGCTGGCGCTGCGAATCGCCGTGCAGGACCGCCGGCAGGCCGCTTCCGGCCTGCCGGTGTCCACGTCGTCATTGTCGCGAAGGGGCGTATTACTTGTCCTCGCGGAAGTCGTCATGGCATCCCTTGCAGGCCTGCCCGACATCGCGAAGGGCGCCGCCCAGCGCGGCCCGATCGCCCGAAGCCGCGGCTTCGACGAGGGCCGGCATAGCGTCCTCATAGGCCTTGGCCGCCTTCTCGAAACCCGCCCAGTCGGTCCAGATCGCGGGGAGGGACCGGTGGTCGGCTCCGGTGTCGCTTCCCTCGGGGAACAGCGGCAGGATATCGCCCGCCGTTGCCGCCATGGCACGGGCATGGTCTTCGGCCTGATCCATGAAGCTCACGTCACCCTTGGCGATCGCCGCGATCGCCGAGATGTGCCCGCCGTTCGCCTTCATGACGTTCTGTCGATACTTGATGATGTTGGCCGGTTCATCTGCGGCTCCAGCGACCGACAGTCCCGCCATCATGACCGCGCCAGCGATGACGGCACCTGCCGTACGGCGACCGAGAACAAACATCTGCAACTCCCCTGTATTCTGTTTCCCCATGGCTTGCGCCGGGCTGTGACTGCGCATCGCAGCACCGTCCCCTTTGGTTATGCGGGCCGTGGCTCCGGAATTCAACCGGGGCCCCGGTTGAGGGTAACGACAACGTTCTGACGGGGCGGCCCCTGTGGTAGCGTTAATCGAACACCGAGCGCGGAGTCTCGGGTAGACGGGGACGGGTATGCTCAATCTGACAACGATCATTGAAACGAGTGCGCGGGACCATTCTGAGAAGGCGGCGCTGATATTCGGCGACAAGCGCCTGACCTACGCGCAGGTCAACGCTGCGGCCAATCAGGTGGCGAACGGTCTCACGGCCGCCGGAATCGGGCCGGGCGACAAGGTTGCTCTGACCTGCCCCAATCTTCCGTATTTCCCGATCATCTATTTCGGCATCGTGAAGACCGGCGCATCGGTGGTGCCACTCAACGTGCTGCTGAAGAGCCGCGAGATCGCCTTCATCCTCGAAGATTCGCAAGCGAAAGCGTACTTCTGCTTCCAGGGGACGCCGGAATTGCCGACGGGCGAGGAGGGGTGGACGGCGTTCGGGACGGTCGCCGGCTGCGAGAACTTCTGGATGATCACCGCCGATCCCGCCGCACCGTCACCGATCGAGGGCGCTACGACGCTGGGGCAGTTCATGGCGGGGCAGAGCCCGGTGTTCGAGACCTGGCAGTGCAGTGGCGACGACGTCTGCATGATCCCCTACACCTCGGGGACTACGGGCAAGCCCAAGGGTGCGGAACTCACCCACGCGAACATTCTGCTCAACGCGATGGTGTCCCGCGACCTCGCGGCGTTGAGTGTTTCGGACACCCTGCTGGTAACGCTGCCGCTGTTCCATATCTACGCGCTGACCGTGCAGATGCATGCCGGCCTGCTGGCCGGTGGGACGCTGGTGCTGGTCCCGCGGTTCGATCCCGACACCGTGCTTCAGATGATGGAGCGCGAGGAAGTGACGGTGTTCGCCGGCGTGCCGACGATGTACTGGGCGCTGGTCAATCATCCGCGGCTCGGAGACTACGATCTCGAAAAAATCGCCAGCAACCTGCGGTTGGGCTGTTCGGGCGGGGCATCGATCCCGGTCGAGTTGATCCGGGCGTTCGAGGCCAAGTTCGACGTCCCGATCATCGAAGGCTATGGCCTGACCGAAACGTCCCCGGTGGTGACCTTCAATCATCTCGATCGGGTCCGTAAGCCCGGCTCGGTGGGGACCGCCGTGTGGGGCATCGAGGTCAAGGTGGCCGACCCGGAAGGGAACGAGGTGCCGCGCGGTCAGGAGGGCGAAGTCATCTGCCGCGGCCATTGCGTGCTCAAGGGCTACTACAACAATCCGCAGGCGACGGCGGAGGCGATGCGGGGTGGGTGGTTCCACACCGGCGACATCGGCAAAATGGACGAGGACGGCTACCTCTACATCGTCGACCGCGTGAAGGACATGATCATCCGCGGCGGCTTCAACGTCTATCCGCGCGAGATCGAAGAAGTCCTGATGACCCATCCGGCCGTCTCTCTGTCGGCTGTGCTGGGTGTGCCGGACGATGAGCATGGCGAGGAGATCAAGGCCTACATCATCCGCAGGGAGGGTGTGACCGTGACCGAGCAGGAGATCATCACCTGGAGCCGGGAGCAGCTCGCAGCCTACAAATATCCGCGGCTCATCGAATTCCGGGACGCCCTGCCGATGACCGCGACCGGCAAGATCCTCAAGAAGGACCTGCGTTAACTTCCACTGTAGTCCCGCGGCCGGTCGGCTGCGGGCTCAGTTGCTCTCCGCCAGCCGTTCTTCGGCGCGGGCTTCTTCTTCCGTGGTGAACGCCGTCTTCAAGGCCTCGGCCTTCGGACCGGCTTCCTCGACACCCAGATTATGGGCGCGGCGGTACCAGACATAGGCTTCGACCGGGTCCTTCTGCTGGCCGCGGCCTTCCGCGTAGCATGCCGCCAGCGACGCCATCGCCGGGCCGTACTGCTTCCGTGACGCCCGTGCGAACCACTCCGCCGCCGCGGTGTCGTCCCGCGGCAGACCGAAGCCTTGCTCAAGCATCATGCCGTAGTAGTGCTGGGCGGACGGATAGCCTTCGTCGGCCGCGCGCTTGACCCATACGGCGGCTTCGGCGGCGTCTTCGGGCTCTGCCTTCCCTTCGGCCAGGAGCAGCGCCAGCTTGACCGCCGCCTCGATATCGTCCTGGCGTGCCGCTGCGCTGTACCAGCGTCCGGCAGCCGCGTAGTCCTGTGCGACGCCGTTTCCGGTTGCGTACATGTAGCCGATGGCGAGCTGGGCGTCGGGATGGCCGTTCTCGGCTGCGGCCAGATACCAGCGTGCCGCCTCGGGGATATCGTGCTCGACGCCCGTACCCCATTCGTAGAGGAACGCTAGATTGTACTGGGAGTCGACATGGCCCTGATCGGCGGCGCGGCGATACCAGCGCATCGCTTCGCGTCGATCGAGCTGGGCGAGGGTGCCGGAATTGTAGATCGTCCCAAGCTGATGCTGGGCTTCCTGGTCACCGGCGTCCGCTGCCCGCTGATACCACTGCAGCGCAGCCGCATCATCACGGTCGACACCGAGACCGAACGCATAGATCTCCGCCACTGCGACCTGAGCATCCACCGCACCGTTCTCGGCGAGCGGCTCCAGCATTTTCAGTGCGGTGCGATGATCGCCGGCTCGAAACGCTTCGAGCCCCGCTGTCAGGTCGGCCTCGTCAGACATCATGACTTCAGATTTGCCCAAGCTGTTAACACACTATCGTATTCGTTCGATCAATTACCACCATCAGTCTCTAGGGGTTGAGAAGGTGCAAGGCCGATCCGCCGGCCTGCGCCGATCGTGATCGATAGTGTCGAATCGGACGCAGCCGGTGGAAGATCGATGCCCTGCCCAGCGCCTCCATGGTCACCCATGCCGCGAGTTCCTGTCCGGCACCCGCTGGGGGCGGGTTGGTTTTTGTCTTAAGCTATTCTAACTTCTCGGGAAGCGACGACGTTCACCGCCATGCGCGAGGCGTACTGATCATGAAGGTAATTCTGGCCCAGCCCCGGGGTTTCTGCGCCGGGGTGGAGAGGGCAATCGAAATCGTGGAACGTGCGCTGGCTCTGTACGGGCCGCCGGTCTACGTGCGCCACGAGATCGTCCATAATCGCCATGTCGTCGAGGATCTCCGCTCGAAAGGGGCGATTTTCGTCGAGGAAGTCGATGAGATCCCGGACGGCGCGGTCACCGTGTTCAGCGCCCATGGCGTGTCCCGCAAGGTGGCGGACTCGGCCGAGACGCGGAACCTGCCGGTGATCGACGCGACCTGCCCGCTGGTGGCCAAGGTGCACAAGGAGGCGCAGCGTTATGCGACCCAGGGGCGCCAGGTAATCCTGATCGGGCATAAAGGCCATCCGGAGGTCGAAGGCACCAGTGGCCGTGTCGATGGTGGCGTTCTGCTGGTGTCGGAGCCGGAGGACGTTGCGGAGCTCGAAGTGCGGGATCCGGAGAATCTCGCCTATGTCACCCAGACGACCCTGAGCGTCGACGACACGCGGGCCGTCATCGAGGCCTTGAAGGAGCGCTTCCCGAACATCGCCGGGCCGGCGCTTTCCGACATCTGCTATGCGACGCAGAACCGACAGGTGGCGGTCAGGAAGCTGGCCGAGGTGAGCGACCTGATCCTGGTCGTCGGCTCGCAGAACAGCTCGAACTCCAACCGCTTGCGTGAGATCGGGGTTGAGCTGGGGGTGCCGAGCTACCTGATCGACGGTCCCGACAGTATCGATCCCGAGTGGCTTGAAGGGGTCGGGCAGGTGGGCATCACCGCCGGGGCCTCCGCGCCGGAGGACCTGGTGCAGGCAGTCGTCAAACGTCTCCAGGCGCTGGGCGTGGTCGAGATCGAGACGCTGGAGGGCGTGGTCGAGCGGGTCCGCTTCCGGCTGCCGCCCGAACTGCAACGCGAGATCGCCTGACTTCGCGAGTCCAACCCGTCTGCCCGGCGAATCCAGACCCTGAGAGGACGATACCGTGGGTGTACCCTTGATTCAGATGGCGCGCGTGGGGAGCTACATTCTCCGGCAGCGTATTTCAGGAAACCGGCGTTATCCGCTGGTGCTGATGCTCGAACCGTTGTTCCGATGCAATCTCGCCTGCGCGGGCTGCGGCAAGATCGACTATCCCGACTCGATCCTGAACCGCAGACTGTCGCTGGAAGAATGCCTGGAAGCCGTCGACGAATGCGGTGCGCCGGTGGTGTCGATCCCCGGTGGCGAGCCGCTGCTCCATAAGGAGATCAAGCAGATCGTCGAGGGCATCATCGCCCGCAAGAGATTCGTCTATCTCTGCACCAACGCGCTGTTGCTGAAGAAGAAGATCGACCTGTTCACGCCGTCGCCCTACCTCACTTTTTCCGTCCATCTGGACGGGTTGAGGGAAGAGCACGACGCGGCGGTCTGTCAGGAGGGCGTATTCGACCGGGCGGTCGAGGCGATCGAACTGGCGCGCGACAAGGGCTTTCGGGTCAACGTCAACTGCACCCTGTTCGACGGGTTGGATGCCGGGCGGGTGGCCGAGTTCATGGACTTCTGCCGCGACCTCGGCGTCGAGGGCGTGACGGTGTCGCCGGGCTTCAGCTATGAGCGTGCGCCGGATCAGGCCCACTTCCTCAATCGCGAGAAGACCAAGATGCTGTTCCGGGAGGTCTTCCGGCGCGGCAAGGGCCGGAAGTGGCGGTTCAGCCAGACCGGCCTGTTCCTCGACTTCCTGGCCGGCAATCAGACCTATCAGTGCACGCCCTGGGGCAATCCCACCCGCAACATCTTCGGCTGGCAGCGGCCGTGCTACCTGCTCAACGAGGGCTTCGCGTCCTCGTTCCGCGACCTCATGGACAATACCGACTGGGACTCCTACGGCACAGGGCAGTACGAAAAGTGCGGCGACTGCATGGTGCATTGCGGGTACGAGCCGAGCGCGGTCGACGACACCTTCTCGCACCCGCTACGGGCATTCGCCGTGTGGCTGCGTGGTATCAGGACCGAGGGACCGATGGCGCCGGAGCTCGACCTGTCCAAGGCGCGGCCGGCCGAGTACGTCTTCGAGAAGAACGTCTCGTCATTCCTCTCCGAAGTCGGCGGGAGCGAGCGCTCGTCGAAGCACCGGGACCACGCGGCGTAGCGCGCTCCGGGCCGCGGCGGCATCCGTCGCCAGGCGAATCCCGGAAAACAGCAGCAGCGGGTTCCTTAGCAGCGTGCGCAGGAGCGTCATGGGCGCAAGCTTGCCCGAAGGCTTCATAGCGCGCAGGAAGGCGCCGGGGATGTTGCGCCGCGCGGGATCGGCGACGGCGCGGATGGCGATGAAGGGAACGCCCGCTTCCTTTGCCACCGCCGCGACCGCGGCGCTTTCCATGTCCACCACGTCGCTATCGGTTGCCGCATGAAGCGCTGCCTTGGCTTCGGGCGATGTCACCGGCGCCGCGGCGCCGACGATCGTTCCGTCGAGTACGCCGTCATCGCTCAGCAGGCGCCGGAGGACCTGTCTGTGCCAGCGAGGATCGGTCCGATAAATCGAGCCGTCGGTATCGACGATCCGACTCGCGACGATCACTGTCCCCGATTCGATCGATTTCTTCAGCCCGCCTGCCAGTCCCATGCTGACCAGGCCGTCGCATCCATTCGCGATCAGTTCGCGGGCGGCTTTCGCCGCGGCTTCATTGCCGGGGCCGTCACAGCGGATGTCGAAGGACGGGTCGTTCCCCAACGCTCGCCTGATCGTCGCGGCTTCCGCTGCGAGGCCCGTAACGACTCCGGCTCGCATCGGGTGTCGGTCAGAGTCCGAAGGGCGTGGTTCGCGCGTTGCCGCGGCGGAGATTGCGATAGCGTGCGAGCGCCCAAAGTGGGAAGTAGGCCGAATAGCCGTGGTAGCGGAGGTAAAAGACCCGAGGGAACCCGACCGCGGTGAACCAGTCTTCTTCCCAGCGAGCCCCGTCGCGCGGCGACGCCAGCAGATAGCCGATACCCCGTGCGACCGCATCGCTATCGGCTTCGCCGGCGGCCATCAGCCCCAGAAGGGCCCAGGCCGTCTGGGACGCGGTGCTGGACTTGCAGGCGTCTTTCGATTCCGGCCAGTAGGTTGCGCCGTCTTCGCCCCACCCACCGTCTTCGCGCTGACGCGACTCGAGCCAGCCGACCGCCTTGCGGATGTGCGGTGCGGCAGGGTCCTCGCCCACCGCGTTGAATGCTGCCAGCGCCGACCAGGTTCCGTAGATGTAGTTGGTTCCCCAGCGGCCGAACCAGGAGCCGTCGGCCTCCTGTTCCGACCTCAGATAGGCGATGGCTCGGGCGATGATCGGCTCGGTCCGGTCGTGACCACACTGAGCGAGCATGCCGACGCAGCGGGCGGTGACGTCGACGGTCGGCGGATCGAGCAGGGCGCCGTGATCGGCGAAGGGGATGTGGTTCAGATACTCGGTCGCGTTGTCGACGTCGAACGCGCCCCAGCCGCCGTTCGAGCTCTGCATGCCCGCGATCCATTCGACACCGCGTTCGATCGTCTTCGCATACCGGGCGGAGTCGGCGCGCTCCAGGGCCATGACCACCACCGCGGTATCGTCGACGTCCGGATAGTGCGCGTTCGCATACTGGAAGGCCCATCCGCCCGGCCTCAAGCCCGGCTGGTTTTCCGCCCAGTCACCCTTGAGGTCGAGGATCTGCCGTTCCACCAGCCAGTCCAAGGCGGGCGTCGCCGTTTCGGGCACGCCTGCTTCCAGGACCGCATGGGCCGCCAGCGCCGTATCCCAGATCGGCGACAGGCAGGGCTGGACGTAGGTATAGCCGGGGCGCCGGATGACGAGCTTGTCGACCGAGGCGCGTGCGATGGCGCGGTGGGGGTGGTCCGGCGCGTACCCCAAGGCGTCGAACGCCATCACCGCATTGGCCATCGCCGGGAAGATCGCGCCGAGCCCGTCTTCGCCGTTCAACCGCTCGACGATGAAGGCGACCGCCTTCTCGATCGCCTTCCCCCGGGCTTTTCGGGGGAACATCGGCTCGATGACCTGCAGCAGGCGGTCGATCCCGAGGAATACGCCCGACAGGCTGTCGCGCGTCTGGAAATATTCGGTTTCCTGCCAGGCGGGTGTAACGAACAGTTCTTCGATCCCGACACCGCGCGGGTTGCGGGCCTTCGGGCGGAGCGACATCAGGATCAGGAGCGGAACCAGGACCGTCCGCGACCAGTAGGAGACCTTGCTGAGATGGAAGGGAAAGGCCTTCGGCAGCAGCATGATCTCGACCGGCATGACCGGCACCGCGCGCCAGGGAACCTGACCGAACAGGGCGAGGGTGGTGCGGGTGAAGACGTTGCTTTTCGCCGCACCGCCGGCAGCCAGAATCGCGGCCCGGGCGCGCTGCATATGCGGCGCGTCGACGGGATCGCCGACCAGCTTCAGCGCATAATACGCTTTGACCGAGCAACTGACGTCGGTGGCGCCTCCGTGGAACAGCGGCCAACCGCCGCCCTCGTTCTGCCGATCTCGGATGTAACCGGCGATTTCGCCTTCCAGTGCGTCGTCGATCTCATCGAGATAGTGATTGAGCAGAATGTATTCCGACGGGATCGTCGCATCGGCTTCGAGCTCGAAGACCCAATGACCATCATCGCGCTGCAGGGCTTTCAGACCCTGCAGCGCATTCTGGATCGCGGCGTCGAGCGCGGCTTCGGATACGCCCTCGCCAGCCGCGCGGACGCCCGTGCTTTCAGACGACGTCAATCTCCGGCCGTCAGGCACCCTCGGCGGCGACGATGTCGGCATTTCGTCCCAGCGCCGCGAGAGCGGTGGCGACGACATGCGGCGCGTTGAGCCCGGCCTCGTCGTACATCCCGGAGGGGGAGCCGTGGTCTATGAAGCGGTCGGGCAGCGTCATCGGCCGAAAACGAAGGCCACGGTCGAACAGCCCTTCCGTTGCCAGAAACTGCATCACCTGGGCGGCGAAACCGCCGATCGAGCCTTCCTCGATCGTGATCAGCACTTCGTGCTCCTCAGCGAGCTGGCGGATCAGGGCGGTGTCGATCGGCTTGGCGAAGCGGGCGTCCGCGACGGTTGTCGGAAGCCCCTTGGCCGCCAACTCATCGGCCGCCTTCAGGCATTCCTGAAGGCGCGTGCCCAACGACAGCAGGGCGATCTTGCTGCCCTCGCGGACGATCCGGCCCTTGCCGATCTCGAGCGGCGTGCCGCGCTCGGGAAGCTCGACGCCGACACCCTCGCCGCGTGGATAGCGGACGGCGGAGGGACAGTCGCTGATCGCGGCGGCGGTCGCCACCATGTGCATCAGTTCCGCCTCGTCCGCCGCCGCCATGACGACGAAGTTCGGCAGCGTCGCCAGATAGGTGACATCGAAGGCGCCGGCATGGGTGGGACCGTCCGCCCCGACCAGCCCGGCGCGATCGATCGCGAAGCGGACCGGAAGGCACTGGATCGCCACGTCGTGCACGACCTGGTCGTAAGCCCGCTGCAGGAAGGTCGAATAGATCGCCGTGAAGGGCTTAAAGCCCTCGCAGGCCAATCCGGCCGCGAAAGTGACGCCGTGCTGCTCGGCGATGCCGACGTCGAAGGTCCGGGTCGGATGGGCCTGGGCGAACTTGTCGAGGCCGGTACCCGAGGGCATGGCGGCGGTGATGGCGACGATCTTGTCGTCGACTTCCGCTTCGGCCAGAAGTGCCTTGGCGAAAACCGAGGTGTAGCTCGGCGCGTTCGCCTTGCTCTTGCTCTGGGCGCCGGTGACCACGTCGAACTTGGCGACGCCGTGATACTTGTCTGCCGATTCTTCGGCAGGCGGATAGCCGTGGCCCTTGCGGGTGACGACGTGAACCAGGATCGGTCCCGCCTCGCGGTCGTCGCGGACGTTCTTCAGGACCGGGAGCAGGTGCTCCAGGTTATGGCCGTCGACGGGGCCGACATAGTAGAAGCCCAGCTCTTCGAACAGGGTGCCGCCGGTGACGAGCCCGCGGGCATATTCCTCGGCCCGCTTGGCGGCCTGCGCGAAGGGGCGGGGGAACTTCTTGGCGAGCTCCGACGCCACATGCCGGAAGCTCCGATAGGACTGCGACGAGATCAGCCGCGACAGGTAGGCGCTCATCGCACCGACCGGCGGCGCGATCGACATGTCGTTGTCGTTCAGGATGACGATCAGCCGCGACGCGGTCGAGCCGGCGTTGTTCATGGCCTCATAGGCCATGCCGGCGCTCATCGCCCCGTCGCCGATTACCGCAATGACGTCGTTATTCCCGCCCGAGAGATCGCGCGCGACCGCCATGCCGAGCCCCGAGGAGATCGAGGTCGACGAATGGGCGGCGCCGAACGGGTCGTACTCGCTCTCGGCCCGCTTGGTGAAGCCCGACAGCCCGCCGGGCTGGCGAAGCGTCCGGATGCGGTCGCGACGGCCGGTGAGAATTTTGTGCGGATAGGCCTGATGCCCGACGTCCCAGATCAGACGGTCGGTCGGCGTATCGAACACGTAATGCAGGGCGACGGTCAGCTCGACCACGCCGAGACCGGCGCCGAGATGGCCGCCGGTCCGCGACACGGCGTCGATCATCTCCCGACGGAGTTCGTCGGCAAACTGCGTAAGCTCGGACTCGGGGAGACGGCGAAGGTCCGCCGGAAGGTGGACGGTATCGAGCAGAGGAGTCTTGGAAGTTTCTGAGATGGCCCCCTCCCTCATCGAACGCGCGATGGAGATGTCAGTGTTCCTAGCGCTGAAACAGGTAAATAGCCGCTGGCGATCCAGGATTCAAACGGGTTTCCGCATAGACAGCAGCATCTTTGCCGCAGTGTGACCCGACTGCACGGCGCCTTCAATTGTGGCAGGTATCCCCGTATCGGTCCAATCGCCGGCGAGAAACAGGTTCGCGAGCGCGGTTTCCGGCGGCGGTCGGCGGCCTGCGACGGCAGGAGTCTGGGCGATCGTCGCGCGGTGTTCGTTGATGATCCGGACCGGCGGAATCGTGGTGCGGTCGCGTCCGAGCGCGGCCGCGACGTCGCGCCAAAGGATGCGGGCGATTTCGTCGTTGGGGTGCGCAGCGAGGGAGTCGGCGGCGCTGACGGTGACGGAAACGACATCATGCCTGACGAACAACCATTGTGCGGTGCCGCCGACAACTCCCAAAAACGGGGAGTTGCCGGGTAGAGCGATCGGTGATTCGAGGCGGAAATGCGCATTTACGATCGCCCGATGCGGGAAGGCGGGGACGAGGTCTTCGAGAAGCTGATGTGCCGCCGTGTTCGGAACGGCGAGAACGACCGAATCGTCATCACCCAGCGCAACATCCTGCTGCGCGAAGCCGAGGGTGTGGACACGGTCTCCGGCGCGTCCGATCGCCTTCAGTCGCGAGCCGAATCGGATCTGGCTCCCCTGTCCGGCGAGCTTGGCGAGAGCCGGCGCCACGAAGGTCTCGGACAGTCCGTCCCGGGCGACGAAGGGGCGGCAGTAGCTGGCGCCCCTGAGAAAGGTCCGGGAAAGCACGGGCCACAGAAGGCGCGCGGCCCCTTCCTCGGCGGAGGTGTTGAGAGCCGCCACCGCCAGCGGCTCCCAAAGCCTGGAGAATATCTGTGGCCGGTCCGCGAGGCAGTCGGCCACCGTTTCGCGCTTCCCGGCGCGAGCGAGTCGGAGGCCGCCTAGGTAGTCGGTGGGCCGGGTGCCGGGCACCCGCCTTTCGGGGACCATCGTCCACCAGGGTAAAGGGCCGGCGCTGGGCCTCACGGTCCAGCGGCTGCCGTCGCCGAGATCGAGAAAGGGAAAGACCGCTTCGCCGCCGGCCAGATGGCCGCGGGCACCGATCGTGTCGAGATAGCGAAGGAGCGCGGTGTTCCCGCGCATGACCAGATGATTGCCGTTGTCGATCACGCGGTCGAGGGTCGAGTCGCGGAACGAACGGCACCGTCCTCCGGCATGGCCTGCGGCTTCGTAGACGACGACGTCTCGCCCGGCGGCGGACAAGGCGACCGCGCATGCGAGCCCGGCGAGGCCCGCGCCGATGACGTGGACGGTGCCGCTCAACTGCCGGTGACGCCTGCGCGAAGGGCGATCAGCAGCTTCGCCGCGCTACCCGGCCCCACCGTGACATCGACATCGGACCAGCCGCGCCGATCGAGGCTGTCGAGGGTCGTCCGGTAGATCGCCGCCATGATCGCGGCCGGCCACAACGCCGCCGCGTCTGCGCGTGGCATCGCGTTCCGCAGCATACCCGCCTCGGCGAATCGGGCTCGGGCATCCGCGGCGAGCCGACTGCAGGCGTCGGAGAGGGCCGGGTGCGTCAGGACTGCGGCGGGCTCCCGCGTTTCGATACCCGCTGTGTCCAGGACGTCGGCCGGGAGATAAAGGCGCCCACGCTCGGCGTCTTCCGAGAGGTCGCGCAGGATGTTGGTGAGCTGCAGCGCCTGACCCGTCGCCAGGGCATAGTCGCGGGCGGTGGCCGCTCGGCATTCGAAGACCTTCACCGAGAGCAGGCCGACAGCACCGGCAACGCGCGCGCAGTAGAGATCGAGCTCATCCCGGCTCGGCGCGACGATCGGCCCGGTGGCGTCCATCTCCATCCCGGCCAGGATGGCTTCGAAGTCCTCGCGCAGTAGGTCGTAGCGCTCCACGCCGGGCAGCAGAGCTTCGGTCACGGGATTGTCGGGATGGCCGCGATAGAGGGCGTCGAGCGCCCGGCGCCAGGCATCGAGTCGCTCCAAGCGCAGGGATGGCGGTGCGTCTTCGTCATCGGCGACGTCATCCACTTCCCGGCAGAAGGCATAGACCGCGAACATGGCTTCCTGCTTGGGCCGAGGCAGCAACCGCATCGCCCAGTAGAACGAGGTGCCGGACCGCTGGACGATCGCTCGCACGCGTGCCTGGGGCGACGCACTCACCATCCCCGCTGAATCCCGCCGGCGACACAGGCCAGCTTATCGACTCGCGACAAGGCGACCCGCCCGGCCAACGGGTCTCCGGCGCGCAGGCGTTGCGCCAGCCGCCGGGCGACTCGGACGATAACGGCGGCTTCCATCCGCATCCGCCGGTCATGAACGAGTCCCGGCAGACGGGCGGCGGTCCGGTTGAGATCGTCGACGCCGTCGAGCGCGCGATCGATCATCCTCCGCATCGCCGTGTCGGCCCGTGGACTGTCCAGTGCGGCCGGTGTCAGGCCGTGTTCGGTGAACCAGGGAAGGGGCAGGTAGACCCGGTCGAGCTGGCGATAGTCGTCCTTGAGATCCTGAAGATGGTTGAGGATCTGAAGTGACGTGCACAGAGCGTCCGACGGGGCGTGAGTCCCGTCCGACTCGCCATGAAGAGCGAGGAGGTAACGACCGACCGGATTGGCCGAGTTGCGGCAGTAGCCGATCAGGTCGGCCCAGTCGCGATAGCGCCGTTTCCACGCGTCTTGCCGGAATGCGATGAGGAGGTCGCTGGCGCAACGCGGATCCACTCGGGTTTCCGCCAGACTCGCGCGCAGGCGCGCCGCACTTCGCTCGGCGTCTGTAACGGGGTCGGCGCCGGCGAGCACGGCCTCCAGCCGGTCGAGGGCGACGATCTTGTCCAGGGGCGAAAGGTCCGGGTGATCGCCAATGTCGTCCGCCGCCCGGGCGAAGGCGTAGTAGCGGGCGATGTGGCTCCTCAGACGGGGCGGGAGCAACCATGACCCTACGGGAAAGTTCTCCTGCTCAGCCGTCTTGCTGGGCGTGGACGGGGCTGCCGGCTGCCAAGCTGGTTCCTCTGTCCCTATCAAACTCGCTGCCGAAGCTTGGCGCGCCATCCTGCCGCTTGCGTGATTGTCCGTTCCCGGCCGCCTGTTTTAGCTTTCGCTCGGCTGGCGGACAATGTCGGTCAGGGCTGGGAGCAAAAAAGAAGCCCCTCAGGACCGATTTCCCGAAGGGCCTCTAGTGCGCGGGAAGGCGATGAGGGGGAACCTTCCACGCGTGGGGGAGGGAGGATTCGAAACTTAGAAGAACTACAAAATTCAAACGTTTGTGTTACCGAGTATATATAACGGCCAAAGGGGCTAATCAACCCGGGGCGTGCATGCATAAACATGGTTGCCCATATGCGGTAATCGCATGTCCCGCCGGGCGTTTTCAGACGGCATCGGAAAGGTATCGGAGGGTGCGATGCAGGCGTTGTTCGTCTATGTGACGACGTCGGACAGGGCGGAAGCGGAACGGATCGCCGCGGCCGCCATCGAAGAGCGGCTGGCCGCCTGTGCAAACGTGTTCGACGGCGCGCAGTCGCTCTATTGGTGGCAGGGTAAAGCCGAACGAAGTGCGGAGACGCTACTGATCATGAAGACGATGGAGGACCGAATGGATGCGCTGAGCGCGCGGGTGGCTTCGCTTCACGGCTATGATTGCCCCTGCGTCGCGGCGATGCCGATCGTTGCCGGAAACCCGGACTATCTCGCTTGGATCGAGGCGGAGACTCGCCCCGGTCCCCGCGATGCCGGCTGACCGGGCCGCGGCGATGCGTGTTTTTGATCTCGGCAGCTTCGGTGTTCGCTGGGTGGTCGCGGTGGTTCTGGTCTTCGCGACCTTCAATCCGACCCGGTTTTCCTACTATCACTGGATCTCGGGCTGGACCCGGGATGATCTGCCGCTGAAGGTCCTGGTGGGACTCGTCCTTCTGATCGGCTTCGTCATCTATTTTCGCGCCGCATGGCGGTCACTGGGGCCGATCGGCATGCTGCTGGCGGCGGCGCTGTTCGGGGCCCTGGTCTGGGTCCTGATCTATTACGGTTTGCTGGGCGTCGAGCAGCGGACCGTGATGACCTATCTCTCGTTGCTCTTGCTGGCGACCATCATGGCGATCGGCCTGTCCTGGTCGCACATCCGTCGCCGCCTTAGCGGCCAGGCCGATATCGACGATGTCGACGAGTAGCCGTTCTCAAGGGTGAATGTCGATCGGCGTGCCGTCTGGGACCAGCCGCCAGATCTCCTCGATCTCCGCATTGGTGACGGCGATGCAGCCGTCGGTCCAGTCGCCCCGGCGCGGGCGTGACGAGGCGAGCTCGACTCCGGCGCCGTGGATCATGATGGCGCCGCCGGGTGACACGCCCCTTTGCTGCGCCTCTTCCCGTTGCGATGGCGTCGGGTAGGATATGTGGAGCGACAGGTAGAAGTTGCTGTTGGGGTTTCGCCAGTCGATGACGTAGCTGCCTTCCGGGGTCCGGCCGTCGCCTTCGCGCCATTTCGGACCCACGGGCGAGAATCCCAGGGCGATATCGTAGCCGCGTAAGACGTCGTTTCCGCGCCACAACAGCAGGCGGCGTGCTCCTTTATAGACTTCGACCCGGTCGGCGACCGGCTCTTCCACCCGCTGGGGCCGCAGAATCTCGACCAGATAATCGTCGAACTGGAATTGGGCCTGATGGAAATAGCGATAATATTGGGCGAGTTCTTCCGGCGATATCGTCTCGGCCGGTGCGGTGGCCGGCGCCACCTGTGCCTGCTGCACCGGGCGGTTGCCCGTGCAGCCGATCAACCCCGTGGCGATGAGAATCGCAATAAGGAAACGACTATAAGGCATTGATTTGAAGGCTCCCCCGCCTCGCCATCGTCAGCTCGTGCACGATAGCTCGACCACAGCGGGATTTCCACACCTGATCAGATGGCATGGCGCTTTGCGCGTTTCGCGCTTGCGGTAAACGTCCAGTCCCGCCAAGTAGACGCCATCACCTGACCGTCTGAACCGCAAGGTTCGTGGAGGAGATAGAAACATGCATGAAGACCCCATCGTCATCGTCGGCATGGCGCGGACCCCGATCGGCGGCTTCCAGGGCGCCCTTGCCGACGTCACCGGTCCCACCCTCGGTGCGGCGGCGATCAAGTCGGCGCTGGAGCGCGCCAAGGTTGCACCGGAGGACGTCGACGAAGTGGTCATGGGGTGCGTGCTTCCCGCCGGCATGGGACAGGCGCCCGCACGCCAGGCCTCGCTGAACGCCGGTATTCCGGTCGATGCCGGCTGCACCACCGTCAACAAGATGTGCGGGTCGGGCATGAAGGCGGCGATGTTCGCCTATGACGGCCTGATCGCCAACGGCAACAGCGTGGTCGTTGCCGGCGGGCTGGAGAGCATGACCAACGCCCCGTATCTGCTGACCAAGGCGCGCGGCGGCTATCGGATGGGCCACGGCCAAGTCTACGACCACATGTTCCTGGACGGGCTCGAGGACGCCTACGAGCCGGGCCGACTGATGGGGACCTATGCCGAGGATACGGCCCAGGCCTATCAGTTCACGCGCGAAGATCAGGATGCCTTCGCGATCCGCTCGCTCGAACGGTCCCGGAAGGCCAACGAGGACGGTACTTTCGCCGACGAGATCACGCCGGTGACGGTGAAGACCCGCAAGGGTGAGACCGTCGTTAGCCAGGACGAACAGCCGTTCACCGCGAAGCCGGACAAGATCCCTGGTCTTAAGCCGGCTTTCCGTAAGGACGGCACGGTGACGGCGGCCAATTCGAGCTCGATCTCGGACGGGGCGGCGGCCCTGGTCATGATGCGCCGGTCCGAGGCCGAGCGCCGGGGGCTCAAGCCGCTCGCCACCATCGTTGGCCATGCGACTCAGAGCCAGGAACCGGCCTGGTTCACCACCGCCCCGATCGGTGCGGTCCGTAAGCTTCTGGAGAAGACCGGCTGGTCGGTCGGTGACGTCGATCTGTTCGAGGTCAACGAAGCCTTCGCTGTCGTGACCATGGCGGCCATGCGGGACCTCGGTCTGCCGGAGGACGCGACCAACATCTATGGCGGCGCCTGCGCGCTGGGCCACCCCGTCGGGGCTTCGGGTGCCAGGATCATGGCGACCTTGATCACGGCGATGGATAAGAACGGCGCCAAGCGCGGTATCGCGTCGCTGTGCATCGGCGGCGGCGAGGCCACCGCGATCGCGCTCGAACGCGCCGCCTGAGCCTCCGTCGACACATGAAACGGGACCGCCGCGGTTGACTTTGCTGCGGCGGTCCTATCATCTTTCGTGACGAAGGCCTCCTTGCGGGAGAGACCGGCGGCTCGTTCGAGCCCGTCGGCGCCGAAGGCGCAACCGCCCCGGAAACGCTCAGGCAAAAGGACCGCAGGGTAGGGACACTCTGGAAAGCAGAGCGAACCGGCCACCGCCGTTCGTTCTCACCGACGGAGTAAACCGCGCATGGCGCGGTGAATCTCTCAGGTTCCCGGACAGAGGGGGCAGCCGAAGCTGCTAAGCCGTAAGGCACCCGAGCCGGAGACCCTGTTGAGCGATCACCACCAAGATCCCCTTCTTCGCACGCCGCTCTACGACCTGCATGTCGCGCGGGGCGGGCGCATGGTTCCCTTCGCCGGCTACGCGATGCCGGTTCAGTATCCGACGGGGATCATCGCCGAGCATCGCCAGACCCGTGAGTCGGCATCGCTTTTCGACGTCTCGCATATGGGGCAGGTGCGCCTGCGTGGCGCGGAGGCGGCGAAGGCGCTCGAAACGCTCGTTCCGGGCGACATCCAGGGGCTGAAGGAAGGGCGTATCCGCTACACCCTTTTCACCGCCGACAACGGCGGGATCCTCGACGACCTGATGGTGACCAACGCCGGCGATCATCTGCATCTGGTGGTCAACGCGGCCTGTCGGGAAGCTGATATCGCCCATCTCGAACGGGGCCTCGGCGGCGCCTGCGCGATCGAGGTGCTGTCCGACCGTGCGCTGCTTGCTTTGCAGGGGCCGAAGGCGGCGACGGCGCTTGCCAGGCTGGCTCCGGAGAGCGCCGAACTTGGCTTCATGCGAGCTGCCCCGATGACGATCGACGGTGTCGAGGCGTTCGTCAGCCGGTCCGGCTATACCGGTGAGGACGGCTTCGAGATTTCCATTCCCGCCGATGCCGCCGAGCGGCTGGCGGCCATGCTGCTCGATCAGCCCGAGATCGAACCCGCCGGTCTCGGCGCACGAGACTCGCTCAGGCTGGAAGCCGGGCTCTGCCTCTACGGTCATGACATCGATACCGGCACGACGCCGATCGAGGCAGACCTCGCCTGGACGATTTCGAAGCGCCGGCGCGAGGAGGGCGGCTTTCCCGGAGCGGAGAAGATCCTTGCCGAATTGAAGGACGGCGTGCCCCGTAAGCGGGTCGGCTTCCGACTGGAAGGCCGCGGCGTTGCGCGGGAGGGCGCGGAAATCGTCGACAGCGACGGCCGCCAGATCGGCGTTGTCACCAGCGGGACCTTCGGACCGACCGTCGAGGCGGCAATCGGCATGGCCTATGTGGAGGCGTCGGCCGCCGGCGCCGGCACGCCGATCAGCGCCACGGTCCGCGAGCGGGCGCTGGCCGGCACGATCACACCCATGCCGTTCGTTCCCCATCGCTATCACAAGAGCTGAGCCGCCCGGCACCGGTCGACGGATGTCGAGCTATATGCAGCGATCAACAGGAGAGACATGAACCTATGAGCGCGCTTCGCTTCACAAAGGATCATGAATGGATTCGGGTCGACGGCGATACCGGTACCGTCGGCATCAGCGACTACGCCCAGGAACAGCTCGGGGACATTGTCTTCGTCGACCTGCCCGATGTCGGGAAGTCGCTCGCGAAAGGTGACGAGGCGGCGGTAGTCGAGTCGGTCAAGGCGGCGAGCGAGATCTACGCGCCGGTGAACGGCGAGGTCGCCGAGGTCAATCAGGCCCTCGCCGACGAACCGGCCAAGGTCAACACCGACCCCATGGGCGAGGGCTGGTTCCTCAAGATGAAGATCGCGGATGCGGCGGAGCTCGACGAGCTGATGGACGAGGCGGCTTACGACGCCTACCTGGAGAGCCTGCGCTGATGCGCTATCTGCCGCTGACGGCGGGGGATCGGCGGGAGATGCTCGCCGCGATCGGCGTCTCGTCGATCGATGACCTGTTCGCCGACGTTCCGGACGCTGCGCATCTAAGCGGGCTGGTCGACCTTCCGCTCCATGCCGGCGAGATGGAGGTCGAGCGGACGCTGTCCGCCATGGCGCGGAAGAATGTGGCCGCGGGCGACGCACCGTTCTTCCTCGGGGCCGGCGCCTATCGTCACCACATCCCGGCGACGGTCGACCATCTGATCCAGCGCGGCGAGTTCCTGACCTCCTACACGCCCTATCAGCCCGAAGTCTCGCAAGGGACCCTTCAGGCGATGTTCGAGTTCCAGACCATGGTCGGGATGATCACCGGGATGGAGGTTGCCAACGCCTCGATGTACGACGGCTCAACCGCGTGCGCCGAAGCGGTGCTGATGGCATGCCGGGCGACGCGGCGGGGCCGTGCGGTGCTGTCGGGGTCGCTTCATCCCCACTACCGCGAGGCGGTTGCAACGGCGGTCCGGTTCAGCCCGCACGTCACGGTCGACGCGCTGATGGCCGATCCCGGCGGCACCGAGGACCTGGCGCGACATATCGACGACCAGACCGCCTGTGTCGTGGTCCAATACCCTGACTTCTTCGGCCGCCTGCATGATTTCACCAAGCTTGCCGAGGCCTGCCACGCGGCCGGCGCGCTGCTGGTGGTCGTGGTGACCGAAGTCGTCGCCCTGGGTGCCGTGAAGGCCCCCGGCGCCATGGGCGCGGACATCGTCGTCGGCGAAGGACAGTCGCTCGGCAACGCGCTCGGCTTCGGCGGTCCCTATGTGGGGCTGTTCGCGACCCGGGACCGTTTCGTCCGCCAGATGCCCGGCCGGCTGGTCGGCGAAACGGTGGACAACGAGGGCAAGCGGGGATGGGTGCTCACCTTGTCCACGCGCGAGCAGCATATCCGGCGCGAGAAGGCGACCAGCAACATCTGTACGAATGCCGGGCTGTGTGCGCTCGCCTTCACCATTCACCTCACGCTTCTGGGCGAGGCCGGGTTCAAGCGTCTCGCGGCCCTGAACCACGCGGCTGCGGTTCGGACCGCGGAGCGGCTGGCGGAAATCGACGGCGTGCGCATACTGAACGACAGCTTCTTCAACGAATTCACGGTCCTGCTGCCGAAGCCGGCGGCGACGGTGGTCGATCGCTGCGCCGAGCGCCGCGTCCTCGCCGGCGTGCCGGTTTCGCGCCTGGTGCCGGGCGACCCGGACTGCACCAACCTGATGCTGGTCGCCGCGACCGAGACCACCACCGACCAGGACATCGCCGCCTTGGCGGCTGCGATCGAGGAGATCCTGTGATGGACCGCTCCCAGGGACGAAAGAGCCGGACCGAGACCGAATTGGACGCCGTCATGACCGACGACTCGGCGGAGACCGCGATCGGCCATCGCGGACTGCAGCTCGAAGAAACGCTGAGCTTCGAGCAGGGCTCGCCCGATCGATGCGGCGTCGATCTGCCCGATCCGCCGAAGACAGGCAATCGCCTCGGCGGCTTGGCGCGGAAGGAGGCGATCGGGCTCCCCGGCCTGTCCGAGCCGCAGGTCGTGCGTCACTTCACGCGCCTCAGTCAGAAGAACTACGGCATCGACAGCGGCTTCTACCCGCTGGGCTCATGCACGATGAAGCACAACCCCCGGCTCAACGAGCGCATGGCGCGGCTGCCGGGCTTCGCCGACCTCCACCCCTTGCAGCCCGAATCGACCGTGCAGGGCGCTCTGGAGCTGATCGACACGCTCGCTCACTGGCTGAAGACACTCACCGGCCTGCCGGCGGTGGCGCTGTCGCCCGCGGCGGGGGCGCATGGCGAGCTCTGTGGCATGATGGCGATTCGCGCCGCGCTCGAAGCCCGCGGCGACTCGCGGGAGGTGGTGCTGGTGCCGGAATCGGCGCATGGCACCAACCCGGCGACGGCGGCGATGTGTGGCTATCGGGTGGAGACGATCGCCGCCGACGATGGCGGCCGCGTGGACGTCGCGGCGTTCCGTGAGCGGATGGGGCCGGACGTCGCGGCGCTGATGCTCACCAATCCCAACACCTGTGGGTTGTTCGAGCGCGACATCATCGAGATCGCCGAGATTCTGCATGCGGGCGGCGGCCTGTTCTACTGCGATGGCGCCAATTTCAACGCCATCGTCGGTCGTGTCCGGCCGGCCGATCTCGGCATCGACGCGATGCACATCAATCTCCACAAGACCTTCTCGACGCCCCACGGCGGCGGCGGGCCGGGGGCCGGGCCGGTAGCGTTCAGCGAAGCGCTGGCGCCCTTCGTGCCCTTGCCCTATGTCGTGCACGACCGGGACGGCTATCGCCTCGTCGAACATGCGGACGACGCCAGCGGAACGCCGTTCGGCCGCCTGAAGGCGTTCCACGGCCAGATGGGCATGTTCACCCGTGCGCTCTCCTACATGATGAGCCACGGTGCCGACGGCCTGCGTCAGGTGGCCGAGGATGCCGTGCTCAACGCCAACTATCTGTTGGCGCGGCTATCGCCGACGGTCACGCCGGCCTTTCCCGGCACCTGCATGCATGAATGCCTGTTCGACGACCGCTTCCTCAAAGGGACGGGTGTCAGCACGCTGGATTTCGCCAAGGCGCTGATCGACGAGGGGTTCCACCCCATGACGATGTATTTCCCGCTGGTGGTCCACGGAGCGCTGCTGATGGAGCCCACGGAAACGGAGAGCAAGGCGACGCTCGACCTGTTCGTCGAGGCGGTCGAGTCGCTGGCGGAACGGGCCAGGGCAGGGGAGGTCGCCTACTTCCAGGGCGCGCCCCGCTTCACCCCGCGTGGACGGCTCGACGAAACCGCGGCGGCTCGCCGCCCAGTGCTGCGCTGGAAAGAACCCGAATCGGCGGAAGAGGCAGCGTAGACCGCAACGCAAAAGGGCGCCGATCGGCGCCCTTTTTTTGATCGTATGCTCGTTGCCGAGCGCCTTTGCACTCAGCTTTCGGCGTACTTGGTGTTGAGTTCCTTCAATCGCTCGATCAGGCCGTCGATCCCGCTGCGCTGGATCACTTCCTTGAACTCGTCGCGCTTCGCCCGGAGCAGGCTGGCGCCGTCGGCGGCGACGTCGAGGACACCGAGCCCGTCGCCATTGATGCGATGGACGCGCCAGTCGAGCCTGAGCGCCGGGCCATTATCGTTCACGACTTCGCTGAAGACGATCATCTCGTCATCGCTCATCTGCTCGGTACGTTTCAGACGGACGACCTCGTCGTTATAGGGGCCGAGCTGACCGACATAGATGTTGAGGATGTAGTCGTCGAAGACGTCGGCGAAGGCTGCCTTCTGCGCATCGGTCGCGTCGCGCCACGCCCGACCCAGGACACGCTGGCGGATGCCGTCGATGTCGAACTTATCCGTGAGCAGGCTCTGAAAGGCCTGACGCCGTTCGGCTTCATTCGCCGGATCGATCTTCAGCGCATGGATCGCCTGGTCGATCAGGTCTTCGACAAAGCTTTCGGCTTCCTTGTCGGTGATGGCGAACGCGGACGTCGCATGGACGGCGAGAGACAGTCCGAACGCAACGGCCAGGAGTGCGAGCTTCTTCATCATCGGCATTTCGATCGTATGGAACCTAACGGGCCGGACAGATGGCTATTCGAGGAACGGATTCGATTCCGTGACCACGCCGTTGGCGATCAGATCGGCACGCCGCTGCCGGTAGAGGCTGCGGATCGCGGCGTAGAAGTCGAGCGACGTCCGCTCGATTTCATCGAGCGTCTCCAGGTTCCGTTCCCGGATGTCGATGCCTTCGACGCCCATCATGGTGTAGCCGATCCACTCGCGATCGGTATTGCGGAAATACCAGCTGAGCGGGTTCATCAGCACGTCGGCGCCACGGCCGAGACCGTCACGGACGCTCGACGGGCCGAGAAGCGGCAGCATGAGGTAGGGGCCATCGTTGATGCCCCAGGTCGCCATGGTCTGCCCGAAATCCTCGTCGGTGACCGGGATGTCGAACTCATAGTCGGCGAGGTCGTACAGGCCAGCGAGCCCGAAGGTGCTGTTCAGCATCAACCGGCCCAACGCCGTTGCGGCGCGGTCGCTGTCGGCCTGCAGAACGGCGTTGAAGAAATTGATCGGCTCGCCGGCGTTCTGAAGGACGTCGTGGATCCGGTCGCGGACATACTGGGGAAAGATGAAGCGGTAGCCCTTCGCCAACGGCTTCAACAGAACTTCGTCGAGCGCCATGTTGAAGTCGAAGATCGCCCGGTTCATCGGCTCGAGCGGATCGTTGGTTTCCTCCCACTCGGCGACCGCGTCGGGATCGTTCGCATCGGGTGGGGTGGCGCATCCGGTGGCAGCCAGCACCATGCATGCGCCGGTCGCGGCGGCGAGCATGCGATTGAAACGGAACTTCCTGGTCAACTGCGGTACCCCCAAGCCCTGCTGCTTCTTACCGCGAAGCCGATACGCCCGACGTTCCTGCCCGGCCGACGGGTCGGCTCCCTTTGGCAGACGCCGTTACGGCAAGCCCTCCGCCTCGCCCGGTCACCATGCGCCTCACTCGTTAACATTCGGTATCGGCTGCATTCATCCTGACCGTGCGACTACGGGAAACCGAGTTAGCACAAACGTTTGGGGCGTTCCAGCGCAAAGCCCCACCCGCGCGGCGTTCCCGCATCAGTGTGGCCTGACGGACACGATTGGCTCGATATGCTCGGATATTCAATGGAGTCCAACGGGTCATTGAAACCGACATAAAGATATGTTTATATGCTCCAACATTAGGAGCGGATGCATATGGCGTCGGTCGACTCGGTTCTGAATGCATTACGTGCCGCAGCCGAAGCGACTCGATTGCGGCTTCTGGCTTTATGTGCGGACGGTGAGTTGACGGTCAGTGAGCTCACCCGAATTCTCGGGCAGAGCCAGCCGCGGGTGTCGCGGCATCTGAAACTGCTGTGTGAGGCGGGGCTCCTGGAGCGTTATCAGGAGCGGAGCTGGGTTTTCTACCGTCTTGCCCGCCGGGCCGGGAACGCCGATCTGGCGGCGACGTTGACCGGGCTGATTCCCCGGGACGATCCGACCCTGGCCCTTGATCGCGAGCGTCTGGCCGAGGTCAAGCGGGTGCGCGCCGAGCAGGCCGCGCATTACTTCCGGGAGAACGTGGCGCGCTGGGACGAAATCCGGGCGCTGCATGTTCCGGAAGAAGAGCTCGAGGAGGCTCTCCTCCGTCTCACCGGTACCGGCCCGATCGGCGACATGCTCGATATCGGGACCGGAACGGGTCGGATGATCGAGCTGTTCGGCGATCGCGTCGAGCGGGCGATCGGTATCGATGCGCTGCCCGACATGCTGTCGGTGGCGCGGGTGAACCTGGAGAAGGCGGGACTCAGCCACTGCACTGTGCGGTTGGGCGACATGTACAAGCTGCCGTTTCCGGCAGGGTCGTTCGATCTGGTGACGATCCACATGGTGCTCCACTTCGCCGACAACCCTGGCGGCGCCATTGCCGAGGCGGGCCGGGTGCTGCGGAGCGGCGGCAAGTTGTTGATCGCCGACTTCGCACCGCACGACCTCGAACACCTCCGCGAATCCCATGCGCACCGTCGCCTGGGCTTTGCCGAGGACGAAATCGTCGACTGGCTCAGTACGGCGGGATTGACCCCCGGCGAGCCGGTCAAGCTTCCGAGCGAGCGTCTGACCGTGACCCTGTGGTCGGGCAGGCGGTCGAACGTAACCAAACTCACCGGAAAGGTGGTTGGAGGGATGTTGTTATGAATTCTGGCGGATTTGCCACGAGAGGGGCTCCGGGTGGCGCATCGGTGCGGCCGGCCGGCGGAACGCGACAGAAAAGCGTTTCGTTCGAGTTCTTTCCGCCCAAGACGGAAAAGATGGAAGCCGCGCTGTGGGAGTCGGTCGAGCGGCTGGAGCCACTGTCGCCGACCTTCGTGTCGGTGACCTACGGCGCCGGCGGCAGCACGCGCGAGCGCACGCTGGCGACGGTGAAGAAGATCGCCGCCGAGACGACGATGCCGGTTGCTGCGCACCTGACGTGCGTCGCCGCGACCAAGGACGAGGTCGATTCGGCTGCGCGCAGCTTCCTCGATGCCGGAATCAATCACATCGTCGCGCTGCGCGGCGACCCGCCGGAGGGCGACAGCAAGTATACGCCCCATCCGGGCGGCTATGACTGTGCGGCGTCGCTGGTCGAAGGTCTGCGCCGGATCGGCGATTTCGAGATTTCCGTCGCCGCCTATCCCGAAGTGCACCCCGATGCAGCGAGCGCGGAGGCCGATCTCGATAACTTGAAGCGCAAGGTCGATGCCGGCGCGACGCGCGCGATCACGCAGTTCTTCTTCTCGAACGACACGTTCCTTCGTTTCTTAGACCGGGCGCGGGCGGCCGGGATCGATATTCCGATCATCCCCGGCATCATGCCGGTGACCAATTTCAAGAACGTGCGCCGGTTCGCCGGGATGTGCGGCGCGGTGGTGCCGCAGTGGCTGGCCGACCGCTTCGAGGGGCTCGACGACGATCCCGAGACGCGGTCGCTGATCGCCGCCACGACGGCGGTCGAGCAGTGCCTGGACCTGCATGAAGCCGGAGTCGACGGCTTCCACTTCTATACCCTCAACAGGGCCAATCTGAGCTACGCGATTTGCCACATGCTGGGAGTTCGTCCCCAGGACGAGGCAATCGACGCCGGTCTCCAGCTCAGCATGGCGTCGTAACGCGATGACCGACCGCAAGGAACGTATCGAGGCTCTCAATCGTGCCGTCGCCGAGCGCATTCTCGTGCTCGACGGTGCGATGGGGACGATGATCCAGGGCTACGAGCTCGACGAAGCCGGCTATCGTGGAAAGCGCTTCGCCGACTTGAAGCAGGAGGTCCGCGGCAACAACGATCTGCTGAATCTCAGCCAGGCGAAGATCATCGGCGAGATCTACGGAACCTACCTGGAAGCCGGCGCCGACATTATCGCGACCAATACCTTCAACTCGAACGAGCCGTCGCAGTCCGACTACAGCCTGGAGGATCTGGTTCCCGAGCTGAACCGCGAAGGCGCGCGGCTGGCGCGGGAGGCCGCAGACGCGGCGACGGAGCGGGATCCGTCCCGGCCGCGCTGGGTCGCCGGAGCAATCGGCCCCACCAACCGGACGGCCTCGATCTCGCCGGACGTCAACAATCCCGGCTTCCGCAACACGTCCTTCGAGGCGTTGCGCGAAGCCTATGGCGTCGCCGCACGAGGGCTGATCGAGGGCGGTGTCGACATCATCCTTGTCGAGACCATCTTCGATACCCTGACCGCCAAGGCCGCCCTGTTCGCGGTGGAGGAGCTGTTCGACGAGATGGGTGAGCGACTGCCGATCATGGTGTCGTGCACCATCACCGATCTCTCCGGGCGCAACCTCTCCGGTCAGACGCCCGAAGCGTTCTGGAACTCGATCCGCCATGTCCGGCCGTTCAGCGTCGGCCTGAACTGCGCCTTCGGTGCAGAGCAACTCCGGCCTTATGTCGCGGAGCTGGCGCGGGTCGCGGATACGAACGTATGCGCCTATCCGAACGCGGGCCTGCCCAACGAGTTCGGCGAATACGACGAGCAGCCCGAGACGACCTCCGGCTTTCTGCACGAATGGGCGGAATCCGGACTGGTTAACATCCTGGGCGGCTGCTGCGGGACGACCCCGGCCCACATCTCGGCCATTGCCGAGGCGGTCAAGGGCCTGCCGCCGCGCGAGATACCGACGCTGCCGGTTCGTCTTCGCCTTTCCGGTCTCGAACCTTTTGAGCTGAGTGCATGACCAAAGGAATTTTCATCAATATCGGTGAGCGGACCAACGTCACCGGCTCCGCCAAGTTCAAGAAGCTGATCCTGGAAGGGGATTACGAGACGGCGCTCGACGTCGCCCGTCAGCAGGTCGAGAACGGTGCCCAGATCATCGACGTCAACATGGACGAGGGCATGCTCGACTCCGAGGAGGCGATGGTCACCTTCCTCAATCTGATCGCCGCCGAGCCCGACATCAGCCGCGTGCCGATCATGATCGACTCCTCGAAGTGGTCCGTGATCGAGGCGGGCCTTCGCTGTATCCAGGGGAAGGGGATCGTCAACTCGATCAGCCTCAAGGAAGGCGAGGAGAAGTTCGTCGAGCAGGCGAAACGCGTCTTCCGCTACGGCGCCGCGGTCGTGGTCATGGCCTTCGACGAGAAGGGCCAGGCCGACACCGCCGACCGCAAGGTCGAGATCTGCGAACGGTCCTACAAGATTCTGACCGAGAAGGTCGGTTTCCCGCCCGAGGACATCATCTTCGATCCCAACATCTTCGCGGTGGCGACGGGCATCGAGGAGCACAACAACTACGCCAACGACTTCATCGAGGCGACGCGGCGCATCCGCGAGAACCTGCCGCACTGTCATGTGTCGGGCGGTGTCTCCAACGTCTCGTTCTCGTTCCGTGGCAACAACGCCGTCCGCGAGGCGATGCACTCGGCGTTCCTCTACCACGCCATCCAGGCGGGGATGGACATGGGCATCGTCAACGCCGGGCAGCTCGCCATCTACGAGGATATCCCCGAGGAGCTGCGCGACGCCGTCGAGGACGTGATCCTCAACCGTCGCGACGACGCCACCGAGCGCTTGCTCGACATCGCGCAGAAATACCACGGCGACGGCATCCAGCAGGAAGTCGATCTGTCCTGGCGCGAGGCCCCGGTCAACAAGCGCCTGGAGCACGCGCTGGTGAACGGCATTGCCGATTTCGTCGAGGAGGACACCGAAGAGGCGCGCCAGCAGGCCGAACGGCCCCTACACGTGATCGAAGGTCCGCTGATGGACGGCATGAACGTCGTCGGCGACCTGTTCGGATCAGGCAAGATGTTCCTGCCGCAGGTGGTGAAGAGCGCCCGGGTGATGAAGAAGGCCGTTGCCTATCTGCTGCCCTACATTGAGGCCGAGAAGCAGGAGGGCGACAAGAACGACAAGGCCGGCAAGGTCGTGATGGCGGCCGTGAAGGGCGATGTCCACGACATCGGCAAGAACATCGTCGGCGTCGTCCTGCAGTGCAACAACTACGAGGTCATCGACCTCGGCGTCATGGTGCCGACGGCCAAGATCCTCGAGGTCGCCAAGGCTGAGAAGGCGGACATGATCGGCCTTTCCGGCCTGATCACGCCGAGTCTCGACGAGATGTGCTACGTCGCCAAGGAGATGGAGCGCCAGGGGTTCGAGCTACCGCTGCTGATCGGCGGGGCGACGACCAGCCGTGTCCATACGGCGGTCAAGATCGAGCCGAACTATCATGGCCCGGTCGTCTACGTGACCGACGCTTCACGGGCGGTCGGCGTCGCCGGCAGCCTGTTGTCGCCGGCTCAGCGGACCAACTACGTGGCTAACATCCGCGACGAGTACGAGAAGCTGCGTAAGGACCGCATGGGCCAGAAGCCCGCGACTCCCCGCAACCCGATCGACACCGCCCGAGCCAACAAGTCGGTTATCGAGTGGACGGGGTATCAGCCCCCGCGGCCGAGTTTCCTCGGGCTCAAACCGTTCGAGGATTACGATCTCGCGGAACTCGTCGATCGCATCGACTGGAAGCCGTTCTTCCAGACCTGGGAACTGTCGGGGCGTTTCCCCGATATCCTGGACGACCCCACGGTGGGCGAGGCCGCGCGCGGCCTCTATGACGACGCCCGGGCGATGCTGAAGCGGATCGTGGACGAGAAGCTGTTCCGGGCTCGGGCCGTCGTCGGATTCTGGCCGGCCAACCAGGTCGGGGACGACGATATCGAGATCTATGCCGATGACGACCGCTCTGAGGTGCTGACCACGCTCCACACCCTTCGTCAGCAGATGGGACGGGACAAGAGCCGGGCGAACCGGGCGCTGGCCGATTTCATCGCCCCCCGGGAGACGGGGATCGCGGACTATATCGGTGGCTTCGTGGTCACCGCCGGAGAGGGTGTCGACGAGCTAGCCAAGTCCTACGACCGCCAGAACGACGACTACAACTCGATCCTCGCCAAGGCACTGGGCGACCGTCTGGCGGAAGCCTTCGCCGAGCGCATGCACGAGCGGGTGCGGAAGGAGTTCTGGGGATATGCGGCCGACGAGGACTTGGACAACGAGGCGCTGATCGCCGAGAAGTACCAGGGCATCCGCCCGGCACCCGGCTATCCCGCCTGCCCTGACCATACCGAGAAGCGGACGCTGTTCGATCTTCTCCAGGCCGAGGCCAATACCGGCGTGGAGCTCACCGAGAGCTTCGCCATGTGGCCGGCTGCGGCGGTGAGCGGTCTCTACTTCAGCCATCCGGAGAGCCGCTATTTCGGCGTCGGCAAGATCGAGCGCGATCAGGTCGAGGATTACGCCGCCCGGAAAGGCTGGTCGATCGAGGAATGCGAGCGCTGGCTGGCGCCGAACCTCAACTACAACCCCGATCAGCTCGGGCAGGACCGGGCCGCGTAAGGCGGTCCGGAAGGGCCCCCCTCCCAACCCTCCCCCTGAAGGGAGAGGGCTTGATGACTGAAGCGCGGCCTCTTCCTCCCTCTCCTCCCGGAGGAAGGGGAAGGGGCCGCGCCGGTTCGATCAACTCGTGAAGCGGAGCTCCACCGTGCCGAGGTCGCCGAAATCGGCGAGAAGCTCGGCGCCGGGTTCGACGAAATGGATGCCGAGGCAGGTGCCGGTGGTGACGACGTCGTCGGCCTTGAGCCCGATCTTCCGCACCGACAGATGGTTGGCCAGCCAGGTGAGCGCATTCAGCGGATTGCCGAGTACGCGTTCCCCGATTCCTTCGGCGATCTGCTTCCCGTCCAGGGTCAAAGTCGCACGATGGGCGGCGAGGTTGCGACCGCGCCAGTCCGCATCGCCCGGCCCGAACACGAAGCCGCCGTTGACCCCGTTGTCCGCGGTGAGGTTCGGCACTCCGATCTGCAGCCAGTTCTGAAACCGGCTGCAGACGATCTCGATTCCCGGATGCAGGGTCGCCACGGCATCCGCAACTTCATCCACGGTATAGGACGTGGCACGCGGCGGGACGTCCCGTGCGAATCGGAAGGCGAACTCCACCTCGATCCCGCGCATCGCGAACGCGCTTCCCGAATAGATCGCTGGGCTGCTTTGCACGAGCGGTGCGTAGAGACGGCCCGAGAATGGTTCGTCCACGCCGAGTGCCCGTTGCTGGTCGATGGCGGTGCAGCCGATCTTCCACCCCGAGACCGGGTAGTCGAGCATCTCCGTCACCCGGTCGGCGATGGCATAACCGTCGGCCACGTCGGCCGGGCGGCATTCGGCGGGCAGGGCAGCGATCTGCTCGACCGCTTCCCGTGCCCCGATCAGGATGCCTGCCGCCTCGGTGAGTGCCTGCGGACCGAGGCTCACGCCGTACCGCCGCGGGCTTCGTCGCCGACGAACTGATTGGGTCGCAGGAAGACGGAGAGCGCCAGGCAGCCGTTCGGCGACCAGGCGTTGTGTCGGCTGCCCGCCGGCCGCCAGACATAGTCGCCGGGGCCTGCTTCGCCTTCATGATCGGCGAGGCTGCCTTCCAGCACGTAGGTCTGCTCGATGTCGGTGTGGACGTGATCGGGCAGTTCCGATCCCGGCGCCCACCGGAACAGCGCCGTCATCAGGCCGCGTTCCTCGTCCTTCATCAGTACCTTGACGTCGATGCCCGGAAAGCGGGTCGGCTGCCATTCGAGATCGTCGGCCATCACGTAGCGTGAGGCGAGGGCCGCGAGCGCGTCATGCGACTTCGCGAGGGGTGTCACTGTAGCCATGTCGTTCCTCCACTGACGGGGCGATGTTACGCCCGGTTCGGCGCCTGTGTCGCGATCAGACGCGGTGAAGCTGTATGCCGCCGCCGATGACGAAGGAGTCGCCGGTGCTGAAAGGTATCGCGCCGGCGGCGAGCGAGGCAACGGCACCGCCGACGTCCTCAGGCTCTCCCCAACGGGCGATGGGCGAAACGCCGCCGGGAATGATCCGATTGTACTTCTCCAGCGCCGGCTTGGTCATGTCGGTTCGGATGATGCCGGGACGGATGTCGTAGACATGGATGCCATGCTCGCCGAGATAGCTGGCATAGACCTTGGCCATCATCGCGACCGCCGCCTTGGACATGCAGTATTCGCCGCGGTCGACGCCGACCACTTCCGCGTTCATCGACGAGATGAAATGGATCGAACGGTGATGGGAGACCTCTCCGGTCGGTACCGCCACCATCCGCTTGGCGACCGCTTGCGCAAGGAAGAACGGACCGCGGACGTTGATGTTCATCACCCGGTCATAGCTTTCGACGCTGACCTCCAGCAGGTCGCCACGGTTCAGCACCGAAACGCCGGCATTGTTGACCATGCAATCGACCTTGCCGAATGCTGCAAAGGTCTCTTCCACCATTCGCGGGTGCTGGTCGAGATCGGCGACGCTGCCTTCGACGAATGCGGCCGCTCCGCCGCGCTGATCGATTCCGACCAGCGTTTCTGCGACGGCGTCGTCGCGTTCGAGGTCGTTGATGACGACGTCGAAGCCCTTTTCCGCCAGGGCGTAGGCGCAGCCGCGGCCGATGCCGCGGCGACCGCCGGTAACGAAAGCGACAGGACGGGAATGGGGCATGAGCGCGTCTCTCCTTTACCGTGATGAGGCGCGGTCAATCATCGGTGCCGCGCATTGCGGCCGATTATTCATGGAAAGAGGCTTTCGTGAAGCGACGTGCGCAATGCCTGACCGCCTAAGAAGGGGGCGTATCTTACAACCTCGGTCAAGACATCAATGCACGCGATAGGACGCGTTTGATCTGCCAGTTCGCGGGAAAATGATCAAGCAAGGATCGTTTCTGCGATTAAGGATACGGCAGCATTACCCTGCACCTTATCCACCTATTCTCGTCGTATGTCGCGGTTGAAAAGTCAATGCCAAGAGTACCGTTTAGTATTCAGCGATTCTCGTTTATTCCGGCCTCGTCGGTTTTGCTCCCTGATGCCGATACGGTGGGCCGAAAACCGGCATTGCCTGCGAAATCAACGTTCGCAATGCCAGTGATTCGATCCATATCATCACTAATCAGGGCTGCAATATTATTCGAGGGCGGCGGTCGCACACCCGGATCCTATACGATCAACGGGTGGACGCGTTGGCCGTGAGATGGCCCCAACAAGGTGCGCAGGTCGCGCACATCGAGAAGTTACAGCTTCGCAACTAGCTTACTGGATTCGCGATGACAGCGCTACCAGTGAAAATTGTGGGCTAGAGCTTGGATTGGAGGCCAACGCGTTTGCCGTTAAGCTATAGCAGGATTACCTTGGGTCAAACATTCCTCGCGTTAAAGTCGAGAAGTGCCGCGCATGGTGAAGCACCTTTCTTTGAGAGAACGCGGCGCCATGGAAGAACATGCGGACTGTCTCGTGTCAGCGCGAGCGGGTTGAGTTGATAGGGGTTGGGGGCGTGGAAGAAAGCGCAGAGACGCCCCGTGTTGCGGGGGAAAGTTACGTCGTGTTCCGACAGGCGGGCAACCTCCTGGCGCTGGAGAGGCGGCGGGTGCGTGAGATTGTCTTCCTGCCGGAACTTTCGACGCCGCCGGGCATGCCGAGATTCATCGATGGCTTGATCGATGTTCGCGGAACACTTGTGCCTCTCGTCCGGCTGGACCGACTGTTCGACCTGCCGCCGGCACCTCTTCATCTTTATTCGCCTGTCGTCATCTGCGAGGTCGACGGCCGGAGGCTCGGTCTCGCCGGCGACCAGATCGTCGGATTGCGTGATGTTCCGGCTGACGGAATCGAGGCCATGGCGGCTCATTCGGTTTTCAACGAGTGCGTGACGGGCCGCTTCGTTCTGGGAGAGGGGGAAGCGGTTCTCGTCCTCTCGCTGGCTAACCTGCTGCTCGATGCGGAGCGGGAAGCTCTGGCTGAATTTGCCGAAATGGAAAACGCGCGGCGCGATGGGGCGGCGGCTGCCGACGAGGTCCTGTGTTGATAACGCAGGCGTCACGCGTTTCCGACGTCATCCGGGACGCGCATTTCCCGGACGTCAAGGATCGGGTGATCGACGCCACGGGGATGGCGTATTGGCGTGATAAGGACCGTTATCTGGCCACGCGGGTCGGCCGTCGCATGGAAGCCTGTGGCCTCGTGGCTTGCGAGGATTATCTCGAGCTCCTTGCCAGACCGAATACCGGCCGGCAGGAGCTGGACCGGCTGATCGCCGATCTGACGATCGGGGAAACCTACTTCTTTCGCCATCGCGAGCAGTTCGACGCTCTCCAGACGACGATTCTGCCGGAATGTCTGGATCGCAATGCCGGCAACCGTCGTCTGAGACTATGGAGTGCGGGGTGCGCCTCCGGTGCGGAACCGTACTCGTTGGCGATCCTGCTCGAACGGCATTTCGATGATCGCCTGTCGGGATGGTCGGTCGATATCGTCGCGACCGACATCAACCACGATTTCATCGAACGCGCCCGGAAGGGAATTTCGACGTCGTGGGAGATGCGTGGTCTGCCGTCGGCGTTGCGGGACGCGCATTTCGAGCCCTATGACGGGAACTGGCGAATCGCTCACCCGTTCCGCAGCCGTGTCCGCTTCCTGCACCACAATCTAGTGAACGGCAACATTCCGGATCCCGCCCGGGGTCTGGCGGGTTTCGATGTCATCGTCTGCCGCAACGTCCTGATCTATTTCACGATGGAAATGGCCCGGATGGTCGTCCGGCGGCTTCAGTCCTGCCTTGTCGAAGGGGGGTGGTTGATCCTGGGCCACGCGGAGGCGACCCTGGCGAGCGGCTTGCCTTTGCGGGCGACGTCCTTTCCCGGGGCGACCGCTTTCCAACTGCTATCGGGTTCGGCGCCGTCGGTATCGCGACGGCCGTCGGCGCCAACCATTCGGATTCCGCCGCTCGCTGCGCGCACCGGTCGGACGGCGCCCAAGCCGCGGCCGCGGCCGAGGAAGCGGGAACCCTTGGCGCCGTTGTTGCCGCCCGACCTCGGCCGGGAGCAGCCTTCGACTCCCGCCGATTTGCCTCATGTCCGCGAACTGGCCGACCGGGCCGACTGGGACGGTGCGCTTGCCGCCTGCGACAGGCTTCTGGACGCCGATCCCATGAACGCGGCCTGCCATCTCTATCGTGGTCTTGTCCTGGAAGGTCTGGACGAACGGCCGGCGGCGGAAGAAGCGCTCAGGAAGGCGCTTTATCTCGACAAGGATTTCGTGATCGCGCGGTTCCATCTTGGCCGAATCCGTCAGGACCAGGGCAAGCAGGAAGGGGCTGTCGGTGCCTTCCGGTCGGCGTTGCGCGCCATGGATGGGCTGGCCCCCGATTGCCTGTTGCCTCATGGCGACGGGCTGGCGGTCTCGGATATCGCGGCGATCATCTCTACCCATCTCGATCTCCTCGCGGCGGGGGCGCACGTATGACTGCGGAAAATGGTCGCATCGACTGGCCGGCGGCTCTCGAAGCGGCGGCCAGGGGGATCGAATCCCTTCGCGCCGAACCGAACCTCGAGTCCGAAGCGGCGAAGGACGTTCTGCGCCGCCGGGCGCAAACACTCGCTCGGCATGCGGAGCGGCGGACGGAAGCGACCGGTGAAAGGAAGCTCGTGCTGATGATCGGCGAGTCGCATTACGCGCTGCCGCTACTGGAGGTTGCCGCAGTTGCTCCTCTGAATGGATATGCGCCGATACCCGGCGCACCTTCAGCCCATTTGGGTGTGACGTCTCTGCGGGGTGATTTGTGGGCGGTATTCGATGCCGCCCGGCTGGTGGGCGAGTCGGGTGTGGGGCCGGACAAGCTGCGCCATGTCGTACTGCTGCGTGGAGGAAAGCGGCGGACGGCATTGGCCGTGGGGGAACTGGTGGGTGTGCGGCTGTTTCCAGATGCGGAAATCCGGTCGATGACCATGGAAGTCGAGGGGGAAGGAAAGGTCGTCCAGGGGTGGACGCCCGGTCCGATTTTTCACGTCGACGTCGATACGGTCATGACGCATCCCGCCGTGACGGGGGAGGGACGGTGAATGCAGCTGCGGGTCGCTCAGAAGATCTTGATTGGGGTGGGGGTGATCATTCTGCTTGTCGTGGGTGTGGGGTGGTTTTCCCTGTCCAGGATTTCCGAGCTGAATGACGTGGTCACGGCGGTGGGTAGCCGTGATGCGGAAGCCAACGAATTGCTGAGCGCGGTTTACGGAAACCAGGCGGTCATGCGGACGGGACATGACGCCATTCTGATCGCTTACTATCGACAGAATGCCGGCCGGGCCGCGGTCGACATGCGGGATCTGGTCAGGAAATGGGAAGACGGACGAGACGCGACTGCCGATGCGCTTCGAAAAATAAAAGAAATAACCCAGCAAGGAACAGTGCGAGGCGAGGCATGGCAGAAAGTCAATGCCGCCGTCACAGAGGTGGAAGCGCTTCTCGAAAAGCTTTCGCGACTTAATCGTGAGGAACAGGAGAAGGTTTTAAGAGGCGATCAACGCATCGGCTACGATGCCGAAGAACTTGAGGCGGTCCGCGCTGCCTTTGATGCCGCTGTCGCCCAGGTTGCAGGAAGCATCCACGACGTGACCGCGTTCGGACAGGTTCTGTCACGCGAACTCTACCAACAGGTTCGGAGTTCCCTCCTGGGGGCCGTTATCGGCGTGATCATTCTGTGCGCCATCGTCGGCGTGTACATGGTTGCGACGTTGGCGCGGATGACCGCCCAGACCAGAGTGACGGTCGAAAATCTTGGGTCGTCCTCGGCGCAGATCGAGGCGTCGGCACAGGAACAGAATGCCGGCATGAGCAGCCAGATCTCCGCCATTCAGGAGATCACCTCGACCCTGGAAGAGATCACGCGCTCCGGCGCCGAGATCGCCGATCGGGCCAACAGCGTTGCGAGCAGCGCTGAAGCCACCGCAACCGGGAGCCAGGCCGGTCTGCGGGCGGTCGAAGCGACGACCGAGGCGATGGACCTGATCCGCGATCAGGCGGAAGCGGTCGCGCGGAACGTCGTTCAACTGACCGAGAAGACCCAGGCGATCGGCGAGATCATCACCACGGTGAACGATATCGCCGAGCGCTCGAACCTCCTCGCGCTCAATGCGGCGATCGAGGCGGCGGCGGCGGGCGAGCAGGGGCAGAGCTTCTCCGTGGTGGCGGAGGAGATGCGGAATCTGGCCGAGCAGGCCAAAGAGGCGACCCGCG
>PBKC01000010.1 GCA_002721365.1 Rhodospirillaceae bacterium | reverse complement strand
CAGCACCAGAAGCAGCAGCACGAGCGCCAGGAAGACGAGGCTGAGATAGCGGCGGATGGTGAGGAACTGCAGCCGGTTCAACTTGTCGGCCACCATCGCCACCGCCTGCGAGACGGGGGTGTAGATCAACGTCCAGGCAGGGTCGTCGAGATGCCGGGAGAACCGCGCCGGCCGCACGTCGCCGGGCGCCGGCATCTCGACTTGGTCCCGAGCGCCGAAGGCGAAGCCGCCATAAACCCTGCGGATCGGCTGAGCGAAGCTGTCGGCCGTGTACTGGGTCGCCGGGCTCGGATCGGGGAAGCCGCAGTCCCAGGCCGGCGCGCGACGAACCCCGCGCGATCCCAGCCGGTGGATCAGCAGCGCCGTCAGCGCCGCCGATCCGGCGACGAACAGGAAGACCAGCAGACCGTTATAGGAGCTTCGCGCCTCGCCGACCGGCACCACCGAGAACCAGGCGATGCCGTCCTGGGCCGGAACGCGCGCGCCGACGACGCTTTCGATCACCGGCGCCATGGCGTCCATCACCGGACCCGGCAGGATGCCGGCGACGATGCAGAGGACCGCCAGCACCGCCATCGCCGACAGCGACCAGCGGTCGACCTCACGAGCTTCGGCGGCGGCCGGGCTTCGCGGGCGGCCCAGGAACGCGATGCCGAACACCCGGAGGAAACAGGCCGCTGCCAGCGCCGCGGCGAGCGCGAGCGAAGCCCCGAGGGCCGGCACCAGCAGCTTCGGTCCCCATTGCGGGAGCTCGGGGCTCAAAAGGATCGCCTGGAAGGTCAGCCATTCGGACGCGAAGCCGTTGAGCGGCGGCAGGGCGGAGATCGCCGCGCAGGCCACGAGGATCGCGAGGCTGGTGGTCGGCATGCGGTGAATCAGACCGCCCATGCGCTCCATCTCGCGGGTGCCTGTCGCGACCAGCACCGCCCCGGCGCCGAAGAACAGGGCGCTCTTGAACAGCATGTGGTTCAGGGCGTGGAACAGGGCCGCGGTGAGGGCGAGCGCCGCCGCCGTGCCCATCGCGTTCGCCTGAAAGGCGAGCGCCAGCCCCAGCCCGGCGAAGACGAAGCCGATGTTCTCGATGGTGCTGTAGGCGAGGACCCGCTTAAGGTCCGACTGCATCAGCGCGTAGAGCACGCCGAGCACGGCCGAGAGGCCGCCCACGGCGAGGACGGGCAGGCCCCACCACCATGCCGGCTCGCCCGCGAGATCGAAGACGATGCGGATGAAGGCGTAGACCGCGACCTTGGTCATCACCCCGCTCATCAGCGCCGAGACATGGCTCGGCGCCGCCGGATGGGCGAGCGGCAGCCAGACATGGAGGGGCACCAGCCCCGCCTTCGAGCCCGCTCCCAGGAGGGCGAGGCCCAGCACCGCCGCCGCGAGGACATCCGACGGCGGCTGCGCCCGGATCATGTCGAACCCGTAGCCGCCGTCAGGGCCCGCCAGAAGCCCGAAGGCGAGCAGCAGGGCCAGCGTCCCGAAGCTCGCCATGACGATGTAGACGTAGCCGGCGCGCGCATTCCCTTCCTCGCGGTGGTGGGCCATCACCAGCGCCCAGGAGGCGAGCGACATGAACTCCCAACTCAGGAGAAAGGTGAAGGCGTCGTCGGCCAGGATCACGAGGTTCATGCCGGCCAGAAAGGCCGGATAGAACGGCAGAACCCGCTGCGGATCGTGGTCGTGCCGTCCGTAGCCGAGCGCGTAAAGGCAGGCGGCGGCCGCGCCTAGATCGACCACGACCAGAAAGAAGGCGCTGAGACCGTCGACACGAAAATGGGCGCCGAGCCAGGGAAGGCCGAGCGGCAAGCTCGAAACGCTGGCGGTGCCATCCAACCGGGAGATGGCGACACCTGCCAGAATCAGGGCGACGACCAGGCTGGTGCCGTAAACGACGCTGACCGCGGGGCGGGAGCGCGCAGCCAACACGGCGTAGATCGACAGAGCGAGAAGGCTGGCCACCCCGGCAAGAACCGTGATGGCGGCGTTCATTGCGGGCCGCTCCCGGCGCGCTCCTTCAGTCGAACGCCGCGCCCTCCGCCCTGACTGACCGCCCTTTCGCCGATCAGCTCGATCCCGGCCGTATCGAGCGCACCAACCAGCTTCGTCAGCGAGTCGACATTGCCTCGGACGACGCCGTTGCTGCTTTCCATCCGCTGAATCGTCGGAACGGACAGACCCGACAAAGCGGCAAGCTGCCGTTGGTCGATACCGAGAAGGGCTCTCGCGGCACGAAGCTGCGCGGCTGTAATCATGAAGAAGCCATCACTTACGATGGGTTAGTTGGAGATAGTCGTAACCATAACCCTCATATCGCCATTTAAAACATTTTTTTTGATGTTTAATACATGATTTTTTTAGCCGAGTGGCGAGAAGCTGGCTCGATTGCCATTGGCACGCGAACGTGGTGCAGTTGCGGCGATGTGGAGGCTGCGGCGCAATACCTGCTCCGGATCTCCGGGATCGAAAATATGGGGAGGACGAACATGCGCATGAGGGGGATGGCGAAACGGCCGCTGCTGCCTGCGGCGGCCTTGATGGTCGTGCTGACGGTGGCGTCGCAGGGCATGGCTGCGGATGGTGACACGGCATCGACGCCGATGCCGCCCTGGCCGGCGGGCGACGAGCTGGGGATGGCGAATACGCTGGGGCCGGCGACCTGGGCGCGTTGTGCCTCGCAAATGACGGCTGCCGGGGCGAAGAGCTACGAACTCAGCCACGAGCGGTCGAACACCATGCCGCTGTCGCCGTTCGGGCGGCCGCTGAGCTATGAGTATACGCCGACTATTTCGCTGCCCGGTACGCGCCATGCGTTCAATGGCGAGCAGGTGCAGGGCGGGGAGCCCGGGGCACAGGGCACGCAGATGGATGCGATCGGCCATTTCGCCTATTACGACGAAGTCTGGAACGGCGAGGGCGAGCCGCCGGTCGATTCCGCCCAGTACTACGGCGGTTATATGCAGAAGGACGTCAAGCCGACGCCCGACTCGCCGCTTCTCAAGCTGGGTATCGAGAAGGTCCCGCCGATCATCACCAGCGCGGTACTTCTGGACGCCAAAGCCTATCTCGGCGACGGTGAGTCGCTGCAACCGGGGCAGATGATCACTGCCGCCGACATCGAGGGCATGCTCAAGGCGGAAGGGCTCTCCGCGCGCGGGATCCTGCCGGGAGACGTGGTCTACATCTACACCGGCTGGTCGGAGAACTGGGCCGACCCGGACGTCGAGAAGCGCTACTACACCATGGGGCCAGGGCTGTCGGAGGATGGCGCCAAGTACCTCGCCGGGAAGGCCGTGGTGCTGGTCGCTCTCGACAATCCCTTTACCGATCCCGTCGCGGAAGGTCAGCTCATGGGGAAAGCGATGCCGCCACAAGGGATGGACAAGGGCCTGCCTTTCGTCATCCACCACCAGAATCTGACCCAGGCCGGCATCCACCAGATCCAGAACGCTAAGCTGGACACTCTGGCGGCGGACAAGGTGTGGACGTCCTGCACGATCATTCTGCCGTTGCGCTCGCGCGGCCATGCCGGCTCGCCGGTCCGGCCGGTGGCGATCGGAACGCCCGGGAGGTAGCGCCTAAACGGAGGGAGGGCCGCCGCCGGTCGGGGCGGCCCCTCTTTTTCCGTTATGGTGTGGACGTCTTTCGGCCTCGCTGTCCATGCATGCGGCGCTTCTTTTCCGTCGTTCGGCGCCTGTGGTTGAAAGTCCCGCTTGAGTCCGCCGAGAATGCAGGGGGCCGAGCAATGGACTTCGGGGCGGCGTAACGGAAGGCGAAACAAGACGTGAAGACTGAAGGAACGGCGCGGGAACGACTGCTCGCCGCGGCCTACGAATTGTTTGCTGAGAAGGGGATTGCCGCTGTCGGCGTCGACGCGATCGTGGAAAGGTCGGGGTGCGCCAAGGCGAGTCTCTACAAGAACTTCGAATCCAAGACCGCCCTCGCGCTGGCGTTTCTCGAGCGACGCGAGGAGCTGTGGACTAGGCAGTGGCTGGAGACCGAGACCAAGCGTCGGGCTTCGGAACCGGAGGAGCGCCTGCTCGCGATCTTCGATGTCTTCGATGAATGGTTCCGCAATGAGACGTTCGAGGGCTGCTCGTTCGTCAACGTGTTGCTCGAGTCGGGGCGGGGCGATCCGATACGGAGTGCGGCGACGGATCACCTGGCCAGCATACGCGCCATTATCCGCGAGTTCGCGGTGGATGCCGGTCTCGCGCAGCCGGACGAGTTCGCCCAAACTTGGCACATGCTGATGAAAGGCTCGATCGTTTCGGCCGGGGAGGGAAACGCCGAGGCGGCCCGGCAGGCCAAAAGAGCGGCGGCACTTGTGCTGGATGGCTGGCCGCGCGCGGACGCAGGGATGCCCGACAAGACAAAGCCCACATCGCGCTGACCTCGCGCCGCTGATCGATCCGATCGCGAATGAATTTGACCGAGCATGATGATCCTCTAGGGTAGACAGACCGGTCTGTTCAATGGCCGGTGCCGACGATAATCATCAGGGAGGTCAGCCATGCCTATTCCCACCGAACCCGTGGGTTCATTGCCGCGCCCCGCCAAGTTGCAGGAAGCGATCGCCAAGTTTGACGAGGGCAAGCTTTCGCGTGAGCAACTGGACGATGTCCAGGACGAGGCCTGCCGTGACTCGATCGAGCGGATGGAAGCGACCGGCGCTCCGATCGTCTCGGACGGTGAGCAGAGAGCCTCCAGCTTCGCCACATACCCTCTGACCGACACCCTCGCGGGGACCGGACTGGCCGACAACCTCGCCCCGGACGGGCAGTATTTCGCCATCTTCACCGACGGCCACCACCGCCAGCTTCCGCGTCTCACCGGTGGTCCGTTCAGGTACAAGACCTATGCGGCCGACTATCTCGAGAAGTCGCTGCCGATGGCGTCCAAGCCGATGAAGCAGGCGGTGATCGCGCCGTCGATGTTGGCGCTGGTCTATCCGCTGGATGACGAGGTACCGGGTTATTCGCGCGAACAGTTCCTGAACGATCTCGTCGACGAGTGCGAAAAGGATATCCGCAGATGCTTCGCAGCCGGTGCGAAGCGGGTCTCGATCGATTTCACGGAGGGGCGCCTCGCCTGCCGTAACGACCCCGACAATCCGTGGACCGGCCGCGGCATGCTGGATCAGTTCGTCGCTCTCAACAACCGTGTCCTGGACCGGTTTTCACCCGAAGAGCGGAAGAACATCGGCATCCATACCTGTCCCGGCGGCGACTGCGATGCGACCCACAGCGCCGACGTCGACTATGCCGAATTGCTGCCCAGCATGTTCAAGATGAACGCAGGCTACTTCCTGATGCAGCTCGCCAGCGAGAAGGACAAGGAGCACGTCTACGAACTGTGCGGCCGCTACAGTCGCGAGGATGCCAACGGCGTGCCGCAGGTATGCTTCATCGGCGTCGTCAATCCGCAGGACCCGCGGGTCGAGACTGCGGAGGAAGTGTGCGACGCGCTGGTGACGGCGTCGAAGTACATCCCGAAGGAGCGGCTGGGCTCGACGGACGACTGCGGTTTCTCGCCCTTCAGCGTCGACATGAAGCCGAAGCACGGTTCGCCCGATTTCGCCCGTGATATCGCCTTCAAGAAGATCGCAGCCCGCGTCGAAGGCACCAGGATGGCGTCCGAACGGCTAGGCATGGCGTAAACCAAGATGAAGGTCTGGAGCGCGGGTCCGTGTCCCCGTCGTCCCGGCGTGGGACGCCCGTGCTTCAGAGGAAGTCCTTCGTCCAGCCGTCGTAGTCATCGCCGCGGGTGACGCGCGTCATCAGCGCCTTGCCGGCGACGCCTTTCAGGTCGGCTGGCGCGGTGCCGTCCTTGAGGGCGGCCAAGGTGTCGTGGACCGCCTGGACGGCGGCGGCGAAGGGCTGATGCCCTTGCAGGCAGATCCGCACCTTGCGGGCGCTCAGGTAGTCGAGGTCCATCATCTCCGCCGGCACGCCGCCCAGGATGAGGGGCCGGTCGACGGCCTCGGCGATAGCGTCGAGGTCGTCCCGCGACTTCACACCCACCAGGAAGATCGCGTCCGACCCGGCCGCTTCGTATGCCTTGGCGCGGGCGATGGCGTCGGCGACGCTGGTGATCGACGGCGCGCTGGTGCGCCCGGCGATGACGAGGTCGGGGTCCTTTCGTGCCGCAAGCGCCGCGCGGACCTTGCCGACGCCTTCTTCGGTGGAGAGGAGGCTCGCCTTGCCGCCGCTGCCGAAGGGTTGGGGGAGAGCGGTGTCCTCGATCGACAGGCCGGCGACACCGGCGTTCTCCAGCTCCTCGACGGTTCGCATGACATTCAGGGCATTGCCGTAGCCATGGTCGGCGTCGACCATCAGCGGCAGGTCGCCCGCCCGGCCGATGCGATAGGCCTGGTCGGCGAACTCGGACAGGGTGAGGACGATCAGGTCGGGCGCCCCGAGCACGGTCATCGATGCGACCGATCCCGCGAACATGCCCATCTCGAAGCCCAGATCCTCGGCGATCCGCGCCGAGATCGGGTCGAACACCGATGCCGGGTGGACGCAGCGATCGCCCTCGATCACGGCACGGAAACGGCGGCGGCGGTCGGACCAGCGGGACATGGTGTGCTTTCCCCGTGACTTCTCTACTTCGTCGCCCCCGCGAAGGCGGGGGCCCATAGGCCGTCGCGTGTGTCTGGGCCCCCGCCTTCGCGGGGGCGACGGAATATAACTATGCCGACGTGCTCGGCCGGGCGGCGATGTCCTCGACCCAGCGGCGGACGTTGCCGCAGGCCTCCGGTACCTCGACCTCGGCGCGCTTCACGAACTCGATGGTGATGTAGGCGGTGATGTCGGCGATGGTGAAGGCGTCGCCGGCCAGGAAGCGAGTTTCGCCGAGACGTGCGTCGATCTTGTCGAAGAAGCGCCGCATGCCGGCCTTGCCGCGCTCGGCCAGCGCCGGGATCTGCGGCACGCCGCTCGGCAGGCCGGGGACGCCGCGGTCCGCGAACATCGGCAGTGCGTTCCGCACCACGTCGCCCGCGACCATGAAGCCCTCGATCTCGGCGCGCCGGTTCCACATCTCGACCACACCCTGGTCCTTGGCGTCCCGCCCCATCAGCGGCGGCTCAGGCTGCAGCGCCTCGAAATAGCGGCAGATCGCCACCGTCTCGGCGATGCATGTGCTGTCGTCCAGCTCCAGCACCGGCACGGTGCAGCCGGGGTTGACCTTGCGGAACCAGTCGCTGAACTGCTCGCGCTCGCGGGTATTCACCTGGACCAGGGGCACTTCGATGCCCTTCTCGGCCAGGAACATCCGCACCCGCTTCGGATTCGGTGCGAGCTTGAAGTCGTAGAGCTTCATCGTCCGCCCTCCCTCAGCCGTATTTCTTCTTCGCCTCGATGCGGCGGGCGTGAAGGATCGGCTCGGTGTAGCCGTTGGGCTGGGCGCGGCCCTTGAAGACGAGGTCGCAGGCGGCCTGGAAGGCGACGCCGTCGAAGTCCGGCGCCATCGGCCGATAGAGTGGGTCGCCGGCGTTCTGCTGGTCGACCACCGCCGCCATCCGCTTCATCGTCTCCATCACCTGGTCCTCGGTGCAGATGCCGTGATGGAGCCAGTTGGCGATGTGCTGGCTGGAGATGCGGAGCGTCGCCCGGTCCTCCATCAGCCCGACGTCGTTGATGTCCGGCACCTTCGAGCAGCCGACCCCCTGGTCGATCCAGCGGACCACGTAGCCGAGGATGCCCTGGGCGTTGTTGTCCAGTTCCTGCCGGATCTCGTCCTCCGACCAGTTGGGACGGTCGGCGAGGGGAATGGTGAGCAGCTTGTCGAGGCTCGCCCGCAGGCGCTCGGCAATGTCCTCCTGCACCTCGGCGACGTCGACCTGGTGATAGTGGGTCGCGTGCAGGGTCGCGGCGGTCGGGGAGGGGACCCAGGCGGTGTTGGCGCCGGCCTTCGGGTGGCCGATCTTCTGGACCAGCATGTCGGCCATCTTGTCGGGCGCGGCCCACATGCCCTTGCCGATCTGGGCGTGGCCCTTGAGGCCGCAGAGCAGGCCGATGTCGACGTTCGAGTCCTCATAGGCCTTGATCCAGTCGGCCGACTTCATGTCGCCCTTGCGGATCATCGCCCCGGCCTCCATCGAGGTGTGCATCTCGTCGCCGGTGCGGTCGAGGAAGCCGGTGTTGATGAAGACCACCCGGTCCTTGGCGGCGCGGATGCATTCCTTGAGGTTGACGGTCGTCCGCCGCTCCTCGTCCATGATCCCGACCTTCAAGGTGAAGCGGGGCAGGCCGAGCGCGTCCTCGATGCGGCCGAACAGCTCGTTGGTGAAGGCGACCTCGTCGGGGCCGTGCATCTTGGGCTTCACGATGTAGACGGAGCCAGCGCGGCTGTTCCGGATCGGTCCCTCGCTCTTCAGGTCGTGCATCGCGATCATCGACGTGATCATGCCGTCGAGGATGCCTTCGGGCACCGGATTGCCGTCCCTGTCCTGGATCGCGTCGATCGTCATCAGATGGCCGACGTTCCGGATCAGCATCAGGCTGCGGCCGTGGAGCGAGAGGGTCTCGTCGCGCGGGTCGGTATAGGTGCGGTCGGGATTCAGGCGCCGCTCGAGGCTCTTGCCGCCCTTCTCGAAAGTGGCGGCGAGGTCGCCCTTCATCAGGCCGAGCCAGTTCCGGTAGACGACGACCTTGTCCTCGGCATCGACCGCGGCGACCGAGTCCTCGCAGTCCATGATCGTGGTGACGGCGCTCTCCAGCATCAGGTCGGCTACGCCCGCGGGATCGGTCTTCCCGATCGGGTGGCTGCGGTCGATGACGATCTCGACGTGGAGATTGTGGTTCTTCAACAGAACGGCCGACGGGGCTTCGGCCGGCCCGTTGAAGCCGGCGAACTGGTTCGTGTTCGACAGGCCGGACATCTTGCCGCCCTTGAGCGTCACCACGAGCTGGCCGTTGTTGACGGCGTAGCTTTCCGCGTCGGCGTGGGAGCCGTTGAGCAGCGGCGCCATCTCGTCGAGAAACTTCCGTGCCCAGGCGATCACCTTGGCGCCGCGGGCCGGGTTGTAGCCGCCGCTACGTTCGGCGCCGTCGTCCTCCGGTATCGCATCGGTGCCGTAGAGCGCGTCATAAAGGCTGCCCCAGCGCGCATTGGCGGCGTTCAGGGCGTAGCGCGCGTTCATCACCGGGACGACGAGCTGCGGGCCGGCGATGATGGCGATCTCGTCATCGACATTGGCGGTCGAGACGGCGAAGTCGGGACCTTCCGGCAGCAGGTAGCCGATTTCTTCCAGGAACGTCTTATAGGCGGCGCGGTCGATCGGACGGGCGGGGTTCGCCTTGTGCCAGGCGTCGATCTTGGCCTGCAGCTCGTCACGGCGCGCCAGAAGCGCGCGGTTGCGCGGGGCGAGATCGTGGATGATCGCACCAAGGCCCGACCAGAACTGGTCCGCCGTCACGCCCGTTCCGGGCAGCGCTTCGCCGTTGATGAAGTCGTAGAGCGCCTTCGCGACCTTGAGACCCCCTGCTTCCACCTTGTCCATTCGTCCCCTATCCCCTCTTGACGGGTGCTCGGCCCGTACGTTCTTGCGTTTGGCGGGCCGCCCTTACGCCATTGTCGGCGGTCAATGTCAATGTCCGGGAGAGGGTATCAGAGATGCCGCTCAGATTGTCCGGACTGGATGCACGTCATCTTTGCACGAAACGACGGTCAGATACCCGGGTCCGGCGCGGCGGGCAGGGAGATCACGCGGCGGTAGAGATGCCAGGAGGCGTGCCCCAGCACAGGCAGGGCCATCAATAGGCCGAACAGGCCGGAGAGCAGGGATAGCGCCATCAGACAGGCGATCGTGACCGCCCACAGAACCATCGGAAACGGATTGGCGAGCACGACCTTCACGCTGGTCACCATCGCGGTGACAAAGTCGACGTCCCGATCGAACAGCATCGGGAACGAGGTTACCGAGAAAGAAAAGACGGCGAGAGCGAGGAAGGCGCCGACCCCGTTGCCGACGGCCAGGAACAACAGCCCCATCGGCGTTCCGAACACCTCGTGCAGAAGCTCGTGCCAGTCGAGGGCTTCAAGGCCGATGAAGCTGAAGAACAGGACGGCTGCGATGTCCATCCAGATGAACAGCGAAAAGCCCGTCACCAGCGCCATCCAGCCCAGGTCGCTGCGGGTCGCCCGTTTCGCTGCACGGAACATCGATCGCCACGACGGCGGCTCGCCTCTCTCCAGGCTTCGGCTGATCGCGTAGAACGCCGTGGCGATGAAGGGGGCGATCAGCGCGAAACCGGCCGCAAGTGGATAGACCAGGAACGGCAGGTCGAACAGCAACAGCAGGAGGACCAGAATCCAACCGCCGACCGCGTATATCGCCCCGACCGAGATACCGTGAAGGGGCGCCGCCCGGAAGTCGCGAAGGCCCGCCGCGAGGATCTCCAGAACGATTCCGGTTCCGACCTTGCCGACTTTCGGGCCCGCCGGCCTCTCCGCCGCCTGGGATGGAACGGTTTCGGTGGAATCGCTCATTTGGATATTCGCCATGCCTTCCAGACGATCACAGCGAGCATAGCGTCGGTAGGGTCGATCGCCAATTTGCCGATAGCGCGGCATGAAGAGATCGACGCGTCGGACTGCGACCCTCGGGGGCAGGGCGGCCTAAAGGTCGACGTCGACCCGGTCGCCGCCGGGGGCGTCGATGCCGCGGCGCTTGAGCAGCGAGCCCTCGACCCGGTAGAGCTCGATCAGCGCTTGGCGGTGGGCAACGATCGCCTCGATCTCGGCGATGCGGCTTTCCAGCAGATCGCGTTGGGCCTGCGCCACTGAAAAGGCGGTGCCGTTGCCAACCTGGAACTTGGCGACGGCGGCGCGGAGGACTTCTTCCTGCAAGGCCCGCGTCGCGGCGCTGGCTGCAATCTGCCGCTTGGCGCGCTCGACCTCCAGGGTCGCCGTGCGAACGTCGAGAGCGGTCAGCTGGGCGAGGTTCTCCAGGCTTCGGATCGCCTGGGTCCGGCTGGCGATCGCACCGAGATGCAGGGCCGAGGCCTGCCGGTTGCCGACCGGAAGCTCGAAGTTGAAGCCGGCGGTGAAATCGTAGCTCGGCCCGGACACGTCGTTCACCGACTGGTTGAACGCCGCGGCATAGCCCGACTTGCCGAGCGTGATGAAGAAATCGAGCCGCGGCAGAAGGCCGTTGCGCGTGGCGATCACCTCCAGCCGGTCGCTCTCGGCGGCGAGGCGTGCCTGATTGAGTTCGGGCCGCAGGGCGAGGGCCAGGGCGACCCGGTCCCGGACGTTGTCCTCCGGAAGATCGAGTGGGTCGGGAATGGTGCTCGGCACCACGATCCGATCCCAGCCAGCGTCCGATTTCGGGTTCATGAGCTGGAGCAGGTTCAGTCGTGTCTTCTCCAGCGTGCTACGGGCATCGATCAACCCCTGTTCGCGCAGTGCGACTTCGGCTCGGGCGGCGGCGAGTTCGGTCTCGGCGAGCTGTCCGACATTGACGCGCTTTTCCGTCTCGTCCCGCTGCTGCTCGGCAACGGCGAGCGACTCTGCGAAGATATCCATCTGCTTCTGGGCGAGGACGAGATCCCAGTAGGTCGTCTCGACTTCGGCGACCAGTGCCTCGGCGAAACCGCGCAGCTCATAGGCCGACTGAAGAGTGGCGATCTCGGCTTGGTGGATGCTGGCGAGGTTGGCTTCCAGGCTGGCACCGCGCAGCAGGGCCTGGGTGAGGGTCAGGCCGGCGCGGCTGCCATACTGGTCCTGGGTCCGGTTGGATGCGGTCAGGTTCTCGGACAAGCTGAGCTCGATGTCGGTACCGGTCGGCAGCGTCTGGCGGATGCCGGCCTCGGCCGACCAGCCTTCGGCCTCGACCGCGAACAGCGCACGGGTGGCCCGATCGCTCTGCTGGCGGGCCTCCTCGTCGTATTGGGCGTTAGCGAAGATCGTCGGGTCGAAGACCGCGCGCTCGACATCCTCGAACGTGCTTTGGATCAGAGGGTTCAGCCGTTCGGCGGCGAGGGAGCGATTATGGGAGAGCGCGAGCAGCACCGCCTGTTCGACCGAGACTTGTAAAGGACCTTCGCCGGAATCGACGTCCGGCAATGGGTCTGCTTCGGGCGGTCCGGTGCGGACGATCTGCGGTGTCCATGCCTCTTCGTCCAGCGCCGGGCCGGGCGTTGTCCCCAGGGTGTCGTCGACGTCGGTCGGCGGGGGCGGACTTTCCACCGGCACCGGCGTGGTTGGTATGTATTCGAGGGCGTCCTGTCCGTAGGGAAGGTCGCGGCTGCAGGCGGTGACGAGGAAAGGAATCGCCGCGAGCGCCGTCCAACGGCGCCGGACGTGCGGGCCGGCGGTCATTCGGCTGCTGCCTTGGTTTCGACGACCTCGACCGTCCGGCGGTCGCGGTGGATCAAGGCATAGACGGTCGGGATCAGGACCAGGGTGATCACACTGGCGCTCAACAGGCCGCCGATCACCACGCGGGCCATGGGGGCCTGGGCTTCGCTGCCCTCGCCGATGCCGAGCGCCAGCGGAACCAGCGCCAGGATGGTGGTAAGCGAGGTCATCAGGATCGGACGCAACCGTCGGCGGCCGGCTTCCCGAACGGCCGTAACGACCGCCATCCTTTCGTTGCGGACAAGCTGTGTCGCCTGATCGACGATCAGGATCGCGTTGTTGACGACGATGCCGATCAACATGATGCAGCCGATGAACGACTGGACGTTGAAGGTGGTGTTGGTCAGCAGGAGCGCCGCGACCACGCCGATCAGCGCGAGCGGCAACGACATCATCACGATCAGCGGGTCGACCAGCGACTCGTAAAGGCAGGCAAGGACCATATAGACCAGCGCCAGGGCGAGGACGAAATTGAGGAACAGCTCGCCGAACGCACTTTGCTGCTCGTCATAGTCGCCCGAGAAGACGATATCGTAGTTCCTGGGGACGGGGATCGACTGCAGTTCCCCCCGTACGTCGTCGACCACCCGGCTCAGCTCCCGTCCCGCGATGTTGGCGTAGACCGAGATGACGCGCTGCTGGTCTCGACGCTGGATCTCCAGCGGTCCGCGATCGCGGACAAGTTGGACGACGTTGCGTAGCGCGATCTGCCGGCCGTCGTCGGTGGTCACCGTGAGATCGAGCACGTCATCGAGCGAAAAGCGCTCGGAATCCTTGATTCCCACCAGGATACGGGACTCCTGACCGCCCTGCCGGAAGTTGCCGGCACTGGTGCCGGCGACCGCCGCTTCGATGGTCCGCGCCACCTGCTCAACCGAGAGACCGAGATCGGATGCCCGGTCGCGGTTGATCCTGAGTTCATGCTGCTGGACTCCGCTCTGGCGGCTCTTGCGCGCATCGGTGATGCCGGGGACGTCGCGGATCGCGGCGGTGACGGTATCGGCCAGCTGGTCGAGCGTCTTGAGGTCATAGCCTCGGATGTCGAGCTGAAGGTTCTCCTGGCTCGACGAGTTGAGCCTGAGGAGGAACAGGCCCTGTCCGGCGCGGGTCCGGATGACCGTGCCGGGAATGTCGGTGAGCTTTCCGCGCAGATCGGCCGCGATCTCCTCGCTCGAACGACTCCGTTCCTTGGGCGACACGAGCGCGATGTTGATCTCGCCGCTGGCCGGTGCCCTCCGGCCGCCGCCGTCGGTCCTGGCGACATAGCTGACCATCTCCGGGATCGACTTCGCGACGATCGCCTCGGCCTGTTTCAGCACGTCGTCGACGATCGGCAGACGGGTGCCGGCCTCCATCTCGATGTCGACCCGGACCTCGCTCTCGTCGGCCGACGGCATGAATTCGGAGCCGATCCGCGATACCAGGGCGAGAGAGGCGACGAAGACCAGGCCGATGATGGCCAGCGTCAGGAAACGGTGGCCGAGCGCGGCGGACAGGAGGCGCCCGTAGGCATTCTCCACGGCCTGGAAACCGCGCTCGCTGACGCGGAGGAAATGGCCGCCGACCCTGGTGCGGGCGAAGCCCGACGTGCCCGGATCCTGAACCAACCGTGAGGCCAGCATCGGCACCAGCGTCAGCGCGACGACCAGCGAGCAGAGAAGCGAGAAACTGACGACATAGGCGAGCTGGCGGAACATCACGCCGGTCACTTCCTCGGCGAAGACCATCGGCAGGAAGATCACCAGCGTCGTTGCGGTGCTGCCGACGATCGCCGCCGCGACCTGCCGGGTGCCCCCGATCGCCGCCTCCCGCGCTTCGGCGCGGTCTTCCTGGCGCACACGCGCGATGTTCTCCAGAACGACGATCGCGTTGTCGACCATCATGCCGACACCGAGCGCGAGGCCGCCGAGGGTCATCAGATTCAGTGTGAAGCCGCCGAAATAGATCAGGGCGAAGGTCGTGACGACCGATATCGGAATGGCGACCGCGATCACCGCCGTGGTGCGGACGTTTCGCAGGAAGAACAGCAGCACGAAGACCGCAAGCGAGCCGCCATAGAGGATCGACTGGGTGACGTTGTCGATCGAGCGCTCGATATAGGTCGAGGTGTCGATCACCGGCACGAAAGTGATCTGTGGGAAGTCCTTGCGGAGCTGGTCGATCTCGGCGTGCACCGCCTGCGCCACCTGCACGGTGTTGGTGCCGGACTGCTTTCGGATCGCCAGGCGGATGCCGGGTTCGCCGTTGATACGGATGTGGCGCGTGATCTTTTCGTGCGTGTCGATCACGTCGGCGATCTGATGAAGGTAGATCGGGGCGCCGTTTCGGACCGCGACCACGGTGTTGCGCAACTGGTCGAGATCGGTGAACTCGCCGGGCGCCATCAGGCTGATGTCGTATTGGCCGCTTTCGATTTCGCCCGCCGGCACGGTGACGTTGGCGCTGCGGATGGCGTCCCGCACCTGGGTCAGGGGCAGGCCCAGCGCCTTGATCTTCTGATCGTAGACGTCGACATGGATTTCGCGCTCCATCCCGCCCCAGATGTCGACCGCGGCAACGCCGGGGATGCGTTCCAGCCGGTACGACATCTGGTCGTCGACCAGCGCGCGCAGCTCGATCGGATCCATCTGGCTCGCCACACCGATGATCAGGATCGGGAAGGCATTGACGTCGAATTTGCGGATCTGCGGCCGTTCGGCCTCCTCCGGCAGGTTGTCGAGGATGCGTTCCAGCCGGTCGCGGATATCGTTGGTCGCGACGTCGAGGTCGGTACCCCAGGCGAAGGAGACGCGAACGCTGCTCGATCCCTCGGAGGAGGACGAGCTGATCTCCTCGACGCCGGGTACCGCGGCCACCGACTCCTCGACCAGCCGGGTCACGAGCTGCTCCATCTCCTCGGGGCTGGCGTTCTCGTACGAGGTCTGGACCGAGAGCGTGGGATAGGTAACGTCCGGCATCAGGTCGATCGGCAACCGGTGGAGCGCGATCATGCCGAGCGTGACCGCGATCAGCGTCATCATCACGGTGAAGATCGGCCGGCGGACCGTGAAGCCGGCGACGTTCATTGACCGCTGGTCCCGCTCTGGCTCTGGGCTTCGCCGGCAGCCGGCCGGTCTCCGCCATTGGCGCGCGCTCCGCCGCCCGGAAGGTTCCCGCCGCTTGGTCCGGGCTGCGGTTCCCGGGCAGCGGCGCCGGTGGTCGACGGCAGAAGAACCGCTGAGCCGTTATGAAGAAGATGCTGGCCCAGGACGACGACGGGACCTTCGCCCAGGGTCGGTTCGACGATCTGCGCCTGCCCGCCTTGCAGGATTCCGGTCCGTACCGGGACGAAATGCGCGGTGCTGTCGGACATGTCGATCTGGAAGACGCCGGTCTGGCCCTGATGCTCGACCACGGCTGAGACCGGTACCAGTGTCGTGTTCTCGACATGGGCGAGCTCGATGTCGATCCGGACGAACATGCCTGGCTTGAGCAGGTGGTCCGGATTGGCGATCTCGACCTCGACCCGCGCCTGACGCGACTCGGTGCTGAACTGGGGGGCGATGCGCGCGACCTCTCCGGAGAACCGGTGCCCGGGCAGGGCGTCCGCATGGATGGATGCCGCCTGCCCGTTGCTGATCCGGGGATAATCCCGCTCGGCGACGTAGATGACGGCCGTCAGCCTGTCGATGTTGACCAGCGAGACGATGGGGGCGTTGGCGGTCAGGGTCGCGCCCTCGTTGACGTATCGCTCTCCGACGTAGCGGCGCTCGTCGGGATCGTGCCAAGTCGCTTCGACCGTCGTGTAGTCGAGACGGATCTTCGCCGTCTTCATCGCCGCCTCGCTCTGCGCGACCTGGGCGAGGGCGAGCTGGACACGTGCCTCCTGGGCCTTGGCTTCCGCCTCCGCGGCTTCCAGTTCGGAGACCGACGCGACCTTCTGCTCGCGAAGCTGTCTCGTTCGTTCGTAAGCGCTGCGTTTCGACTCGAGCGAGCTTCTGGCCTCGGCGAGGCTTGCTCGCGATACTTCGAGCGCGGCGCGTGCCTCTTCGAGCTGCTGGACCGCCTCGTCGCTGTCGAGACGGGCGATCATCATGCCTTTCTCCACCGGGTCGCCGATATCGACCTCGAGCTCGATCAACCGTCCGCCGGTTTTCGGCGCGACATCGAACTGGGCCGAAGGTTCCAACGTGCCGCTGAAGCTGCGGATGTCACGGATGTCTCCGCGCTCGACCGGCGCGGCTTCGACCGCCACCGCCGCTGCGCCCGGCCGTCCCCCGAATCCGCCGGGGCCGGCACCGGGTCGGCCGCCGACCACCGAAGGGTCCTCCGGTGCCTTGAGGACGTACCAGGTCCCGGCCGCGGCGGCCGCGAACAGCGCCGCGCCGACGATACGTCCGACGATGCGGCGACTCATGAAGCCGGCAGGTCTCGGCCGGTGACCGAGGTCGCTCGGTGCGCGCGGCGGTGGTGTATCGAAATCGTTCTGCTCCCACTTGATCCTGTCGGCCGTGTCCTGGCAGGGCCAACCTTCGGCTATATGGGCATCCACCTTGGCGAAAGGTGCCCCCGGCCGTCATTTTTTGACCGCGATGCGGTACTGTGCCGCTCGCGGGCGGCCGGAATATAGAGCAGCTTCGCTATATTGCGAACAATTCTCAGTTGCCGTAGTTTGCCGCATCGCGATGGGACCAAAACATCGGACGATACTCTATAGTCCGGCGAAACGAGACGTCATGCGCCGGGTATGCATGGCGGTAGGGTGCATGAGGAGGGACAGCAGGCGGATGACGAGACAAGTGATCACGAAGGCTCTGGGACTCGCGGCGTGTCTGGGGGCGGCTGCCGCAGTGGCGCCGGCGCAGGCCGCGGACGGCATGGTGTCGGTCGAACTCAACAAACTCGAAGCCACGAACAATGCCTGCCGTGCCTATCTGGTTCTGCAGAATGGCACTTCGCACGCCTTCGAGTCCCTGAAGCTGGACGTGGTGATGTTCGACGCCGATGGGATCGTCGCCCGCCGCCTGGCCGTCGAAGCCGCGCCTTTGTCCACCGGGAAGACCAGCCTCAAGGTCTTCGACGTCGACGGCCTTGCCTGCACGGAGGTCGGGCGGGTGCTGCTGAACGACGTGCTGACCTGCACGGGCGACGGCGGTGCTTTGGACGGCTGTATCGACATGATCGAACCCGCATCCCGCACCGACGCCCCGTTCGTGAAATAGGAGTCGTCGAAGCCGGCGCCGGTTGCCGGCTTGCGAATCGCGGAACGACGCCATAACTGAGCGCGAGTGGCCGCCTTTCGCGCGCCTTGGTGCGGGCTGACGGCGCTCTCGATTGTTATTGCGAATGTATCGCATTTGCGATGCGCGATGGTTTGGGCTAAAGCAGGACCCGGAAAGGGTATCCGAGCTGGATTTCTGGAGTACGACCGGTGAATGAAGACATGACGACCGCCCCCGTGACCTCGGGGGCCATGCCGTCGGATGTCGCGGGGATGGATGCGCCTACGGGTGTCGTCGGCAGCGCGCTGGAGCTGATCCATGCCGGCGGTCCCGTCGTGATCATCCTTCTGCTGATGTCGGTGGTCGCACTGACGATCGTCTTTCTGAAGCTCTACCAGTTCAGGAGCGCCCGTATCGGTGATCTGCGAACCGCGAGGGACGCGGCCGCGCTGTACCGGGCGGGCAATACCCGCGAGGCGCTGGCGACCGCATCGATGTCGAGGAACCCGGTCGCCGAGACGGTTGCCGTGGCGATCCGCGGACTTCACAAGGGGCTCCCCGAGACCAAGGTTCGCGAAGAGGTCGCACGGGTGGCGGGCGATCGGATCGAAGCGCTGCGCGGCTATTTCCGGCCTCTCGAGGTGATCGGCTCACTGGCGCCGCTGCTTGGCCTGTTCGGAACCGTGCTCGGCATGATCGACGCGTTCCGCCAGTTGGAAGGGGCGGGCAATCAGGTCAATCCGGCGATCCTCTCGGGCGGCATCTGGGTCGCGCTGCTGACCACCGCCGTGGGCCTGGCGGTCGCGATCCCTGTGGTCGCCGTGTCCAGCTGGCTGGAGCGGAAGGTCGACCACGTCGCCCACGAGATGGAAAGCATCGTCACCCAGATCTTCACGGACGACCTGTCCCCGCAGGTCGATGAGCGCTCTGAGCCTTCGCGGCTCCGGGCTGCCCCGCCGATGCCCGCCGTTGCACCTGGCGAATAGAAGACGGCGGCGGCGTGCGCTGATCAGTCTGACGCCGCTGATCGATGTCGTCTTCATCCTCCTGGTCTTCTTCATGCTGGCATCGTCGTTCCTCGACTGGCGGGCGATCACGCTGAATTCTCCCGCCGAGGCGATGGCCGGCAGTAACGGTATGGAAGGCGCGCTTCTCGTCGAAGTGCGGGCGGACGACTTGCGTCTGTCCGGTGAGACGATGTCTGCCGAGACCTTGGAAACGCGGGTGGCCGTTCGGCTCCAGGACCGTCCCGGACAGCGGGTGCTGGTGAAACCCAGCCCGGGTGTGCCGCTCCAGCGGGTCGTGGGGGTGCTGGACGCGCTGGCGGCGGTCGGTGCCGGTAACGTCTCCCTGGTTCGCGACGAGTTGCGTTAGGCCGGGCTGCGCATGAACAAGCACAAACCGTCCATGCGGCTGCGCGCTCCCCAGAGGGAAACGAGCGATGACGAGCGCATCCTGCCCCTTATCAACGTCGTGTTCCTGCTGCTGATCTTCTTCATGATTGCCGGTCGCCTGGCGTCATCCGATCCGTTCAATATCGAGCCGCCGCAGTCGGCCAGCGAAGGGCCGCCGGAAGCGCAGGAGATGGTCGTTCTGGTCGGCGCCGACGGCGATCTCGCACTCGATGGCGAGATCATGGACGAAACGACACTTGAGGCGGCGGTGGCCGAACGCATGGCGGCGGAAGACGTGCCGCCGCTCCGACTCAAGGCCGATGGCCGTGCCGACGCCACCAAGGTCGTCGCGGTGATGGAGCTGTTGCGCGAGGCCGGAGTCGAGAGCCTGCGGCTGCTGACGATCCCGGAAGCCCGGTGATTCGCTTCGGTCTCCGTCATTGGCTGGTCGCCTTGTGCGGCGCGGTCGCCGCGCATGCCGCGCTGCTGGTCCTGTTCTACGAACCGGAAGACTCCGGTGCTCAGATGCCGGGTATCGGCGGCATCGAGGTGTCGCTGGGTCCTGCGGGTGGTGCGCCGGGGGGCGAGCCGACCTCGGTCGATGCCGAGACCGCAGAGACCGTCTCTGCGACCGACGCTGCGGCGGAAGTCGATCCCAACCAGGTCGACGAGCAGACGCCTGAAACCGTCGACCCGACCGAAGTGCTGCCGGAAGCGGTCCGCCCGCCTGAACCCGAGGTGGCGATGGTCGAGCCCGACCCGACCACGCCGCCGCCTGTCGAACAGGTAACGCGGCCGACTCCGACCGAGACCGAGACGAGACCGCCGGAGCCGGCGGAGGTGCAGCCTGTCGAGCAGATCGAGGAACAGCCCGTCGATCAGGTCCAGGAACAGCCGGTGGAGCAGATCGAAGAGCAGCTGCCGGAGGTCGATGTCGTCGAGGTCGAAGAAGAACCCCTGACCGAGGTGGAGGAGATCCCGGAACAGGTCTTGCCGGAGATCGAGGAAGTGCGGGAGGAGACTCCGCCGGAGGTCGAGGACATCGCCCAGGAGACTCCGCCCGAAGTCGAGCCTGTCGAGGAGGTCACCGCGACCGAACCGCCGGAGGAGGTCGAGACTGCCGAAGTCGAGGAGACTGAAACCCAGCAGGTCGCCGCGATCGCGCCGCCGCCACGGAAGCCCGATATGCCGGTGCGCGAGCCCAAGCCTCAGCCGGCGCCCGAGACCGCGGTGCCCGCACCTGTGGAGGCTCCGAATCAAACTGCGGCGGCAACGGCGCCTCCGGCGACGAGCCCGCAGCAGAACCAGACGGCGACGCCGCAGCCTCCGGGGGCCGGGGGAAAGGCCGGCCGTGGCAACAGCGCGGACACCGGCAGCGAACAGTCGACCAGCGCCGGCGGTATGCCGGGTGCGCCGGCCAACTATCTGACGATGCTCCAGGCGTGGCTGGAGCGGCATAAGGAGTATCCGCGGGCGGCCCAGCGCCGGCATATCGAAGGCACGGCGATGCTCTACTTCGTCATGGACCGCGACGGCCGGGTGCTCGACTACCAGATTCGCGAAAGCTCGGGCCATCCGGTCCTCGACCGTGAGGTCGAGGAGATGATCCAGCGCGCCCAGCCGCTGCCGGCGATGCCCTCCGACATGACCGCGGCCAAGCTGGAAGTGGTGGTTCCCATCCAGTTCTACCTGCGCTGAGCTGAGCTGAGCTGAGCTGAGCTGAGCTGAGACGCGGGCCGGGCAGAGGCCGGCCCGCGCCGACGGCGAGACTTACATCAGCTCCTTCTTGCGGGCGGTGAACTTTCCGCCCATGGCTTCGAGCTCCTCGCGGGAGAAGACCTCTTCCGCCTTGTCGAACGCCTCGTCTTCCTCTTCCTCCACATGGTGCTCCAGCAGCTCCTTCAGCACCTTGGCGCGGGCGAGCCAGCGGTCGCTCGTCTTCGACGAGGACTTCTTCAGGGATTCGAGCAGGCGGTCGGCGACGTCATGCTCCTCCTCTCCTTCGAGGGCGATGAACCGGGACTCCTCGTTCTTCTCCATCGCCCGGTACAGGATTTCGGTTTCGGCCTGATTGTGGGCGCTGATCAGGCTCGAGAACTCCTTGAACGCATCCAGCCGGGCATCGTTGTCGTGGCCCTCGACGATGGTCTCCAGCAGGGCCTTCGCACGCTCGTGGTCCCGCCTGATCTCTTCCAGAATGGTCATGTGTTTCCTCATGTCTTTGGTCACTGGTAAGAGAAACAACGCTTTTCGGGGGGCGAGGCTCCCGACGGCGATGGGTGTTGGAGCGCGGCCCTCGACGCGTAGGAGCCGTGCGCCCGCCGACCTTTCTTCCGGCCGTACGAGGGGCCATCATCCTGAATGTGAAAGGGCGGGAACGGCGAGGCTGGTAGAGGACATAGATGGCTAAGAAGCTGACGGACTCCGGTACCTCCGACAGGCGCATCGCCGATGCCGACGAGGACTCGAACGTCACGGACGGCGGTTTCAGTTCACCGCCCTGTTTCATGCATGAAGTCGACCCGGCCTGGCTGGGCCGATGGCCGGTGGCGGAGGTGATCGATCTTCTCAACGTCCTCTTGGAGGCTGAGCGCGCCGGCGCCAAGGTGACCCGGGCGATGGCGGGGGATGCGACCTCGCCGGAAGCCCGGGAGGCGCTTACCGATATTGCCGGGGACGAGGCCCGGTTCTGCGCGATGCTGTCGCGCCATGTCGAGCGCTTGGGTGGGACGCCGAGTCCGAAGACTGGCGCCTTCCGTGAGAAAGTCATGGCCCTCGAAGACGAGGCCGCGCGTCTCGCCCTTCTCGACAAAGGACAGGCCTGGGTCGTCCGCAAGATCGCCGAGGCGTTGCCGCACCTGTCGGACGATGCCCTGCATGCCGACCTTGTCGACATGCTCGACGTTCACGAACGGAATCTGGTTCGCAGCGGCGCCCTGCGCCCCGGTGGCTGAGCGGGTGAGGAGGCGTGCGTTCCTGGTTGCGCTCGCATTCGCGGTGGGACTGGTCCCGCTAGCGACGCAGGCGGCCGGTATCGCTTCCCTCAATCTCTGTAGCGATCTCCTGGTCCTGATGCTGGCGGACCGGAACGACATCGCGTCCGTCACTTGGCTCGCCGCCGATCCGGCGGATTCGCCCCTTGCCGCGCAGGCGCAGGGACTGCCGGTCAATCACGGATCGGCGGAGGAGATCCTGATGTTCGACCCCGAGGTGATCGTCGCCGCCCGCTATGCCCGCGGCGAGACGGTTGCCATGCTGCGCCGGCTCGGCCGGCGGGTGGTGATGCTCGATCCCGCTGATTCGCTCGAAGGCATCCGCCGCAATCTCCGGATCGTGGGTGAGGCGGTCGGGCATCCGGAGCGGGCGGAAACGGCGATCGCCGCGATGGACCGGCGGCTCGATGCGCTGGCCGGCCAGGCGAAGGACCGGCCGCCGCTGCTGGTTGCCGTCTACATGGCGCGCGGCTTCACCGTGGGTGCCCCGAGCGTGGTGAACGACCTGCTCGGCCTGCTCAATCTGCGCAATCTCGGCGCCGAGCCGGGCCTTGCCGGCGGGACGGTTCTGCCTGTCGAGACTCTGCTGATCGCCGATCCCGACGTGCTCGTCGTCACCAGCTACGGGACCGACGCGCCGTCGCTGGCGACCGCGGTGGTCGATCATCCGGCCCTCGAAAAGCTCCGTGCCGAGAGGCCGGTGATCACCGTGCCGACGCAGCTCTGGGACTGCGGAACGCCCCTGGTGGTCGAGGCCGCCGAACGCATCGCCGCCGGTCTGGAGGCCGGCGGGCAGGCCGGGCGCTCGGTCGAATAGGGGGGACGAGGGCGGGCCGCCTCTGATAGGTGAAAGGCTTCGCCGTTCGTTGATCGAGTCCTGCCGGCTTCCGCCGTACCATTCGCCATGAGCTTTTTCGCGCCCCGTCCGTTGATGCTTCTTCCCAACGCCGCCGCGTTTGCGGGGCGGATGGGCGTGGCGTCGGAAGCTGTCGCGTTCCCCACCTCACCCCGGCCCTCTCCCCCCCAATG
>PBKC01000009.1 GCA_002721365.1 Rhodospirillaceae bacterium | reverse complement strand
TGATGCTGGATTGGCTGGGCCTGCGGCATGACATCGACGCCTGCTGCGAAGCCGCCGCCCTGATCGACGAGGCGGTGGCGAAAGGCTACGCCGAAGGCCGCATCCGCCCGGCCGAGTTCGGCGGCGCCCAGACCACCGACGAGATCGGCCGCGTGGTGAGCGAGATCGTCGGCGGGCGCTGAGTCGGATCGAAGAGAGGTCCTCCGGTCAAGCCGGAGGACGACGAAATTTCTGGATACCTTATTCAACGTCGTCCTCCGCAAAGACAGAGGAACCAGATGACAGGCACCGGCGGGGCCGAAGCTTCTCGGGTCGAGCCCGAGAATGACAGGGATGGGGTTCGAGAGCCTGTCATCATCGGGCTTGACCCGATGATCTGCCGCCTCGCGAAGCCTTAGCCGAATTCGGGCTCCGGCAACCCCTTCACCCCCGGCTCGATTGCGAAGATGTGCCCGGCATCGGGCTGGGCGGCGCGTTCCGTTTCCGTCAGGTGGAAGCGGGCGGTGGTGATGTAGAGCGTGCCGAGGTCGGCACCGCCGAACATCACGCTGGTGACGTTCCGGACCGGCAGGGCGACGAAGCGGTCGAGGCGGCCGTCCGGAGCGTAGCGGGCGACGCCGCAGCCGTCGAAGCGGGCGCTCCACACGAAGTTCTCGGCATCGACCGTCAGTCCGTCGGGATAGCCTTCCTCCGGTGTCAGTTCGGCGAACAGGCGGCGGTTGGCGATGGAGCCGGTTTCCGGATCGAAATCGTAGGCATGGATGTGCCGGACCCAGGTGTCGCAGAGATACATCGTCCGGTCGTCGGCACTCCAGGCGATGCCGTTGGTGCAGGTGATCCCCTCGTCCATGCGGGCGCAACCGCCCGCCCCATCCAGACGGTAGAGGGCACCCGTCGCCTTGCGGCGATCGGTGATGTGCTTGCTGCCCGCCCAGAAGCGGCCGCGGCGATCGACCTTGCCGTCGTTGAAGCGATTTTCCGGCCGGTCGGCCTCGGGGTCCATGATCGGGGTGAGGGCGCCGGTGTCGGTGTCGAGGCTGTGGAAGCCGGTGCGCATCGCGGCGACGAGGCCGCCGCCCCGGCGCAGGCCGATGCATCCGGTCGGCTCGGGCATCGGCCAGGACGCGATCTCGTCCCTCCGATCGCGGCGCTGAATCAGCTTCCCTTCCACATCCACCCAGTAGAGCGCCTGCTCGGCCGTGCTCCAGACAGGGCTCTCGGCGATCAGATTGCCGGCTTCGATGACGACCCGGGGGGTCACGAACCGCCGATCTGCGGCGTATTGTTCTCGCGGAACGGGCTCGCGGGATAGACGCCGAGCACCCGCACCTCGCGGGAAAAGAACCCGAGCTCCTCGAACGCCCGCTGCATCGCCGGGTCTTCGGGATGCCCCTCGACGTCGGCGTAGAATTGCGTCGCGTTGAAGGCGCCGCCCAGCATGTAGCTTTCGAGCTTCAGCATGTTGATGCCGTTGGTGGCGAACCCGCCCAGCGCCTTGTAAAGCGCGGCAGGAACGTTCCGCACCCGGAAGACGAAAGTGGTGAGGATGGCGCCGTCGCCGAGCTCGGGATCGTCGGGCTCCCGGCTCAGCATGACGAAGCGGGTGGTGTTATGCGCCTCGTCCTCGATGTCGGCGCGAAGGACGTCGAGACCGTAGATCTCCGCCGCCAGCGAAGACGCGATCGCCGCCTGGGTGGGATCGTCGAGCGCCGCCACATCGGCCGCCGCCCCGGCAGTGTCGGCATGGACCTGGGTCTTGAGCTTCAGATCGCGCAGGGTCCGTCGGCACTGGGCCAGCGCCTGAGTATGGCTGTGGACGACCTGCAGGTCCTCGATCTTGGCGCCGCGCGGGGCGAGCAGGTTGTGGCGCACCCGCTGGAAATGCTCGCCGACGATATGGAGGCTCGACCGCGGCATCAGGTGATGGATGTCGGCGACCCGACCCGCGACCGAATTCTCGATCGGAATCATCGCCAGCGCCGCATCGCCGGACTCGACCGCCGCGAAGGCGTCCTCGAACGTCTCGCACGGCAGTGTTTTCATGTCGGGAACGGCGGCCCGGCACGCCATATCGGAGTAGGCGCCGGGCAACCCCTGGAAGACGATCGTATTGGTGGACATGACTTTTCAGCGATTCGGGGCGAGCAGGCTGCGCGCCCGCTGCAAGTCGTCGGGAGTATCGACACCGAGCGGAACGGTGTCAACGAGGGCCACGTCGATGCGCATACCCGCTTCCAAGGCCCGCAACTGCTCCAATTTCTCGCGTTTTTCGAGCGGACTGGGCGGCAGGGCGACGAAGCGGTCGAGCGCCGTCCGCCGATAGGCATAGAGGCCGATATGGTGGTAGAGGGGTCCCTCCCCGCTCGGTGCCGGAACGCGGGTGAAGTAGAGCGCGCGGCCCACCGTCGCGCCCTCGGGGAAGGAGATCACGGGCTTCACCACATGCGGACGCTCTCGCTCCGCCGGGTCGGTGATCGTCGCGGCGAGCGTCGCGATGTCTACGGCCGGGGTCTCCAGCGGCACCAGCGCACGGCGGATCGTCTCCGGCGCGATCGTCGGCAGATCGCCCTGCACATTGACGACGACGTCATGGCGCCCCTCCGGGTCTACCCTCTGCAACGCCTCGTGGATGCGGTCCGAACCTGAGGCGTGGTCGGAACGGGTCATGACGGCCTCGCCACCGGCTTCGACGACCGCGGCGGCGACGGGGTCTTCCGCGCAGGCGACGACGACGCGGCCGACTTCCGCCTCGCGAGCGCGGCGCATCACATGCACGATCATCGGCAGTCCGTGGATATCTGCCAGCGGCTTGCCCGGCAGGCGGGTGGAAGCCATCCGGGCCGGAATCAGGACGATGGGATCGGACACGAACGCCCTTTCTTTCGCGGGGGCAGCAAACGGTATCGCACGGTGCCCTTATAGAGGTTGCACCCAAGCCGGGCGAACCGTTAACTTCCGCGCGATGCGCAGAATCCTCACAATTCGGGGCTCGAAATGCAGGTCATGGAGGCGAACAAGATCATTGGGGCGGTGCTTCTGGGCCTGCTCGTCTGGCGCGGCCTCGATTTTGTCGCCGACTTATCCTACGGAACGGAACATGGGGGCGGGGAACACGAGCCTGCTTATGTCGTAGCGGCCGATGGCGAAGGCGGTGGCGAAGCGAGCGAGCCGGAGAAGGTCGTCCCCTTAAGCGTCAGGCTGGCCAACGCCGATCCCGCCGCGGGTGAGAAGGACGCCAAGAAGTGCGCCACCTGTCACAAGTTCGACGAGGGCGGCGGAAACGGCATCGGACCGAATTTGTGGAACGTGGTCGGTCGGCCCAAGGGAGGCCTGAGCGACTTCGCCTATTCCTCCGCGATCACCGACCTCGGGGGCGATTGGACCTACGAGGATCTCGACGCCTTTCTGACCAGCCCCAAGACCTATGCGCCGGGCACCAAAATGTCCTTTGCCGGCATGAGCAAGCCCGAAGCCCGCGCCGACACGATCGCCTATCTGCGGACCCTGTCGGAATCGCCGGTTCCTTTGCCAGAAGTGGCGGAGAGCGAAGAAATCCCCTCGCCGGCCGCAAGCAGTGCCACCGAAACCGAAACCGACACAGACAAGATCGCCGAAGGACGGGTTGAGGAAGAGCAGGCCACCGAAGAACAAGCGCCGGCCGAAACGGAAGCGCAGGCGACCGAGACGACGGAACAGCCTGCGACCGAAGCGCCGGACGAAGCCGCGGCCGAGGAGCCCGCCGCGGAACAGCCCGCATCGGAAGAGACTGCCGCCGCGGAACCGGCGGAAGAACCTGCGGCGGAAGCGCCGGCCGAGAGCGGCGGCGAAGAGTCGGCGTTTGCCAAGATGGTCGCCGCCGCGGACCCGGCAGCCGGCGAGAAGGCGTCGAGGATCTGTGCGGCCTGCCACAAGTTCGAGGCGGGCGCGGGCAGCGGAATCGGCCCCAACCTCCACGACGTGGTCGACCGGGACATCGCGAGCTATGACGACTTCAAGTACTCGAAAGCGCTCGAAGAGCTCGAGGGCGACTGGACCGTCGACAATCTGAACGACTTCCTGGCCAACCCGCGAAGCTTCGCGCCCGGCACCAAGATGGCGTTCCCCGGCATCCGCGACGAGCAGGATCGCGCCGACGTCATCGCCTATCTGCGGAGCCTCGAAGCGCAGTAACCGGCGGCCCCGATGGCCCAGCGGGCGGATTCGGACCAAGCCGAGGTGACCAACGGGTGCGGCAATCATCTGCCGCACCCGTTTCCGTTGCGGCGCGTTTTAAGCGTAGAAGGGCACCGCGGGGTTGAACCGCGGTGAGAACGCGACAAACTAACTTTCCTGCCGCCGATCGAGCGATTCCCGCCTCCCCCCTGTCAGACAGAGGACGATGATGCGAGCGACGATAGCCGCCACTCTCGGAGCGCTGATGGTCCTCAGCGCCACCCCCCTTCTTGCCCAGGAGACCGAGGAGGCGCCGGCCGCGGCTGCCGATAGCGTCTACAGCGGCCACGGCGCTTCGATGTTCGGGGACCTTAAATACGGTCCCGACTTCGCGCATTTCGACTACGTCAATCCGGATGCACCGAAGGGGGGAGAAGCGCGGCTGGCCGCGACCGGAACTTTCGACAACCTGAATCCCTTCATCCTGAAAGGCGTCTCCGCGGCGGGATCGACCCTTCCGTTCGACACCCTGACGACCCAGTCGCTCGACGAGCCGTTCTCGGAATACGGGCTGCTCGCCGAAAGTATCGAGATTCCCGAAGACCGCTCCTGGGTGGCGTTCACCCTGCGCCCCGAGGCGCGCTGGCATGACGGCACCCCCGTCACCGCCGACGACGTGGTCTTCACCTTCCAGACGCTGACGACCGAGGGGCATCCCTTCTACCGGGCCTATTACGCCAACGTCGACAAGGTCGAGGTGGTCGGCGAGCGCAAGGTCCGCTTCACCTTCAAGGGCGACGTCAACCGCGAGCTGCCGCTGATCATCGGCCAGATGCCGGTGTTCCAGAAAGCCTATTTCACCGAGCATCCCTTCGCCGAGACGACGCTGGACGCACCGATGGGGAGCGGTCCATACCGCGTCGAGTCCGTCGACCCCGGCCGCTCGATCACCTATCGCCGCGATCCCGACTATTGGGGCAAGGACCTTCCGGTCAATCGGGGGCAGAACAACGTCGATCTGATCCGGTTCGACTACTATCGCGACGCGACGGTCGCGATCGAGGCGCTGAAGGCGCACGAATACGACTTCCGCGCCGAGAACATCTCCAAGGAATGGGCGACGGCCTATGACGTCCCGGCGGTCCGCAAGGGACTGCTACTCAAGGAGATGATCGACAACCAGCTGCCGACCGGCATGCAGGGCTTCGTCTACAACACCCGCCGCGAGAAGTTCTCCGACCCGCGCGTTCGCCATGCCTTGGCTTATGCGTTCGACTTCGAGTGGACCAACCAGAACCTGTTCTACGGCCAGTACACCCGGACCGAGAGCTATTTCTCGAATTCGGAGCTCGCGTCGAGCGGCCTGCCGGAAGGCGACGAACTGGCACTGCTGGAGCCCTATCGCGACCAGCTCCCCGAAGAGGTCTTCACCACCGAATATCACCCGCCCTCGACGGACGGCTCCGGCAATATCCGCGACAATCTCCGCGTCGCCGCCGGCCTGCTGCAGGATGCCGGCTGGGAAGTGCGCGACGGCGTGCTGACCAACACTGAGACCGGCCAGCCGATGGTGATCGAGTTCCTGCTGGTGTCGCCCGCGTTCGAGCGGATCGTTTCACCGTTCATCCGCAACCTCGAACGGCTTGGCGTCGAAGCCAGCATCCGCACCGTCGATTCCTCGCAGTACCAGAACCGGCTGGACAATTTCGACTTCGACATGACGGTCAAGGTCTGGGGCGAATCCCTGTCGCCCGGCAACGAGCAACGCGACTTCTGGACATCCGAAGCGGCGGAAACGCCGGGCAGCGACAATCTGGCGGGCATCAAGAACCCGGTCGTGGACGCCCTGGTGGCGAAGGTCATCCATGCCGAGAGCCGGGAAGCCCTGGTCACGGCGACCCATGCCCTCGATCGCGTCCTGCTGTGGGGCCACTACGTGATCCCACACTGGCATATCCAGAGTTTCCGGCTGATCTACTGGGACAAGTTCGGTCGGCCGGAAAACATGCCGCCCTACGGGCTCGCCTTCCCGACCATCTGGTGGGTCGATCAGCAGAAGGATCAGGCCGTCGCCCAGTCGGCCGACGCGGTCGTTGCCGAGGCCGGCACCGGCGATGAGGAGCCATCGGCGGAAACGCAACCTGCCGAGACCGAGCCCGCCGCCACCGACGACACCGCCTCGGCGCCGGCGGCCCCCGACACACCTGCCGCTGATACGGCCGAAACGCCTGCCGAAGAAGGAACGAACTATCTCGTGATCGCCGTCGTGGTGGTCGCGGTCCTGATCCTCGCGCTGCTGCTGGCACGGCGCCGGGGCGGCAAGAGCTAGGTCGGGCAAGGGTGCGAAGGCGGCATCATTCGCGGCTGGAGACGATCCGGTGACCGCCTATATCATCCGCCGCCTTCTACTGATCATCCCGACCCTGTTCGGGATCATGGTGATCAATTTCATCATCGTACAGGCGGCACCGGGCGGGCCGATCGAGCAGGTCATCGCCCAGATCAAGGGCACCGCCGTCAGCGCCACCGCAAGGGTGAGCGGCGGCCAGGGCGAGACGATGGGGGGCGGCGACAACCGTGGCAGCAGTAGCGGCGGCGGCGCGGAGAGCAAGTATCGCGGTGCCCGCGGCCTCGATCCCGCCCTGATCGGCCAACTCGAGAAGATGTACGGCTTCGACCAGCCGGCCTATGTGCGGTTCTTCAAGATGATGAAGAACTACGCCGTCTTCGACTTCGGCGAGAGTTTCTTTCGCGACCGGCGGGTCGTCGACCTCGTGCTCGACAAGATGCCGGTATCGATCTCGCTGGGCCTGTGGAGCACGCTGATCATCTATCTGGTCTCGATCCCCCTGGGGATCATGAAAGCGGTGCGGGACGGCACGCGGTTCGACGTCTGGACCAGCGGGGCCGTGATCGTCGGCTATGCCGTGCCGGGCTTTCTGTTCGCCATCCTGCTGATCGTCCTCTTTGCCGGCGGAAGCTATTTCAACTGGTTCCCGCTTCGCGGCCTCACCTCGCCCGGCTGGGACGACCTCAGCCTGCTCGGCAAGATCGGCGATTATTTCTGGCATCTGACCTTGCCGATCGCAGCGCTGGTGATCAGCGGCTTCGCCGGGCTGACCCTCTTGACCAAGAACTCGTTCATCGAGGAGATCGGCAAGAACTACGTCATCACCGCCCGTGCCAAGGGGTTGAACGAGCGCAGGGTGCTCTACGGCCATGTGTTCAGGAACGCGATGTTGATCATCGTCGCCGGGTTCCCTTCGGCTCTGATCGGCATCCTGTTCACCGGTGCCCTCTTGATCGAGGTGATCTTCTCGCTGGACGGACTCGGTCTTCTGGGATTCGAGGCGGCCATCAACCGGGATTATCCGGTGATGTTCGGAAGCCTCTACTTCTTCACCCTGCTGGGGCTGATCCTGAACCTGATCGGCGATCTGATGTACACGGTCATCGATCCGCGCATCGATTTCGAAAGCCGTCGGGTTTAGCGCCGTGGCGGGCGTAACCAACGAGTCGGCGGCGACGTCGCAGTTCCGCGCTGGGTCCGCCGCTCCGGCGCCGCGCAAGTTCCTCGGCTTCACGGCGTCCCCGATCAACCGCCGGCGCTGGGCGAACTTCAAGGCCAACCGCCGCGGCTTCTGGTCGCTGTGGCTGTTCCTGGCGCTGTTCCTGTTTACCCTGCCGGCGGAGTTCGTCGCCAACGACAAGCCGCTTCTGGTCCACTTTGACGGCGGCTGGTACGTCCCGGTGCTGCACGCCTATCCCGAGACCGAGTTCGGCGGCGTCTTCGCGACCGAGGCCGACTATCGCGACCCCGTCGTCATCGATCTGATCAACGAGAAGGGCTGGATGGTCTGGCCGCTGATTCCTTACAGCTACCAGACCATCAACTACGACCTGCCGGTACCGGCACTGGCACCGCCATCGGCCGACAACTGGCTGGGGACCGACGACCAGGGTCGCGACGTGACCGCCCGCCTGATCTACGGCTTCCGCATCTCGGTGCTGTTCGGGCTGGTGCTCACCTTCTTCAGCTCGATCATCGGCATCGCCGCCGGCGCGGTGCAGGGCTATTTCGGCGGCTGGACCGACCTGCTGTTCCAGCGCTTCATCGAGATATGGTCGGGCCTGCCCACCCTCTATCTGCTGATCATCCTGGCGAGCGTCGTCGAGCCCAATTTCTGGTGGCTGCTGGGCCTGATGCTGCTGTTCAGCTGGATGGCGCTGGTGGGGCTGGTCCGGGCGGAGTTCCTGCGCGGCCGCAATTTCGACTACGTTCGGGCGGCACGCGCGCTCGGCGCTGGCGATCTCCGCATCATGACGCGGCATGTGCTGCCGAACGCGATGGTCTCGACGCTGACCTTCCTGCCGTTCATCCTCAATTCGTCGATCACCACCCTGACCGCCCTCGACTTCCTCGGCTTTGGCCTGCCGCCCGGCTCGCCCTCTCTGGGCGAGCTGCTGGCGCAGGGCAAGAACAACCTCCAGGCGCCGTGGCTGGGACTCGCAGGCTTCCTGATCATCGCCCTCATGCTGACCCTGCTGGTGTTCGTCGGCGAGGCGGTGCGCGACGCCTTCGATCCACGGAAGACGTTCCGCTGACCATGTCGCTCGACAACACCGCTTCCCATTTGCTGGACGTCCGCGACCTCTCGGTCAGCTTCACGGTCGAAGGCGGTGCGGTGGAGGCGGTGCGCGGCGTCAGCTTCCACATCGATCGCGGCGAGACCCTGGCGCTGGTGGGCGAAAGCGGCTCCGGCAAGTCGGTCACCGCCCTGTCGGTGCTTCAGCTTCTCCCCTACCCGAAGGCGTCCCATCCGTCGGGCAGCATCGCGGTGCTGGGGCGCGAGATGATCGGCGCCCCGCGGGGAACGCTTCAGGAGATCCGCGGCAACCGCGTCGCGATGATCTTTCAGGAGCCGATGACCTCGCTCAACCCGCTCCACACCATCGAGCGGCAGATCGGCGAGACACTGCTGCTGCATAAGAAGCTCGACCGCAAGGCGGCGCGCGCGCGAACCCTCGAGCTCCTGCGCCTCGTCGGGCTGACCGATGCGGAGAACCGTCTCGACGCCTATCCGCACCAGCTTTCGGGCGGGCAGCGCCAGCGGGTGATGATCGCGATGGCGCTCGCCAACGAGCCGGACCTTCTGATCGCCGACGAACCGACCACGGCCCTCGACGTCACTATCCAGGCGCAGATCCTCACCTTGCTCAAGGACCTGCAGGCCCGCCTCGGCATGGCGATGCTGCTGATCACCCACGACCTCACCATCGTGCGGAAGATCGCCGACCGCGTCTGCGTGATGACCGACGGGCGGATCGTCGAGGACGGTCCGACCGAGCGCGTCTTCCAGGACCCGCATCACAGCTATACCCAGAAGCTGCTCGCGGCCGAGCCCAAGGGAAAATCGACGCCGCCGGAGGCCGACGCCCCCACCGTGATCGCCACCGACAATCTGAAGGTCCACTTCCCGATCCGGCGCGGCGTGCTGCGCCGCCAGGTCGGCGCGGTGAAGGCGGTCGACGGCATCACCGTCAAGGTACGCGAAAGCGAAACGGTGGCAGTCGTCGGCGAAAGCGGATCCGGCAAGACCACCCTTGCCATGGGTCTTCTCCGCCTCGTCTCGAGCGAGGGGCCGATCCGCTTCGAAGGCCATGACATCCAGGGCGCGAGCGCCGACGCGATCCGCCCCTTGAGACGACAGATGCAGATCGTCTTCCAGGACCCGTTCAGCTCGCTGAGCCCGCGCCTTTCGATCTTCCAGATCGTCGAGGAAGGGCTACAGATCCATGGAATCGGCGGCAGCGCCGCGGAGCGGCGGGAGATGGTGGCCGAAGCGCTGACCGAAGTCGGCCTCGATCCGGCGACGATGGACCGCTATCCGCACGAATTCAGCGGCGGCCAGCGCCAGCGGGTCAGCATCGCCCGCGCGCTGGTCCTGAAGCCCCGCTTCATCGTCCTCGACGAGCCGACCTCGGCGCTCGATCTCTCGGTGCAGGCGCAGATCGTCGACTTGCTGCGCGACCTCCAGGCCCGCCATCACCTGGCCTATCTGTTCATCAGCCACGACCTCCGCGTCGTCCGGGCGCTGGCCGACTACATGATCGTCATGAAGGACGGCGTGGTGATGGAGGAGGGTCCGGCGGAAACGGTCTTCGAGGCGCCGAAGACCGACTACACCAAGGCCCTGATGGCCGCCGCCTTCGAGATCAAGGCCGCGGAAGGCGGGGTCGTCTCCCAGTAACACCGGGTCCAAGCGGCGGCCTGATTCATGGCGATAGAGGGCGATTCACGCCTCACGCCGTTCGGGAGTGAGGCAATCGCGCTCTATCGTCCGCGGCCGTTGGCGAGGGCCGTGTCGTAGGCGGCGCCCAACGCCGCCATGCCGATCGACAGGGTGACCAGGAAACCGACGAACACGCCCAGAATCCCCAGGACGGCGACCAGACCGGACGCCAGTAGGATCCCGAAGCATTGCCACCAGCCGAGGGCGCGGGTCGCCCGCCAACTCGCCTTCATGCCGGCAATGGGTCCGAGTTTCTGGTCGATGATCGCCATCGGCACGAACATGAACTTCACCATCAACCAGATCCCGGGCAGGACGAAAAGAACCGACCCGATAACGACCACGATCCAGACCAGGATCGTCGCGACGATCACCGAAATCGGCCTTCGGAAGCCCGACAGAACCGCGAAGGCGGAGACCCGCCCCCCGCGCACATGCCACAGATGGAAGACGACCAATCCCGCAACCAGCACGTAGCTCAGCAGCGAAACGATGACGCCCAGGATCAGGGCCGCCGGCGACGACTGGGCGGCGAAGACCATCTCCGCGATCGCTTTCCTGAACTGTCCTGCCGGTGACTGCGGAAAGGCGCTTTCGTCGAACACCATTTCCTGCGGGCTCGCACCCAGCGCCGCATCGATCGGTTCCGTGACCTGCGGGATGTAGGGGATGACGGAGATCGCCGCGACCACGAGGACATAGAGCAGAATCGCCAGCAACGCGCGGATTGGATGCAGCTTCCAGGCGTTCCAGCCTTCACGAAGCCCGTCGTCGATACGGTAGGGGACCGTGCCCGGCTTCCGCGCGTAAGGCAGGATCCAGCGCGGCGTTGCCGCCGCAGCATCCTGTTGCCGCGCGCGCCGCGCCCGAGCCGCGCGCGCCCGTTCCGCCTCCTCGTCTTCGTCGGCTTCGTCGTCTCCATCGTCGGCACGGCCGGCGGCTGTTACCGAGACTTCCTGGTCCTCGGCCACCGGTTCGGAACCCTCTGCGGCAGCGTCCGAATCGTCCGTCAGCGGATCGTCGGCGGCAGAGCTGTCCGGAGCGCCGGAGGCCGCCTCGTCATCGGCCTTCTCGATTTCGTCCGCCGTTTCCTCCGCACGGCTGGGCGCGCGAACCGGCGAAGCCGGCTTCTCGCCCTTGAGCGCGCGGCCAAGCTCGCTCACCGAGCCCGCCTCCGCCCAGTCGGTCATGCCTTCGGTCCAGACCAGCGTCTGCGGGACGAGTTCTCCCCCCGCTGCAAGCTCCGCCAGCGCGTCTTCGGAGAAGGGGCCGACGGCCTCGCCATCCCGCACGATGTAGTATTCCATTCAGCCCCCCGGCTGGCGCCAAGTCCCTTCCCTGGCGACACCGACCTTAGCGGCAGTCGAGCGAGCCGCGCAACCGCCTGCGAAACAGTCGCGACTGTTTCAACGAAACGGCGAAACCGTCACGATCCGCTCCTGTTCGGACTCGGCGGCAAGAGGGATGTCGCTCTCGTCCCCGCATACCTTTCGAAAGGCGCCCGCGACGGAAGCATCGACGACAGCCACCGCCCGATGCCATGGTGAAGACACAGATTTCGGAAGGGGGGAGGACGGGTTGGCACTTCTGTTCTACAGCAAGGTCGACGATTCGCGAGGCTGGGGCGATGCGCTGCGGGCGCTCGACCCGGACATAGATTTCCGCGTATGGCCGGATGCCGGCGATCCGGCGGAGATCGATGCGGCGCTGGTGTGGAAGCCGGAGGCCGGTCTTCTGGAACGCTTTCCGAATCTCAAACTGATCCAGTCGCTGGGCGCCGGCGTCGACCATATCGTCGGCGTGCCGGGTTTGCCCCGGAACGTCCCGATCGCGCGACTGGTCGACCCCACCCTTACCCAGCAGATGGTCGAATACGTTCTGCTCGCCGTCCTTCTGCACCAGCGCCAGTGGCAGGCTTANGCGGCCCAGCAGCGCGAGCGGCGCTGGCACCACCTGCCGGCATGGGAGGCAGAGCGCTGCCATGTGGGCGTCATGGGNCTCGGCGAGATCGGNGGCGCAGCGGCGCGCGCNCTCGTCGACCGGGGCTACGCCGTCAGCGGCTGGACCCGGTCGCCGCGGGANATCGAGGGNGTCCGGACCTTCCATGGGANGGACGGGNTGCCGGCCTTTCTCGCCGAACTCGACGTCCTNGTCTGCCTGCTGCCGCTGACCGAGGACACNCGCGGNATCATCGACAAGAAGGCTCTGGCGGCCCTGCCGCGCGGCGCCTATCTGGTGAACGCCGCACGCGGCGGCCATGTGGTCGACGAAGACCTGCTGTCGGCGCTGGGCACCGGACAGGTGAGCGGCGCCTGCCTCGATGTCTTCAACGAGGAACCGCTGCCGCCCGATCACCCGTATTGGACCCACGCCCAGGTCATGGTGACTCCGCATGTCGCCGGGCTCACCCTGCCGCACGGGTCGATGCCGCAGGTGATCGAGAACCTGCGCCGCGTCCGTGCCGGCCAGCTGCCGCTGAACCGCGTCGATCTGGATCGGGGATATTGAGCGGGGAATTGAGAAAGTCCGCGGACAGACATCTGCCCGCGCCCGCGGCAGTCATACCAAAGAGCAAGCCGAACCCTCGCGGGGCAATTGAGTAATTCCGGCGACGTGTTAGGCTGAGCCCTTCAATTCCTGACACCGAGGGAAGAGGTTACGCGGCCATGGAAGGACAGCCGAACGCGGAGGCCATTGACGCGGCGGAATTCGTCGGGCAGCCCAACGACCTCGATTCCTACTGGATGCCGTTCACGGCCAACCGGCAGTTCAAGGCCAAGCCGAGGCTGCTGGTCGGCGCCAAGGACATGCACTACACCAGCGCCGACGGCCGCAGCATCCTCGACGGCACCGCCGGTCTGTGGTGCGTCAATGCTGGCCATGGACGGACGCCGATCGTCGAGGCCGTCCACAAGCAGGTCGCGCGGATGGACTACGCGCCCGGCTTCCAGATGGGCCACCCCGCCCAGTTCGAACTCGCCTCGCGGGTCGCGGCGATGATGCCCGGCGACCTGGAGCACGTGTTCTTCACCAATTCGGGGTCGGAGGCGGTCGACACTGCCTTGAAGATCGCCATCGCCTACCAGCGCGCCATCGGCCAGGGGACCCGCTATCGCCTGATCGGGCGTGAGCGCGGCTATCACGGCGTCGGCTTCGGCGGCATGGCGGTGGGCGGCATCGGCCCCAACCGCAAGCAGTTCGGCGTCACCATGCCGGGCGTCGATCACCTGCCCCACACCCACGACCCGGCGCGGAACGCGTTCACCCGCGGCCAGCCGGAGCATGGGGCGGAGCTTGCCGACCGGCTGGAAGGGCTGGTCGCGCTGCACGATCCGTCGACCATCGCCGCGGTGATCGTCGAACCGGTGGCCGGGTCGACCGGCGTGCTGCTGCCGCCCAAGGGCTATCTGGAGCGGCTCAGGGCGATCTGCGACAAGCACGGCATCCTGCTGATCTTCGACGAGGTCATCACCGGCTACGGCCGCCTGGGGTCGAGCTTCGCCGCCGAGCATTTCGACGTGCAGCCGGACATGATCACCATGGCCAAGGGGATCACCAACGGCACCGTGCCGATGGGGGCGGTCGGCGTCAGCGACAAGATCTTCGATGCCTTCATGAACGGCCCCGAGCAGGCCATCGAGCTGTTCCACGGCTACACCTATTCCGGCCATCCGCTGGCCTGCGCGGCCGGGCTCGCCACCCTCGACATCTATCGCGACGAGGGTCTGTTCGAGCGCGCGGCATCGCTCTCGGGCTATTGGGAGGATGCGGTCCACAGCCTGAAGGACACCGCGCCCCACATCATCGACATCCGCAACATGGGCCTCGTCGCCGGAATCGAGCTTGAGCCGATCGCCGGCAAGCCGACGGCCCGGGCCTATGACGCCTTCGTGCGGTGCTTCGAGAGCGGCCTGCTGATCCGCACGACGGCGGACATCGTCGCCCTGTCGCCGCCGCTGATCGTCGAGAAGACACATATCGATGAAATGGTCGACCGCCTCGGCACCGTGCTGAAGCAGGTGGCCTGACCTCGGGCCGCCATGGCGACGCCGGTCCAGCCCGCGAGCGACAGTGAGCGTCTGCTCGTCGCATATTTGCGCGGGCTGGAAGAAAGCCCGATCGGCTGGCAGGCGGCGCATGTCCGCCTGTCGCGGCTTTCGTCGTCGAATCGGCGCGAATACAACACCCGGATCGTCGTCAACAACCTGATCCACCTCGCCCGCAAGTATCAGGGCCGGGTGTTCGTCGCCCATAACCAGGACGTCATCCTGGTCTGCAAGGGGGCGCCGGTCGCCGAGGTCGAAAAGGCGATCTACAATCTGAAATACCTGTTCCAGGACGACCCGGTCGCGCGCGACCCCGAATTCGCGAACTGGTTCGACCTCTCGGTCAAGCTGTCGGACCTGCTGGAGATCGCCTACCAGCTTCTCAAGCAGAAGGTCCGCCATGACGAGGAACAGGCGGCCCGCGCGATGGGCGCCCAGGGCGACGCCGAGCCGCTGGACCCGTCCCGCCTCTACAAGCTGCTGACGGTGCTATCCAGCGTCGACATCGGCTCCTACATGCGGCGCCAGCCGATTTGCGCGCTGGCCCGCGGCGAGCCGCCGCAGCCCGTGTTCGAGGAGTGCTTCGTCCGTATCGCCGACCTGCAGCGGCCGCTGATGCCGAACGTCAACCTGGTCGGCAACCGCTGGCTGTTCCAGCACCTGACCCAGAGGCCTCGACTTCCGCGTCCTCGCCCTCCTGTCGCGTCATACCGAGGAGTACATCCGCGGACCGATCAGCCTGAACCTCAACATCGACACCGTCCTGTCGAATCAGTTCATGCAGTTCGATGACGCGGTGCGGCGCGACTACGCCGGCGCGATCGTCGTCGAGGTGCAGGCGTTCGACGTGTTCGCCGACATCAAGGCCTTCGTCCGCACCCGCGACTACCTGCACGGCCACGGCTACCGTCTGTGCCTGGACGGGCTGTCGCCGTTCTCCTTCGACCTGTTCGACCGCGCGGCGCTGGGCGTCGACCTTCTCAAGATCAATTGGGATGAAGGATTGACGGCGGGCTTGCTGCCCGAACGCGAGTCGCGGATGGCGGAGGCGATCCGGACCGAAGGCCCGCGCCTGATCCTCGCCCGTTGCGACGACGACCGCGCCATCGAGTTCGGTCGTTCGGTGGGCATCGCCATGTTCCAAGGCCACGAGGTCGACCGTCTGGTCAACCCCCTGGGTTGGCGCCCGAACTGAGAGTGCAGCGAGACTGAAGGTCAGACGAACCGCCGCCTTCTGCTCTACTCTCCCGCCTTGCCCTTTCCGCCATTGCCGCCGGCCAGCGTATCGAGCTGACGCTGCATGCGGTCGAGCTGGTCCTTGAGCGCCCGGATCTGGTCCTGATCGCCGGCTGCCGGCGCGGCACCGTTCGGTCCCGGGCTTGAGCCGGGAACCATGCCCTCCTGTCCGGCGAACGGACTGAACATGGTGAGCGCGTTCTGGAACAGCTTCAGGTTCTGCCGGCTCGCCTCGTTGAACTGACTGAACGGGAACAGACCGCCGAAGGTTTTTTCCATGTAGCCACGGAAGTCTTCCTGGTTCTTGGCGAAGTTCGCCATGGTCATTTCCAGGTAGCTCGGCAAAACCGCCCGCAGGCTGTCGTCGTAGAAGCTTATGAGCTGACGCAGGAAGCCGATGGGCAGCAGGTTGTGGCCCTTGCCCTCTTCCTCGAAAATGATCCGCGTCAGCACCGAGCGGGTGATGTCCTCCCCCGTCTTCGCGTCGTAGACGACGAAGTCGGTACCGTCCTTGACCATCTGGCACAGGTGGTCGAGGGTGACGTAGCTGCTCGTCGCGGTATTGTAGAGGCGGCGGTTGGCGTATTTCTTGATCGTGACGGGCTGCGCGTCTTGGGCCTTTTCATCGGCCATGTCCACCGGTCCCTGTTCCAGTGTTGCACATTCAGCAGCTGTGCCGCGCCTGCGACATCGCACCGCAATATGAGGCATTATTACGCATGCGAGGACAACGCGAAAGTGTCGCGGCATTTCCGCCGTCCGCGTGGTGCAGCGGTATGCGGAATGCCCGAATCGAGAGCCATGGCGTCCCTGTACCCCTGGGCAAGCCCGTCTGACCTTGGCCGGCTCGGAAGACCCGCGCGCGCTCGCTCAGCGCTTCATGGACCTGTGGCTGCGCCAGATCGCCGGCCCCTGGCCGTGGCCTGCACCGACACCCGCCCCTCGTGACGAAACCGTCCCCCGTCCCGCCGCCCCACCGCCCGGGTCCCCGGCCGCTGGCGATGCATCTGGCGATGGCCACGACCAACTGGACGAGTGCGATGCCGGCCCTCCCCTGGGCGATGAGCGGGATGATGCCGTGGAAACCCGACCTCGCCGCCGAAGGACGCGCGCTCGCCCCGCTTCTGAATGAGGCGGGGGTCACGGCCATCGGCGCCGCCGTCGCCGAAGAGGCCGATACCCGCCTGAGAGAGCTGATCTCCGGCATCTACGCCTACTGGCACCATCCGTATCGCCGCCGGACCCGCAGCCGACCGGTCGCGTGGAGCGAAGGATCGAGCCGGCTCGACGACTATGGCCGCCCCGCGAAAGGCGGCGACTCGCGTGGTACAGATGCCGGACTTCCGGCGCTGCTGGTGCCATCACTGGTCAACCGCGGCTACATCCTCGACCTGATGCCGGAGCGAAGCTTCGCCGGCTATCTCGCGAAGCGCGGCATCCGTCCCCTGCTGCTGGAATGGGGCGCACCCGGCGAGGCAGAAGCCCACTTCGACCTCACCGCCTATATCGCCCGGCTGGAGCGGGCCCTGGCGCATGTCGCCGAACGGTCGGGGCGGCCGGTAGCATTGGTCGGCTACTGCATGGGCGGGCTGCTGGCCCTCGCCGTCGCGCTGCGCCGGCCGGACCTCGTCTCCGGGCTGGGACTGCTGGCGACGCCCTGGGATTTCCATGCCGAGCATCTGTGGATCCCGCCCTTCCTCGCCGCATCCACGCCGATCTTCGAAAGCACCCTGCAGACCCTCGGCCACTTCCCCGTGGATGCCCTCCAGGCCGGCTTCGCGATGCTGAATCCGACGCTGGTGCCCGAGAAATTCCGGCGCTTCGCCGCCCTCGACCCCGACAGTCGCGAGGCGCGGACCTTCGTCGCCGTCGAGGACTGGCTGAACGACGGCGTGCCGCTGGCGGCCGGCGTCGCTCGCGACTGCATCATGGGCTGGTACCGGGACAACGGGCCGAAGCTGGGGCAATGGCGGGTAGCCGGCCAGCCGGTCGTACCACAGGCTCTCAGCCGTCCAAGCCTGGTGGTCATCCCGGCGCAGGATCGGATCGTGCCGCCGGCCTCGGCCACGGCACTGGCCGACGTGCTGCCCCGCACGATCCGCATCACACCGCAGCGCGGCCATATCGGCATGGTCGTGTCGGGGGCGACCGTCACCGAAGTCGGGCGGCCGCTCACAGACTGGCTGCTGTCGCCCGAAAGCCCGCCAGGGCAGTAGCAGGCTGCTCGGTGCGCTGGTATTTTCCCCGCACCCCGACGTTTGCCACAGCCCATTTCGACCCCACTTTCGAGTCGAAGTGCCGCGCGCGACGCGGCCGACGGATTGCCGACAGGAGGTTTCCAAGGACATGACCGAGATCGTCATCACCAGCGCCACACGGACGCCCGTCGGGGCGTTCAATGGTGCGCTCAGCACTCTTCCTGCCCACGCTTTAGGCGAAGTCGTGATCGGCGAGGCGCTGAAGCGTTCACAGGTCGACCCGGCTCAGGTTTCCGAAGTGATCCTGGGCCAGATCCTCACGGCCGGTCAGGGCCAGAACCCGGCGCGCCAGGCATCGATCGGTGCCGGCCTGCCGGTCGAGGTGCCCGCCTACGGGGTCAACCAGCTCTGCGGATCGGGCCTGCGCGCGGTGGCGCTGGGCTATCAGGCGATCCGCAACGACGACTCGGCGATCGTCGTCGCCGGCGGCCAGGAGAGCATGAGCCAGGCGCCGCACTGCGCCCATCTCAGGAACGGTATCAAGATGGGTGACGCCGCGTTCGTCGACACGATGATCAAGGACGGCCTGTGGGACGCCTTCAACGGCTACCACATGGGCAACACGGCCGAGAACATCGCCGAACGCTGGCAGATCACCCGCGAGCAGCAGGACGCCTTCGCCACCCGCTCGCAGAACCGCGCCGAAGCCGCCATCAAGGCCGGCCGCTTCAAGGATGAGATCATCCCGGTGACGATCAAGAGCCGCAAAGGCGAGACGGTGGTCGACACCGACGAATTTCCGCGCGCGGGCGTGACCGTCGAGTCGTTGGCCAAGCTGCGGCCCGCTTTCGACAAGAGCGGAACAGTCACCGCCGGCAATGCGTCGGGCATCAACGACGGCGCCGCCGCGGTAGTGCTGATGAGCGCCGAGGAGGCCGACCGCAGGGGCATCAAGGCGCTGGCCCGCATCGTTTCCTGGGCCCAGGCCGGCGTCGACCCGGCGATCATGGGCACCGGCCCGATTCCCGCCAGCCGCAAGGCGCTGGAGCGGGCCGGCTGGACCATCGACGACCTGGACTTGATCGAGGCCAACGAGGCCTTCGCCGCCCAGGCCTGTGCGGTCGGCAAGGACCTGGGCTGGGACGACGACAAGGTCAACGTCAATGGCGGCGCCATCGCCATCGGCCACCCGATCGGTGCATCGGGTGCGCGGGTGCTGGTGACGTTGCTGCATGAGATGGAAAAGCGCGACGCCCATAAGGGTCTGGCGACGCTGTGCATCGGCGGCGGCATGGGCATTGCTATGTGTGTCGAGCGCGGCTGAGAAAAAGACGCGACGGGCACCGCATTCGACACTGCGGTGCCCGCACCAGGGGGATCAACCGCCGGTCGAACGAAACCGGCGAAGCATCAGGAGGACATCATGGCGAGAGTGGCGGTCGTTACCGGCGGTACCAGGGGTATCGGCGCAGCGATCTCGGTGGCGTTGCAAGACGCTGGCTACAGCGTCGCCGCGAACTACGCCGGAAACGACCAGAGGGCTGCAGCCTTCAAGGAAGAGACGGGGATCGCCGTCTACAAGTGGAACGTCGCCGATTATCAGGAATGCGTCGCGGGGATGGAAAAAGTCGCCGCCGACCTGGGGCCCGTCGACGTCGTCGTCAACAACGCCGGCATCACCCGTGACGGCACGATGCACAAGATGACGCCCGAACAGTGGCAGGAAGTCATCGACGTCAATCTAGGCGGCTGCTTCAACATGTGCCGGGCGGTGATCGACAGCATGCGCAGCCGGGGCTTCGGCCGCATCGTCAACATCGGTTCGATCAACGGTCAGGCCGGCCAGTACGGACAGGTGAACTACGCCGCCGCGAAATCGGGAATCCACGGCTTCACCAAGGCCCTGGCGCAGGAGGGAGCGGCCAAGGGCATCACGGTGAACGCCATCGCCCCCGGCTATATCGACACCGACATGGTGGCGGCGGTGCCGCCGAACGTACTGGAGAAGATCGTCGCCCGCATCCCCGTCGGCCGTCTCGGCAAGGCCCACGAGATCGCGCGCGGCGTTCTGTTCCTGGTCGACGACGACGCCGGCTTCATCACCGGCTCGACGCTGTCGATCAACGGCGGCCAGCATATGTATTGACCGCGTTCCAACCCGGACCGCAGATTGAGCGGCGCCCCCGGCGAAAAGCCGGCGGGCGCCGCTTTCAATTCTGGGAGGTCCCGATGCCTACAGTGAAGATGGTCGAGTACGAAGACGCCACCGGCGAGGTCAAGGAGGTCTTCGACGAGATCATGCGGGTGCGCAACATCGACTGGGTACCCAACGTGTGGAAGACCCTCGCCGCCCATCCGCCGACCTTGAAGCGGATCTGGAAGAACCTCAACGAGGTCATGGCGCCCGGCCGGCTCGACAAGCTGACCAAGGAAATGATCGCCGTCGCGGTCAGCGCCACCAACGGCTGCGAATACTGCATCAACTCGCACACCGCCGCCGCGCGCAAGCTGGGCATGGACGACGAAATGCTGGGCGAGGTTCTGGCCGTGGTCGGGATGTTCAACCAGACCAACAAGCTGGCCGAAGGCTATCAGATCCCGGTCGACCCGCAGTACAAGCGGTAAGAAGGAACGAGGAATTCGGCCGGGAACATCCGATCCCGGCCGTCCTCACGTCACCTCCGGCCGGAGCCGGGCTCCCAGCCGGGCGGCGCCAGATCGAACCCCGCGAAGCTGAAGGCGGGCGCCACGGTGCACCCCACCAACGTCCAGTCGCCGAGGCTGCGGGCGCTCTGCCACGCGTCCACCGGCACCACCGCTTGCGGACGTTCGCCGGCAGTGAGGTCGGCGCCCAAGCGATGCTCTACGGCTTGCCCTCCATCCTCGGCAATGCGAAGCGCGAGCGGAGCACCGGCGTAGTAGTGCCAGATTTCCACCGCGTCCACCCGGTGCCACCGCGACTCCTCGCCCGCACGCAGCAGGTAGTAGATCGCGGTAACGGCGCCGCGCCCCTCGTCCTCGGGCGAGCGCCAAGTCTCGACGAAATGCCCGCCTTCCGGGTGCGGCGCGAGGCCCAGCGCCGCGATGATCGCGTCGGCGTCGCCGCTCATCCCGCCTCTCAGTCGTGCGGGGCGGTGTCGATCAGCGAGGGTCGCTGCGCCATGGCCGCAAACCAGTCGGCGAGCTTCGGCCGGCCGCGACGCCATTCCTTGTGCCCGAAGCGGAAGTCGAGGAAGCCGAGGCAGCAGCAGATGCTGATCAAGCCGATATCGATGATGTGGCCACCGCCGAAATCGCCCGCCTCCGATTCGAGCTGATCCAGGCCGCGTTCCACCTTGCTCCACTGATGGTCGATCCAGGTGGGAAGCCGGAAGGATTCCTCCCGCCGCCCCTCGACCATCACCAGATAGACCGCATTGAGCATGCCGTCGGCCAGGGCGTCGCGACGCAGCGCCCGCCAGCGCGCCGGCCCTTCCGGCGGGAACATCCGTTCGCGCTCGTGCAACGAGTCGAGATAGGCGCAGATGACGATGCTGTCATAGATATGCTCGCCTTCGTCAGTCACCAGCGTCGGGATGGTCGCCAGCGGGTTCACCGAGGGCAGATCGTTCTGCGGCGAGGCGAGCGTCACGTCCGCCACCCGCGTATTGGCCGGCACGATTTCCAACCTCTCCGAAAGGCCGGTCTCGGCCGCGAGGATCCGCACCTTGCGCACATAGGGCGAAGCCACCGAATAATAGAGTTTCATGCCAGCATTCCTCCGTCGCTCCCTTGTCCCTGAAGGATTAGCCTGAACGCCGGCGCCGAGATCCGGGCCGCGTTTCGGCGAACCACCGCGAGAACCTTATCCCCACCATGTACCACGACGTCGTCGATCTCGGCAGTTTCTATGCGAGCCGGCTGGGCCAGGTGGCGCGGCGCATGGTCAGCCGGCGCATCCGCCAGATCTGGCCTGACGTCCACGGCCTCAGGATGCTGGCGCTGGGATACGGCACCCCCTATCTCCGCCCGTTCCGCAGCGAGGCGGAACGGGTTCTCGCGATCATGCCCGCGGCGCAAGGCGTAAGCCGTTGGCCGCGCGACGGCGCCAACCTTGTCGCCTTGGCCGACGAGAGCGAGCTGCCGCTGCCGGACAACAGCATCGACCGCATTCTCGTCATGCACGGGATCGAATTCAGCGAGGCCCTGCGTCCGATGCTGCGCGAGCTGTGGCGGATCATGGCCGACGGTGGGCGCATCCTGGTCGTCGTCCCCAATCGCCGCGGCATCTGGGCGCGCCTGGAGCGCACGCCGTTCGGGCATGGCCATCCCTACAGCCCGCCGCAGCTTTCTCACCTCCTGCGCGAGAGCATGTTTCAGCCGCTCCGCGCCACGACGGCTCTCTACATGCCGCCGGGCCGGTCACGCATGATCCTGGGTTCGGCCACGGCATGGGAACGGGTGGGCGAAAGCTGGGGACTGCCCTTCGCCGGTGTGGTGATGATCGAAGCGGGAAAACAGGTCTACGTGACCGGCGCGCGGGAACCGCGCCGTCGCCGGCGACGCCTTTACCTTCCGGTCCCCTGTCCGCCACAGCCGGTTACGGGGCGCAGCGAAAGGACCGATAGAGCACGATCGTCTCAGGGCGACTCGACCTGAGACGATCTTAGTCTAGTCCGTCGACTCCTCCCGGGTCAGCATGAAGACGCCCTGCTCGCCGAACATGTTCTCGAACCAGTCGAGGCCACGCAGGCCCCCCACCATGCCTTCATGGTTCACCGCGAAGCGGCGCTCGATGGTGATCCCGAGATCGTCGCAGAGCTGCGTGAAGTCGTTGATCGTGCACAAGTGGATGTTGGGGGTCTCGTACCAGTCATAGTTGATGAGCTGAGTCCGTGGCATGCTGCCCCGGATCAGAAGCTGCAGACGGCAGCGCCAATAGCCGAAATTGGGGAACGACACGATCGCCCGCCGGCCGATGCGGAGAAGCTGCTCCAGCACCTGCCGCGGATCGCGGGTCGCCTGGAGTGTCTGGCTGAGGACGACGTAGTCGAAGGCGTTCTCGGGGAAATCGGCGAGATCGGTATCGGCGTCTCCCTGGATCACCGACAGGCCGTTCCTGACCCCGGCGTTCACGCCCTCCTGACTGAGCTCGATGCCGCGCCCGTCGACGTTCTTGTGATTCACCAGGTAATGCAGCAGTGCCCCGTCGCCGCAGCCGACGTCGAGCACCCGCGAGCCTGGTTCGATCAGGCCGGCAATGAGCTGAAGATCGACGCGGATCGCATCCGGCCGGTCCGCGAGAGGAGGTCCGTTCACGCCTGGGTCAAACCGCGATGCTGGGCGGCGCCGTTCAGGAAGCCGGTGAGGATGGCGAAGAATTCGGGCACGTCGAGCAGGAAGCTGTCATGCCCCTTGTCGCTTTCGATCTCGACGAAACTGACATTGGCGGCGTTGGCGTTGAGAGCGTGGACGACGGCCCGGCTTTCCGACGTCGGGAACAGCCAGTCGCTGTCGAACGAGATCACGCAGAACCGGACCGGCGTGTCGTGGAACGCTTTCGCGAGCTGGCCGCCATGTTCGGCGGCCAGATCGAAATAATCCATGGCACGGGTGATGTAGAGGTAGGAATTGGCGTCGAATCGGTCGACGAAGGTGCTGCCCCGGTGGCGCAGATAGCTCTCGACCTGGAAGTCCGCGTCGAAACCGTAGGTGAAGACCTTCCTGTCCTGGAGATGACGCCCGAACTTCTGGTGCAGCGCCCCCTCCGACAGATAGGTGACATGCGCCGCCATGCGCGCCACGGCGAGCCCGCGCGCCGGATGGGTGCCATGGATCAGGTAGTCGCCGCCATGCCAGTCGGGATCGGCCATGATCGCCTGGCGGCCGACCTCGTGGAAAGCGATGTTCTGCGGCGAATGGCGGGCTGCGGTGGCGATGGGAACGGCGGAGAACACGCGCTCGGGAAAGCGCGAGGCCCATTCCAGCGTCTGCATGCCGCCCATCGAGCCGCCGATCACGCAGAAGAGCTGATCGATCCCCAGATGGTCGAGCAGCATCGCTTGCGCCTTCACCATGTCGCCGATGGTGATGACGGGAAAACCGAGCCCGTAGGGCCGGCCCGATGCCGGGTCGATGTCCCGCGGCCCGGTGCTGCCCATGCAGCCCCCGAGAACGTTCGAGCAGATGATGTAGTAGCGGTCGGTATCGAGCGGCATCCCCGGTCCGACCATGCGCGGCCACCATCCCTCGCGGCCGGTCATCGGGTGAGCGCCCGTCACGTACTGGTCGCCGGTCAGCGCATGGCAGACGAGAATCGCGTTCGAGCGATCGGCGTTCAAACTGCCGTAGGTCTGATAGGCGACTGAGAACGGGCCGAGACTGACGCCGCAGGCCAGACGCAGCGGTTCATCGGCCCCCAGAACGACGCTCGGGCGATGATCCACATCCAGCCGCCGAAGCGGCGGCTGCTTGAGCTCCGCCTGGTTCATTCCTGTGCGATGTGCCGTGCCACCTGCCCGAAAAAGGGATGCATAGCTATGAAGCGAGGGCACATTCTGTCAATGTTTTCTTTGATTTTGGCAGGGTGCGTCGTTACTACTATGCGGCTTTTTCGCGGCCCAACCAGAACGAGAAATGACGACCAGCGACGCTGATCTGTCCGGCCTGCGCCGGGAAATCGATGCGATCGACGATCGCATCCACGACCTGTTGATGCAGAGGACGGAAATCGTCGAGCAGATCGGCGTTCAGAAGCAACAGGCAGGTACCGCACGAGTCGGTGTCCGGCCGGGACGCGAGGCGGAAATCATCCGCCGTTTGCTCAAGCGCCACAAGGGCGCGTTTCCGCGCCCCGTGATCGTCCGTCTTTGGCGCGAGCTTCTGTCGGCGCAGGTTCGGGTGCAGGGCCAGTTCGCCCTGGCGGTCTGCACGCCCAAGGACGCGACCTGGTATCGCGACCTCGCTTCCGACCATTTCGGCGCCTACACGCCGATGTCGCTGCACGAATCGCCGAGCCAGGTGCTGAAGGCGGTGTCCGACGGTCTCGCCACGGTGGGCGTGCTGCCGATCCCGGACGGAGAGAACGACGATCCGTGGTGGCGGAACCTGATGTCCGCCGCCGAGGGGGTCCCGAAGATCGTCGCCCGGCTGCCCTTCGCCGAGATGGGAATCGGGGAGGGACGGCATGCTTTCGTCGTCGCACCCGTGGCCCCCGAGTCCACCCAGGACGACGTCACTCTGCTGGCGTTCGAAACCACGGGCAGCACCAGCCGCGGTCGCCTGAAGGAGCTGTTCGAGGGGGCCGATCTCGACGCCACCTGGATCGCCGCGACCAAGATGGGCGGCGGCAGCGAGGGCTGGCAGCATCTTGTCTCGGTGCCCGAGTTCATCCGCGAGGACGATCTCCGCCTGGACAGCGTGCTGCGCGCCGCGGTCGACCGGATCACCCGCATCATCCCGATCGGCGTCTACGCTAAGCCCCTGAGCAAGGAAGACATCGGCCTCGCCGACTGACCGCTTTCGCGGACGGGGCCGAGACGAGATCGAACATGTCCGAGACCGAAAACACGCCATTCGAGCGCGTCGCGCTGATCGGCATCGGCCTGATCTGCAGCTCGCTCGCCCGTGTCATCCAGCGTGAAGGACTGGCGCGCGAAGTCGTCGCCTTCTCGCGTACGGAAGAAACCCGGAAGAAGGCAGCCTCGCTGGGCATCGTCGATTCGGTCGCCGATACGCCCGAGGAAGCGGTGACGGGCGCCGATCTCGTCGTCCTCGGTACGCCGGTCGGGGCCTATGCGGCCGTGGCCGACACGATCGCCGGGCATCTCGCGGAAGGTGCCATCGTCACCGACGTGGGCTCGGTCAAAGGATCGGTGATCGACGCGGTCGCCCCGCGCCTGCCGGTCCATGTGCATTTCGTGCCCGGCCACCCTTTGGCCGGCACCGAGCATTCCGGGCCGGACGCCGGCTTCGACACCCTGTTCCAGGGCCGCTGGTGCATCCTGACGCCGCTCGAGGAAACTGACGCGGCGGCCGTCGAACGCGTCGCCGCTCTGTGGCGCCGGGCCGGCAGCATGGTCGACATCATGGACCCCAGCCATCACGACCTGGTGCTGGCCATCACTTCACACCTGCCGCATCTGATCGCCTACAACATCGTCGGCACGGTCACCGACCTCGAGGATCAGACCAAGCGCGAGGTCATCAAATACGCGGCTAGCGGTTTCCGCGACTTCACCCGCATCGCCGCCTCCGATCCGGTCATGTGGCGCGACATCTTCATGAACAATCGCGAAGCGGTGCTGGAGATGCTCGGCCGGTTCACCGAGGACCTGAGCCGGCTGCAGCGGGCGATCCGCTGGGGCGAGGCCGACACGCTGGAAGCGCTGTTCACGCGGACCCGCGACATCCGGCGCCAGATCATCGCCGAGAAGCAGGCCTGAGAAGCACGGCCCGCCCGCCCATCCTATTCGGGCAGGCGGATGTCGGTCAGCGGACCGACCTTGGCGACCGGCACCGGCCCCAGCGTCACCACCCCGTCCTGAATCGTCGCCGGCACCTCGACCACCGGCGGGCCGCCGTCCG
>PBKC01000008.1 GCA_002721365.1 Rhodospirillaceae bacterium | reverse complement strand
ATCTGGGAACAGGCGGCCGGCGGCCGTCACTTCGTCGTCGGCTCCTCGGGAGTGGGTTACGCACTGACCGCGCATTGGCGCGACGCGGGGATCATCGGCGACGAGATGGCCGTTCCGGGACGGATCGAGCCCGTCCGCCAGATTCTCGTTGTCTCCGGCAGCGCCTCGCCGATCACCGCCGGCCAGATCGAGTGGGCGGCGCAGAACGGCTTCGACTGCCTCCGCGCACCCACCGAAGACCTGGTCCAGCCCGAAACGGTCGACGCGGCCCGCGAACGGATCAAGGAGCAGGCGTTGCGGTCGCTCGCGGCCGGCAACAGCGTCGTCGTTTATTCTGCCTCCGGGTCCGACGATCCCCGCATCCGCGCGACGCGCGAGCGGCTGGCGGCGATCTCGGGCACGAACGCCGGCAACACCGCCCGCGTCCTGGGCCGGCAGCTCGGCCGGCTGGCGCGCGAGCTGCTCGCCGCGAGCGGCCTGCGCCGCGCCGTCATTGCCGGCGGCGACACGTCGAGCTATGCCACCCAGGAGCTGGGCCTTTATGGGCTGGAGATGTGCGCCGAGCTGACGCCGGGTGCGCCGCTCTGCCGCGGCCATGCCGAGGACCCGCGGATCGATGGCCTGGAAATCGCCCTCAAGGGCGGTCAGATGGGCGGTCCCGACTATTTCGGCCGGGCACGCGGCGGTTGAACCGATAAACAGAAAAAGGGAGGAAGGAGATGGCGGATCAGGAGAAAGTTGCGATCGTCACCGGCAGCGCGGCGGGGATCGGCGAGGCGGCGGCACTCGCCATCGCCCGGCGCGGGTTCAAGGTCGTCATTGCCGACCTGCGCGAGGACGCGGCGAAGGAAACGGCCGAACGCTTCCAGTCAAAAGGCCTGAAAGCGACCCCCGTCGCAGTCGATGTCGGCGATCCGGCGGCCGTCAAGGCGATGGTCCAGCAGGTCGAGGACCTATAGGGCCGCATCGACGTGCTGGTGAACAACGCCGGCATCGAAAGCTTCCGCCGCTTCCTCGACATCGATCTCGACGAGTACGAACGGGTCATGCGCATCAACACCGCCGGCGCCTGGCACTGCTGCCAGGCCGTCGTGCCCGTCATGCTGCGCCAGGGCGGCGGCTCGATCGTCAATGTCAGCTCGGTCGCCGGCCAGCGCGGCGGCGGCCTGCTCGGCACCGCCGCCTACGCCACCTCGAAGGGGGCGGTCATCGCCCTCGCCAAGGCGCTGGCACGGGAGTTCGCACCGAAGGGCATCCGGGTGAACGCGGTGGCGCCCAGCCTGACCTCGACCGCCCTCGCCCAGCGGCAGCTGGAGAAGCTGGGCGCCGAGATGCTGGACAAGGTCGTCGCCATCACCCCCGTCGGCCGCATCGGCAAGCCTGAGGAGATCGCCGCGGTAATCGCGTTCCTGGTGTCGGACGAAGCGTCCTTCGTCACCGGTCACGTCTACAACGTGGACGGCGGCACGGCCATGTAGCCTACCGCCGTCCGCGCCGGACTATGCGACGTTGCGCCTCTCGAGCCGCCAGTTGGGGCGCGGGAAGTGGCAGGTGTAGCCGTTCGGGTAGCGCTCCAGATAGTCCTGGTGTTCCGGCTCGGCTTCCCAGAAGGCGCCGGCCGGCACCACCTGGGTGACGACCTTCCCCGGCCACAGGCCGGAGGCCTCGACGTCGGCGATGGTGTCGAGCGCCGTGCGCTTCTGGTCTTCGTCAGTCCAGAAGATGGCCGAGCGGTACTGGCTGCCGCGGTCGTTCCCCTGCCGGTCGACCGTGGTCGGGTCGTGGATCTGGAAGAAATGCTCGAGGATCTCGCGATAGCTCACCCGGTCGGGGTCGAACACGATCTCGATCGCCTCGGCATGGCCTGTCCTGCCGGTCTTCACCATGCCGTAGGTGGCGTTCTCGACCTCGCCCCCGGTGTAGCCGACCCGCGTGGACTTGACGCCCTTCAGCCGCCGGAAGAGATCCTGCATCCCCCAGAAGCATCCGCCGGCGAGATAGGCCGTTTCCGTTCTCTCCATCGCCTTACCCTCCGATCGTTGAGGTACTAGAGATAATGCCCCCGGACGGGGCGGTGAAGGGAAATGCCCTTCACGGTTTCGTTGCTCCCTTGCCGTCCGCTGCGCCATTGGCTTCCGGCGTGTCGCGCAGGTGGACGAGCAACCGCTTGGCTGGCTCGGGCAGAGCTTCGAAGCTGCGCACGCCGAGGAGAAGCTGGCGCTGGGCCCAGCTTTCGTCGAGGCGGAGGGTGCGGAGCTTGAGCGCCCTTAAGAATGGGCGCGCCACCCCTTCCGGCAGGAGGCCCAGGCCCATCCCTTCGCTCACCATCAGGCACACCGCGTCGTAGCTCGCGACCTGGATGCCCAACTTGACCGTGCGGTTGCTCTGGCTCGCCGCCTGGGTGAGGTACATGTTGATCACGCTGCCCGTGCGCAGGCCGACGAAGTCGTAGTCGAGCATCTCCGCGAAGTGGACGGAGCGCCGCCGGGCGAGCGGATGGTCGGCCGGGATGAGCACCACCAGCCTGTCCGTCCGGTACGGGAACAGCTCCAGTTGATGGGTCGGGACACCGGCGGTGAAGATGCCGATGTCGGCCGCGTTCTCAGCCACCAGCTTGGTGATGCGGCTGCTGATCTCCTCGTTCAGCTTGATGTTCACGTCGGGATGGGCGGTCAGGAACGACTTGATGGCGCGGGGCAGGAACTGGGTGATCGTCGAGATGTTCGCGAGCACCCGGACGTGGCCCCGCACGCCGGTGGAATACTGGCGCATCGCCACATGGATGCCGTCCAGCTCCTGCAGCGTCCGCCGGGCCATGATCAAAAGGTCGGTTCCGGCGGCCGTGGGCTCTACACCCTTGTTGGAGCGGACCAGAAGCGCGGTGCCCAGAAGCGCTTCGAGGTCGCTGACCCGCCGGCTCACGGCGGCGGCGGCGATATGCTCCCTCTCTGCGGCGGCGGCGATGCTTCCCTCTTCGATCACGGCGACGAAGAGGCGAAGCGACACGGGATCGAGCATCGGCCCTCGACAGGCGTCTGGCCATCGCGGTTCGCGATGGCGGCTTCGCGAATTGGAAATATACAGGGGCCCCTGGCTGTCGCAAGGTCCCGGCAATCTCGCAGGGCCGGCGCCTCGCACCGCACGCCGAATGTCGGATTGCGGGCTGGCATTGCCGAGCCGCGATGGCGACATCGCTGGCGGTCGTTGCCGCCCGATCCGCCGTTCAGTCTCTACGAAGGGAAACCGCGCATGATCAAGCGAATCGGACTCGTTCGCCGGAAGAAGACGTTGAGCCACGAAGCGTTCGTGAACCACTGGCTCACGACGCATGCCAACCTTTGCAAGAAGCTGCCGGGCATGCGCCGCTACTGCGTGAACCTGATCGAGCGCGAGAAGTTTCCGAAGCTCGACTACGATGGCTTTTCGGAGCTCTGGTTCGAGTCCGAGGAAGCGTTGAACGCAGCGCTGGAGAGCCCGGAAGGCAAGACACTGTTGGCCGACCTGCCGAACTTCACCGACGAAATCTACCCCGTGGTGGTCTCCGAGCATCCGATGTTGTGGCCGTCCTGAACGGACGGCCGGGCCGAAGGAACGACCGTACGATCGTCAGCGAGCGATAAAGCAAACCAAGTTCAGGGAGTCTCATGAAACGCCGTTCCTTCCTCAAAGGCGCCGCCGTCGGCTCGCTCGCGGCCGGTGCCGGCGCCTTTCCGGCTCCGGCGATCGCGGAGAAGAAGTACCAGTGGCGCATGCTCACCACCTGGCCCAAGAACTTCCCCGGGCTGGGCACGGGCGCGCAGCGTCTCGCCGATTCCATCACCGCCGCCTCCGACGGTCGCCTGACCATCAAGCTCTATGCCGCCGGCGAACTGGTCCCCGCCTACGAGGTGTTCGACGCCGTCCGCGAAGGGAAAGCGGAATGCGGGCACGACGCGCCGCTCTACTGGGTCAACAAGCACAAGAGCACGCCCTTCTTCTGCTCCGTCCCCGGCGGTCTGACCGCGCAGGAGCAGAATGCCTGGCTGTTCCACGGCGGGGGACAGGAACTCTGGGACGAGCTTTACGCGGAGTTCGGCCTCCGGGCGTGGCCGGCGGGAAACACCGGCAGCCAGATGGGCGGCTGGTTCCAGAACGAGATCAGCTCGGTGGCCGATTTCAATGGCCTCACCATGCGCATTTCCGGGCTCGGCGCCGAAGTGGTCAACCGCCTCGGCGCGACGACGGTGAATTTGCCCGGCGGCGAGATCATGCCGGCCTTGCAGACGGGCGTCGTCGACGCCGCCGAATGGGTGGGCCCGTGGAACGACCTCGCCTTCGGCTTCTACAAGGTCGCCAAGTACTATTACGGGCCGGGCGTCGCAGAGCCCAACTCGAACCTTTCGCTCATGGTCAATCTCAAGGCGTTCGAGGAGCTGCCGAAGGATCTCCAGACGATCGTAAAGCGTTGCGCCGCGGCCGAGGACACGATTACCCTTGCCGAGTTCACGGCGGCCAACAGCCTTTCGCTCGACACGCTGGTCGGAAAGCATGGGGTCCAGCTGCGGCAGTTCCCGGAAGACGTCGTCAAGGCGATGATGAAGCACAGCCTGGACGTCGTCGCCGAGACCGCCGAGGGTGGAGACATCAACCGCCGCATCTACGAGAGCTGGGCGGCGTTTCGTGCGCGGGCGGTGAAGATGGCGCCCTTCTCCGAGATGGGCTTCATGATGAATCGGGCGCTGCCCGCATAAGGGTGCATGACATGAAGGAAGCGAGCGGCGACACGGTCTTCATCGCCTGCAACCTTCCGGGCGTGGCACAGCGTCCCTTCGCAGAAACCTTTTCCTGCCGCTTCAACGACACCGGCCGGGTTCTGGCTGCGAGCGAGGTGATCGCGGGATGCGAGGGCGCGACGGCCCTGGTGGTGACCGCGACCGACAAGCTGGGGGCCGAAGTCATCGCCGCGCTGCCGGATTCGGTCCGGATCGTGGCGACCTATTCGGTCGGTCACGAGCATATAGACCTGCCCGCCGCCGCCGCGCGCAATCTGGTCGTTCTCCATACGCCCGACGTGCTGAGCGAATCCTGTGCCGACATCGGCATGCTGCTGATGCTCGGCGCGGCGCGCAGAGCGCTTGAAGGCCTACACCTGGTCCGCAGCGGCGAATGGACCGGCTGGCAGCCGGGGCAACTCCTCGGCACCGACATCCACGGCAAGCGGCTCGGAATCTTCGGCATGGGGCGGATCGGACGCGCCATCGCAAAGCGCGCCCGCGGCTTCGATATGGAGATCCACTACCACAACCGACGCCGGCTCGACCCGGCCGAGGAACGGGGCGCCGTCTACCACGAAAGCCTGGAAGTAATGCTGGCGCTCACCGACGTGCTGTGCGTCGCCGCGCCCGGTGGGCGAGCAACCCGAGGCATGATCAACGGCGAACGGCTCGCTCTGATGCCGGCCGGAGCGATCGTGACCAATATTTCGCGCGGAGACATCATCGATGATGCCGCACTGGTCGCCGCACTTCGCAGCGGTCAGGTCGCGGCAGCCGGACTCGACGTGTTCGCCAACGAGCCAGACATCCATCCGGCCTATCGGAAACTCGACAACGTCTTCGCCCTTCCGCACTCCGGAAGCGCAACCAGCGATACCCGCCGCCGCATGTCGGAGTTCCTGTGCGCCGGCATCCGCGAGGAGCTTTCGGGCCGTGTCGCATCGAACCGATTAGCTCTCGGTTAGGCCGTTTTTCGCTCCCGAGAACGGCTCGTCTCCGAGCCTTCATGGACGGCGGACCAGACCTTAGGCGGCTTCGAGACGGGCCAGCACCCGCTCCAGCACGGCTTGAGCGCGATCGAGACAGTTGAGGGCGATACGCCGCTGGCCGCCCGGATCGGTGTCGCTCCGGTCTTGCAGAATAGAAACCGCCTTCGCCATATTTTCGATCGCCGACGCTGTATCGGCCGCCAGACCGCGCTCTTCCGAGGCCTCGACCAGTTGCGGCGGCCGGCTCGCCGCGAAGGGCGTATCGGACAGCAACGCGTGGACAAGGCGCTCGTCGGGAATCACGCGGAGCAGGCTATTGATTTCTCGAGGGGTAAACGGCGCACGCCCGATCAGGCGTGCACGAAGCTCTCTGGGACTCAGCTCCAGGCTCTTCGCCACGGATGCCAGCGGCCGCCGCTGCTCCACGACCACCAATTGATAGGCCATCCGCGAAAACGGGTCTGATATGGGCCGAACGCGATCTGTCGCCTTCTGCTTTCGATTCTCGATCCGGCTCGCCTGCATCCCCTCTCCACCCTCGTTCTATATTCAATCGGCGCGGTCGGTTTCATTTACACACCAACAGATATATGACCTCGGCCCGAGACCAAACCAGAATTCGGCGGAAAATCTAATGATTCTGTCGCGATAATCAAAAATTCAACTCTCTATTCGAGTATTTTGTCGTTTTCAATATATGACATCGCCCCCACCCCGAAGCGCTCCCAAATTAACGAAAAGCGCAAATTTGGACATGCGCAGAAATACCCTATTAAGCTCAGTGATAAATTTTAGAATGCGTTCAGGTCGCTTCATTTTGGTTTGAAACAACCAGATCATTGCATGCGACTGCACGGGGCGACCGCAGGTTGGCTGAAATCGAAGAAACGCCTTACCCGTGACGACCTCGCATGACGTAAGGGTCGCGCAACCGGTTGGTCCCCCATGCTTAGGCGGTCCTTTCGCCCCGCTATTGCCGCTGGCACAATCCGTCGCCCGGCCTGCGGCGAACGGGACTTCCTAAATGTGCCGCTCCAAGTCTTCGCAGCCGCGATCGACCGAAGAGGTCCAAGGTTGAAGATCGTCAAAGCCGAAACCATCCTTCTCGCCCTTCCCTTCGAGTGCGGCGGCCTTCCGCCTTGGGGTTGGGGCGGAAAGCCCGCCAACAGCTTCGATGCGCTTCTGGTCCGGCTGGAGACCGAGGACGGGATCGTCGGCTGGGGCGAGGCGTTCTCGCGCATGGAGGACCGCGCCCTCAAGCAGATGATCGACGACCGCGTCCTGCCGCTGGTCCTCGGCCGCGATGCGCGGGAAGTCACCCGCATCAAGCACGACCTCGAATTCAACCTGCACAATTTCGGCCGCGTCGGGCCGGTGATGTACGGCATCGCCGGGGTCGACATCGCCCTCTGGGACATCGCCGGCAAAGCCGCGAGACGCCCCTTGGTCGACCTCCTGGGCGGTCCGCACGCCGACCGGGTGGAGGTCTATGCGAGCCTCGTCCGCTACGCCAGCGAGGACGCCGTGGCGGCAGCGGTGAAGCGGGCCATCGGTGAAGGCTATAGCTGGATCAAGCTGCACGAGGTCTCGGTGCCCGTGATCGCGGCGGCAGTCGAGGCGGCCGGAGACGACGCCCGTGTGATGCTCGACACCAACTGCCCGTGGTCGGTCGAAGAGGCGCTCGACTACGACAGGGCCCTGGCCGGCCTCGGCCTTCACTGGCTGGAAGAGCCGGTCTGGCCGCCCGAGAACTATGCCGGCCTGGCGCGGGTCCGCGCCGCCGGCAACCATGCCATCGCCAGCGGCGAGAACGCCGGCAGCCTGTTCGACTTCGTCGCCATGCACGATGCCGGCGCCATCGACATCGCCCAGCCGGACGTGGCGAAGACCGGCGGCGTCACCGAACTGGTGCGGATCGCCAACTACTGCCACGCCAACGGGCTTTCCTTCTCGCCCCATTGTGCGCTGTTCGGCCCCGGCCAGATCGCGACCATCCACCTGACCGCCGCCGAACGCCGCCCGCCCTTGTTCGAGCGCCTCTATCTCGATTTCGAGACCGAGCTGTTCGGCCGCGCCGCCGTCGTGGTCGACGGACATCTCTCCGTGCCACGGGGGCCGGGCCTCGGGGTCGACCCCGATCCGGAGGTCGTCGACCGGTACCGGATCTAGACGGGCCACGGGCGGCGCCGATGGCTTCCCCACAGAAGGTGCGCGCCATCGCGCTCCTCGCGCTCTGCGTGGTGATGGCGCTGGCGTTGTGGTTCTCGGCCACTGCCGTGATCCCGGCCTTGCAGGCCGAGTACGAACTTTCCTCGGTACAGATCTCCCTGTTCACCAGCATGGTGCAGGCGGGGTTCGTGCTCGGAACGCTGACGAGCGCTTTTCTCGGCCTCGCCGACCGACTCGACCCCCGCCGCTTCTTCATGGGATCGGCGCTCGTCGCCGCGGCGGCCAACACCGCCCTTCTCTGGCTGGAGCCCGGCAGCATCCCGGTGTACGCCGCGCGCTTCGTGATCGGCATGTGCATGGCCGGCGTCTATCCGGTAGGCATGAAGATGGCCAGCAGCTGGGCCGACCGGGACCTCGGCCTTCTCGTCGCGATCCTCGTCGGGGCCTTGACGGTCGGATCAGGCTCGCCGCACCTCATCAACGCGTTCGGCGGCGTCGATTGGCGTTTCACCATCGCCGCGGCATCGGTGGCCGCCGCCGCTTCGGGTCTTCTCGCCCTTCTCATCCCGCTGGGTCCGAAATGGGCCCCGGCCGCCCGCTTCTCCCCCGGTTCATTCGCCGAGGCCTTCCGCAATCCCGCCCTCAGGCTCGCGAATCTCGGTTATCTCGGGCACATGTGGGAGCTCTATGCGATGTGGGCCTGGATCGGCCTGTTCCTGGCAGCGAGCTTCCAGGTGAACGCCGCAGGCTACGATCCCACCGCGCTGGCACGCATCGCCACCTTCCTCGTGGTCGGGGCTTGCGGCGCGATCGGCTGCCTTGCCGGCGGCTGGCTTTCAGACCGCCACGGACGCACCGCCGTCACCATCGGGGCGATGGCGATCAGCGGCCTTTGTGCGCTCTTGGTCGGTTCCCTGTTCGGAGCCAGTCCCACCCTCCTTATCGCGCTGTGCGGTCTGTGGGGGGCCGCGGTGATCGCCGACTCGGCCCAGTTCTCAGCCAGCGTCGCCGAGCTGTCGCCGCCGCAGATCGTCGGCACGATGCTGACCGTCCAAACCTGCGCCGGCTTCCTCCTAACCCTGATCACGATCCATCTGATGCCGATCTTCATCGAGGATCTGGGCTGGAACCTCGCCTTTGCACCGCTGGCGATCGGCCCGTTCCTCGGGATCGTCGCCATGGCCCGGCTGAAGCGCCGGCCGGAGGCGGCGAAGCTGGCGGGCGGCCGAGGCTAAGCGGCGGCGAGGCCGTCTTTTCACCAGGCCATTGGAATCACCGGGCGAATTCCCCCATACTTCGTCCTCGGACAGGGCGCACGGTGCGCCCGTCGCGACGGCCGAGTCAGCGTTTGCGCCGGGGAACAGCGCTGCCGCGGCGCGTCCCGAACGTCATGCTTCGGGGGCCGACGCTGGACCGCTTTTCCTCGAAATTCCTCTGGAACCTTGACTGGAACCTGCTGAAGGTCTTCTCGGTGATCGCCGCCTCCGGCGGGGTCAGCCGCGCCGCCGCGGTCATGTCGCGCCAGCAGCCCTCGGTGTCGAGCGCGCTGAAGCGTCTCGAGGACCATGTCGGTGCCACCCTTTGCCGGCGCGGACCCGGCGGCTTCGAACTGACCGAGGAAGGCAGGCTGCTGGCCGAGATCTGCGCCGGGGTCGAGCAGCAGCTTTCCTCCCTCCCCGGCAGCTTCGACGCCCTGTCCAGCAGCGTCATGTTCCAGATGCGCCTGATCATGGTGGGCAACCTGGTCTCGCCGCAGCTCGACCGCGCTCTCGCCAATTTCAGCCGCCGCTATCCGCGCGCGGAGCTGCTGGTCAACGTCGCCCCCTGCACCGAGATCGCGGCGCGGGTCCTGAACCACGAGGTCGAGATCGGCGTCGGTCCCATCGACGAGCATGACGAGCGCCTGGAAACCCGGATTCTCTACCGCGAGCAGCACGTCCTGCTCTGCTCTCCCAATCACCCGCTCTACGGCAAGGTCTTCAAGGACCCCGCCGATCTCGCAAAAGAAGCCTTCGTCCTTCCCCATAACGACGAGGCAGCGCCGATCATCGGATACCGGCGCCGCTACGGCTGGGGCAGTGTCGTCGCCGGCGAATCACCGGACCTGAACGAGGTGCGGCGCATGCTGATGGCCGGGCTCGGCATCGCCCTTCTGCCCTTCGAATATCTGGAAGGCGACATCACGGCCGGCCGCCTGCATCTTCTCATGGAGCCCGACCCCGAACTCCAGGACGACATTCTCGTCGTCACCGATCCGCGCAGTCCCCGGCGCCACGCGGTCGCCCGCTTCCTCGATCTTCTGGACGAGGAGTAGGGCGATCAGCCCCGGTAGCGGGTCGCGCGCAGGCCGAGCACGCTGGCGCCGATCGACAGGCTCATCACCATCACCGCCATCACGTTGATGGTGGGGTCGACCCCCCGCCGCAGCATCCCCCACATATAGGTCGAAAGCGTGCTGCCGCCGCCGATGGTGAAGAACGTCACCACGAAGTCATCGAGCGACAGGGCCATGCCGATCAGCGATGCGCCGACGATGCTCGGGCGGACGATCGGCAGCGTCACCGTGAGAAAGGCCCTGANGCTCGACGCGCCCAGNTCGCGGGCACTGTCGACGGCGGCGAAGTCGAACGANGCCATCCGCGCGCCNACGATCAGGATCACGAACGGCTGGGTGAAGACCAGGTGGGCCAGGATCNCCGTATGCAGGCCGAGCCGTATTCCCAGCCAGTTGGTGAAGTAGGAAAGCAGCATGATCCCCAGCATCAGCGGCGGCACCATCACCGGGACGGTGAGCGCGGCGGTGAAGCCCGAGGCCCCGAGCGAGCGGACGCCGGCGAGGCCGATCGCCGTCAGGGTGCCGGCCACCGTCGAGACCACGCCCACGGTCGCGGTGACAATCAGACTGTTGGTGAAGGCCTTCAGGAGCCCCGGCCGCGCCAGCAATGCACCGAACCAGTCGAGGGTGAGCCCGGTGATTGGAAAGGCCAGCAGCGGGCTGTCGCTGAAGCAGAACATGATCAGCACAATGAGCGGCGCCAGCATGAACACGATCGCCGCCGCCGCGAACCCGTACCAGACGATGGCCGGCAGGCGGCTCACGGGACGGCCCGCGTCATACGGCGAAGGATCAGGGCGAACAGCGCGATCGTCACCAGGCAGCCGGCGACCATGGTGAAGGACATCGCCGCCCCCATGGGCGCGTTCACCCGGTGCCCAAACTGGCTCTGGATGAACAGACCGATCATCGAGGTGTGCGGTCCCCCCACCAGCGTCGGAGTCACGTAATCCCCGGCCGCGAAAAGGAAAGTGAGGCTGAACGCAGAGAGAAGACCCAGCCGCGTCTGCGGCAGGACGATGTCGTAGAAGGCCCGCCACGGTCCGGCCCCGATATCCCGCGCGGCCTCCAGATCGACGTCGCGCACCCCGCGCAGGGCGCCATAGGCCGGCAGGATCGCCAGCGGCAGGGTATAGTGGACCAGGGTGATGACGACGGCCAGGGGATTGAACAGGAACAGCGTCACCGGCTGGTCGGTGAGCCCCAGGGCCGCGAGGGCGGAGTTGAGAATCCCGCTCGATCCCAGGATCGTCTTCCACATGTAGATCTTGGTGAGATAGCCGCCGAACAGCGTGATCACCGCGATGAACACGAAGGCCATGCCGAACCTGCCCGCCCGGAAGCGGCAGAAATAGGCGTAGGCATAAGCCAGCGCCGTCGTCACCACGGCGATGACCAGCGCGATGCCGAGTGTGAAGGCCAGCGGCTGCCAGTATTCGGTAAGCACCGCGCTGTAATTATTGAAAGTCGCGTCGGGCCGCAGGCGGTAGGCCCGCACCCGCCAGAAGCTCACCACCAGGAAAAACCCCGCGGGGACCAGGAAGACGCCGAGGAAGATCGCCGTCGACGGCGCCAGCAGCAGTCCGCGGCGGAGCACCGCCTTCACGGGGCCTCGTGAGGCAGCACGCGATGGTCGCTGATGGACCAGCCCACAGCGACCCGGTCGCCGGCATTCAGCCGCGTCCGCAGACCGATCTCGCGGCTGCTGACGGTGACGCTCTCGCCGCCGTCCAGGCGGACCGTGTAGTTCACGAACGGCCCCAGGAAGACCGCGCTTTCCAGGACCCCAGCCAGCCGGAACGCGCATTCGGACAACGCCTCCACCCCGGCGTCGATCCACAGCCGTTCGGGCCGCACCACGCAGACGACCGGTCCGTCTTCGCCGGGATCGGGGATGGTCGGCCCGGCGCCGAGGGTGACGACCCCGCCGCACCGTTGACCCGCGAACAGATTGGCCTCGCCGATGAAGGTCGAGACGAACATGGTCGCGGGACTGCTGTAGATCGTCTCCGGGTCGCCGTCCTGTACGACCCGTCCCCGCGCCATGACGCAGATGCGGGTGGCGAGGTCCATCGCCTCGGCCTGATCGTGGGTGACGAAGACGAAGGTGCCCCCGGTCTCGCGGTGGATGCGGCGCAGTTCCTCCTGCATCGCCCGCCGGAGCTTGAGGTCGAGGGCCCCCAGCGGTTCGTCGAGAAGGAGGACGTCGGGCCGCATCACCAGGGCCCGCGCCAAGGCGACGCGCTGGGCCTGTCCGCCCGACAGCTTGGCGATGGGACGGTCGCCGAATCCTTCCAGCCGCACCAGCGCCATCGCCTCCTCGACCCGGCGCTGCTTCTCGGCGCGCGGCGTCTTCCGGATGGCGAGCCCATAGCCGATGTTCTGGGCGACCGTCATGTGGGGAAAGAGGCCGTAGCCCTGGAAGACCAGGTTGGTCGGCCGGCGCTCGGGCGGGAGCGCCGTAACGTCCAGCCCGCCGATGCGGATGGTCCCGGCGCTCGGCTGGGCGAAGCCGCCGATCATGCGGAGCAAGGTCGTCTTGCCGCAGCCGGAGGGGCCGAGGATGGCGACGAACTCGCCCTTCCGGATCGTCAAGTCGAGCGGATGGACCGCCTCGACGCTGCCATAGCTCTTGCGAATGCCCGCGAGCTCGACCAGAGGCGCAGGCTCAGCCTTCTCCACCAGGGTCGCCCTTTCGGCCTCGTACGCGGACAGCGGCGCGCGCACCGCCGCCGATGGATAGTCGAGCATTCAAGGGGCCCCGTCCACGCGCCGCCCGCCCTCTTCGAGGAACCGCCGCCAGTCGTATTGCGGCCGGAACCCCAGCATCTCCGCCGCCTTGGCCCCGTCGAAGATCGCCGCGAACGGGTTGGCGGCATAGACCTCGGGCTTGCGAATCTCGGGAATATCGCCGAAACGGCGGCGCATGAAGTCGATGGTGGGCTCGGGCGCGAAGGTGTCTTCGGCCTGGATGTAGAAGGCGTTGAACGGCCCGCAGTCGACACTCAAGGCCAGCCGCGCCGCCCGTGCCACATCCCAGACGACCACGTAGGACCAGAGGTCGGGGTCCTCGGTCCGGCGCGTCCGCTCGACATAGTCCTCCCACCCCGGCGTCAGGATCAGGGTCGGGCGCAGGGCGACGATCTGCAGGTCGCCGTTGCGGGCGAGCCCTTCGCCCATCACCTCGCAGAGCTGCTTGCTGAGGCCGTAGGTCTCCCGCGGTCTCAGGGGGTGCTTCTCGTCGATCGGCAGGTATTCGGGCTTCGCCTGGGGAACGTGGGTGATGTTGATGACGCCCGAGGCGGTCTCGCTGGAGATCAGCACCACCTTCCTGATCCCCACCTCGCGCGCCGTGTGGAGAAGGTTCCAGGTACCGAGCACGTTGATCTCGAACATCCGGTCGCTGGGGTCCTCAGGCAGGAGCAGCGCCGCCGCATGCACCACCGCCTCGTGCCCTTCGAGGGCATGGCGCAGACCTTCCCGCGACCTGAGATCGGCATAGCGCGACCGGACGCCGGGGCGGCCGGGGGTGATGTCGATCGAGGTCACGTCCGCGACACGCGCCAGTTCCGCCACCACCGCCTGGCCGAGCCGGCCATTCCCGCCGGTGACGGCGACGGAGCTGAACGGCATTTCGACGTCTGTCATCGCAGGATCCTCGCTGCTTGGCGGACGCCGCGCGCCATCGGCCCGCTAAGGCTCGCCGCCTGACCGCAGAATCGGCGGGATCGGCCCGGATGAAAACTCCCTAAACCGCAATCGACATCATAGGCCTCGTCGATGAAAGCACTGCCCACGCATGGGCAAGCATCGGCGATCCCTATGCTGAACATCGCAAGGGGTGGAATGTTCGACCGGCCGCGCCCCGCCTAACGTCTTTCGACGAATGGACGAACGGACGAACGGACGGAGGACGGGCATGGCCGGGTTCGACTTCAGCGGAAAGAACGTGCTGGTCACTGGCGCGAGCAGCGGCATCGGCCTGGCGGTCGCCCGCGGCTTCGCGGCGGCAGGGGCAAACCTCAGTATCCTCGCCCTCGACGGCGATCGCCTCGCCGCGGCCTCCACGGCGATCGGCGAAGAATTCGACTGTCCGGTGACCGCGCTCCCCTGCGACATCCGCGACCGTGAAGCCGTGCGCGGAGCCCTGTCGCGGCTCGACCGCATCGACTGCCTGATCAACAACGCGGGGCTGGAGCTTCTCACCCCGATGGCGGAGGAAGGGGACGCGGTCGAGGCCGCCTTCCGCAGCGTCATCGAAACCAATGTGTTCGGCACCTATTACGTCACCCGCGACGCCCTCCCGCGCATGCCGGACGGCAGCAGCATCGTCGCGACCGCCTCGGTGTGGGCGAAATCGGCGGAAGCGGGCTTCAGCGCCTATTGCGCCTCGAAGCACGCCAATCTGGGCTTCATCCGCACCCTGGCGCTGGAACTGGCGCCGCGGCGCATCCGCGTGAACGCGGTCTGCCCCGGCTACATCAATACCGAGGCCGCCGCCCTCTCGGTGCGCACGGACGCCCTCCGCACCGGCCGCAGCGAGACCGCGATCGCAGCGGCATGGATCGCCAAGCAGGCGCTGCCCGGCCTGATGGAGCCGCAAGCGGTGGTATCGAGCTTCCTGTTCCTCGCCTCCGACCTTTCCGCCGACATCACCGGCCAGTCGCTCCATGTCGACCGCGGCGAGTTCATGGATTGACCGAGCGGATGCTTTGCATTGCTCGAAGCGCGGTTTTCTCCTGAGGAAACATCGTTGCATCCTCTGAACGTGGTTTTCACGCGGCGATGCGGCGATCAGCCCACTGCCATCCAGCGATCCGGAGGCGACAGATGTCCACCAAGTTCATCGACAAGCTGTGGCGGTCGAACGTATTGCGGCCCGGTCCCGAGGGGCTGGTCCGGTATCGGAGCGGCGCGCCCCTGTCGCGGCGGGCCTTCAACGCCGGACTGCTGGCGGCCGGCGGCGCGGCGGCGACGGCACCGCTGTGGCGGCCGGGACTGGCGCAGGCTGCGACCGGCGTCAACTTCATGGGCTGGCAGGGCTACGAGGAAGCCTTCGCCGTCGGCGGGTTCCTCGACGCGAACGGCCTCAGCCTCAACAACACCTACATGAACGACAACAACCAGATCATCGCCACCGCGACCGGCGGCGGCATGGGGAACATGGACATCGTCACGCCGGATCACGGCTATACGCCGGTGATGGCCGAGATCGGCATTCTCAAGCCCCTCGACCTGGAGCGGGTATCGAACTTCCAGAACCTGTTCGACTTCTTCAAGACCACGCCTGGACCGAACGTCGACGGCACCCAGTACTCGCTGCCCTTCATGTGGGGCTCGGTCCCGCTGATGTACAATCCGGAGGTCGTCAAGGAGAAGCCGACCTCCTGGCTCGACTTGATGAAGCCCGAATACAAGGGCCGCGTCGCCGTCGTGAACGACGTCATCAGCGTCATGATCCCCTTCATCATGACCGCGACGGGAACCAAAACCCCGACACGGATCAACAAGGATCAGCTCAAGGCCGCGGTCGACCTGATCGTGAAGTTCAAGAAGGAATATGCGCGCACCATCGCCCCCGGTTACGGCGAGCTCGCCGACCTGTTCGCCAGTGGCGAGGTAGTGATGTCCCAGGCCTGGGAACCGGTCGCCGCATGGGCGGGCGACAAGGGCGTCAAGCTGGAGTGGACGGTCCCCAAGGAAGGCACCTGGACGCTGATCGACTGTCTGGCCATGGTCACGGACGCGCCGCATGAGGCCGAAGCCTACGCCATGATGAACCACGGGCTTTCGGCCGAGGCGCAGGCCTATGTGGCGAACGCCAACACCACGGCCGTGACGATCGAGCCGGCCCTGCCGCTGCTCGATGAGCGCGCCCGCGGCATGTACCCCTATGACGACATCCCGACGTTCTTCGCCGAAACCGGCGGCGGCCCCTTCCCGCTGTGGCCGCTCGACCCGGAGGGCGACCTCGTCACCTTCGACGACGTGCTGAACGAGTGGGAGCGGTTCCTGAAAGCCTGATCCGGCGGCCGCGCCAGGCGCGGCGCCAGGACGGACAGCCGCCGATTGGAGGGCCGATGATCGGACAGAAGACCGAGGCGGTGGAAGCCTTCTGGCAGAAATGCCGGTCGAGCTTCGGGATCGATGCCGACGACTATTTCGTCGGCACTTTCGCCGAGCCCCGCTTCGCCCCCTATCACGACACCCTGCTCGACCTCGTCGATGCCGGGAAGAAGCGGGCCACCGCACATCTGGCGATGGATTTCGTGCGCAACGGCATCCCGCGGCGGACGCCCGGCGATTATTGGATGGTCGTCGATGGCGGCAACCGGCCGCGCTACCTGATCCGCATTACCGATGTCGACGAACGGCCCTTCCGCGAGGTGACGCAGATGTTCGCCGCACGCGAGGGCGAAGGCGATTCCAGCCTCCGCTACTGGCGGGAAGTGCATCTCGACTATTTCGAGCGGCAGTGCAAGGACTGGGGCATTCCCTGGCAGGACGACTATCCGGTCGTGTGCGAGGGGTTCGAGCTGGTCGCGACCTACCCATTGTAGCAAGGGCCCGCTCCTGCAGGAGCAACCCCACACGATTTCATGTGGTGGAGTCCGCCCGCTTTCGGCATCGTGGCCGTCGTAGCTGGTCTGCCGGCGGTCCGGCGAATATGGACCGCCTCGGCTGCCACTGTCGTATCAGCGCGTTGCAGGCAGTGCGATGGAGATCGCCGTCGAAATCCGGGTTCGCGGGCGCGTCCAAGGCGTGGGCTTTCGCCCGACGGTCTGGCGTCATGCGCAGGCGTTAGGTCTCGACGGCGAGGTTCTGAACGATTCGCAGGGCGTGCTGGTCCGCGCGGCCGGAAGCCGGACGGCGGTGGATGCCCTGCTCGATGCCCTGAACCACCGCTCGCCGCCGCTGGCGCGGATCGACGCTGTCGAGGTCGTCCCCTATGCCGGGACGGTCCCGGCCGGTTTCCATATCGCCGCCAGCGCAGCCGGCACGATGCACACCCGCGTCGCGCCCGACGCCGCCCTGTGCCCGTCCTGCGCGGCCGAAGTCCTTGATCCCAACGCTCGGCGCTATCGCTATCCCTTCACCAACTGCACCCATTGCGGTCCGCGGATGACGATCATCCGGGGCGCCCCTTACGACCGCGCCGCGACGACGATGGCGCCCTTCGCGATGTGCCCGGACTGCACGCGCGAGTATCACGACC